>JARKNX010000204.1 GCA_029976025.1 Aggregatilineales bacterium | reverse complement strand
TACCCGCTCCTTTCCGCCATCCGGATCAGCGTGCTCGACGTGGGCATTATCGGGACCGGGGGCAATTTCGTCGGGCTGGAGAATTACAGCCGGATTCTAAGCTCGACGAAATTCTGGGAAGCCCTGGGCCGAAGCCTGATCTGGGTGGTGTCGAATGCGGTCATCCAGACGCTGGTTGCGTTCGGGACGGCGATCATCCTCAAGCAGCGTTTTCGCGGCCAGGGGCTGGCGAGAATCTGGGTGATCCTGTCGTGGATTGTGCCGACGGTCGTCGTCGTGATCATCTGGCGCTGGCTGCTGGGCACATCGGGCGGGATTATCAATTATGCGCTCGTCTCCCTCGGCGTGGTCGATCAGCCGGTGGGCTTCTTCGGGTCCGGCCCGGCGGCGTACACCACGGTGGTGCTGATCAATTCGTGGCGGTGGTTCCCCCTGATGGCCGTGATCCTGCTGGCGGGGATGCAGGGCATCCCGGAGGACCTGTACGAAGCCGCCGCGGTAGACGGCGCGTCGGCTCGCCAGCGGCTCTGGCATATCACCCTGCCATCCTTACAGCCAGTCTTGTTCGTGCTGGGGCTGGTCGGTACGCTGTGGTCGATCAACGTGTTCGACGTGATCTGGCTGCTGACCAAAGGCGGGCCATCTTCGGCGACAACGACGGCGCCAGTGTTCATCTACGACACGGCGTTCAACAGCTACCGGCTGAGCCGATCTGCCGCGGCGTCCGTCATCATGGGGATCATCCTTCTCATCTTTGCGACTCTGTTCATCCGGTTCATGATGCCGTCATCGGAAGAGGAGGCCTGATCATGCTGCGATCATGGCAACTGCGCCGGACATTAGGCATCACTCTGGCTGTCTGCCTCCTGATGTTCCTGGTCATCGCGCCCTTTTACTGGATTTTCTCGTCATCCATCAAGGCGCCGCAGGAGATCATCGCGCAGGTTCCGACGCTGTTCCCGCACTCATTCACCCTGGAACACTACGACCACCTCCTGAAATCCTCCGCGTTTCCCACTTACCTGATCAACAGCGCAATCGTGGCGCTAATGACGATGATTCTGACGGTGACGCTGTCAACGCTGGCGGCGTACGGGCTATACCGGCTGCGCTTCCCGGGTAGCAAGTTCATGTTCCGGATCATCCTGGTCACCTACGCTTTTCCGGGCATCCTGCTGCTGGTGCCCCTGTATGACATGCTGTCCAGGATCGGCCTCATTGATACGCGCTGGGCGCTGGTGATTGTCAACGTGACGTTCGCCGCCCCGTTCGCGGTCTGGATGTTGCAGGCGTTCTTCCGGTCCGTGCCCTACGAGCTGGAGGAGGCGGCGGCCCTGGATGGGGCCGGCAAGCTGCGCATCATGATCCGTATCATGCTGCCGCTGACTGCCCCCGGCATCGCCAGCATCGCCATCTATGCGTTCATCACTTCGTGGACCGAGTACATGTTTGCCTCCATCCTGATCATCAGCGACGCCAACCGGACAGTTCCCGTGGGGCTGGCCGGCATCATCGGCCAGTACCAGGTTGACTGGGGGCTGCTGCTGGCCGGGGCGACGGTGACGACGCTGCCCGTGCTGTTCCTGTTCAGCCTGGTGGGGCGCAATTTCGTCGCCGGCCTGACCTCCGGCGCGGTCAAATAAGGCGGCGCTCTCGCGCTGCTGCTGGCTGGCCGCCGGGCCGCGCCTCGCTGAATGAATACGGTGAAACGCTTTTCGTGCGGCGCGACAGTATACGCTGTTTCCCAAATTAGATGATAATGGAGAAGCAAAAGATTCTTGTGGCCGGGACAGGCTGTGTAGATTTGGCCTGAGCGACCGATCCCGTCCAGTTTGCTCTTGTCATCAGACCTGCGGGATAACCCGCACACTTACTGGAGAACCTCCATGGCGCCCCCCACAAAAACAGGCAGGATAACGCGCTCCGGGCGGGGTGATCAGCGCCCCGTCGTTGGCTTTTTGCTGCATTCGCTGGAGGATGACTACGGCGTTGCTCTGTGGGCCGGCGCGGTGGACGCGGCCCGGGCTATGGATGCCAGCCTGATCACCTTCCTGGGGCGCGCCCTGGGCAGCTTGCAGGGCTTCGATGCACAGGCGAATGTGCTCTACGATCTGGTGAGCGCGCAGAGCGTGGATGGGGTGATATTCAGCAGCGGCTCGCTGAGCATGTACTCCGGCATTCAAGGGCTGACGGATTTCTGCCAGCGATATCGCCCGCTGCCCATGGTGAGCCTTGCCGCGCCGCTGGAAGGTATCCCCAGCGTGCTGGTGGAAAATTACCAGGGCATTCACGCGATGATGGCCCATGTCATCGAAGTGCACCGCGCCCGCCGGATAGCGTTCATCAGCGGCCCCACGCAGGTCCTGGAAGCGGAGATGCGTTACCGGGCCTATGTCGATGCGCTGACTGAATACGACCTGCCGCTCGATTCGGCCCTGGTCAGCCCGCCGACCACATGGACTGAAGCGACAGGCCGGCAGGCCATCTGCACGCTGCTTGATGAGCGCGGGCTGCAGCCGGGGGCGGGTTTTGATGCAGTTGTAGCCAGCGATGATGAGACGGCTCTGGGCGCGTTGATCGAGCTGCAGGCGCGGGGCTTTTATGTGCCGGACGATGTGCTGGTGACGGGCTTTGACGGGCTGGAGCGGGGGACATACTTCACGCCTGCGCTGACATCGGTGCGCCAGCCCGTGTATGAGCAGGCGCGACGGGCGATCGCGTGCGTCCTGGCCCAACTGCGGGGGGAAGAAGTGCCGGTTGAAGAATATCTGCCCTCTGACCTGCTCCTGCGCCAGTCGTGCGGCTGCCCGGACCCGGCCGTGCTCCTGGCTGCGGCGACGCCAGCGGCGAGCACGGCTGCGCCGGCGCGGGCGGGCGGCGGCCTCGCTGCGGCCCTGGCGGCGCGGCGGGAGGTTATCAGCGCGGAAATGGTCAGGGCTGCGGGAGCTTCCTCTGAGAGGCTCGCTCCGGCGTGGGCGGAGCAGCTTCTGGAAGCCTTCTCCAATGATGTGGAGGAGAAGGCATCGGGTTCCTTTTTGCCGGCGCTCGATCGGGTTGTGCGCCAGGTCGTGTCAACGAACGGGGATATCAAAGCGTGGCAGGGCGTGCTGTCGGCGCTGCGGCGCCAGGTGCTGCCCGACCTGACGGAGACAGGGCTGCTGCATCGGGCGGAGGATCTGTGGCAGCAGGCCCGGGTGATGATTGCCGAAACGACGTACCGGGCGCGAGCGTACCAGGAACTGCTGGCGCGACAGCAGGCGGAGCGACTGCGCCAGATCGGACAGACCCTGATCATGACGTTCGATCTGACGCCTTCGATTGAGGCGCTGACCAGAGGGCTGTCAGAGCTGGGCATCCCCGCCTGTTACCTGTCGCTATACGAGGACCCGGCGCAGCCAGAGCGCGGATCGATCCTCCTCCTCGCCTATAACGAAGATGGGCCGGTCGACCTGCCGCCCGGCGGCCTGCATTTCCCCTCTCATGAGCTTGTGCCACAATACCTGCTGCCCGCCCGGAGGTCTTTTTCGGCTGTGGTTGTGCCGTTGTACTTCCAGGAGCAGCAACTGGGCCTGGCTTTCTTCGAGGTCGGGCCGCGAGATGGCGCAATTTACGAGTCCCTTCGCGGGCAGATCAGCAGCCTGCTGCAGGGCACGCTGCTCATGCAGCAGGTGCAGCAGCATGCCGGGCAACTGGATGCCGTCGTGGCGGAGACGCTGGCGACCGCGGAGCAGATGCGGCTGACGATCACGGAGGTGGCGCAGCAGGCGCGGACAGTGGCCGATACCGCCCGACAGTCTATGGAGGTCTCAAAGACGGGCGAAGACGCCGTAGCCCGCACCGTGGCAGGTATGGAGGTTGTGCGGCAGCAGGTGGAAGAGATCGCCGCGAGCATCCTGGCGCTGTCGGCGCATACGCAGCAGATTGGCGAGATCATTAGCGCAGTGGATGACATCGCCGACCAGTCGAAGCTGCTGTCGCTCAATGCCAGTATTGAGGCGGCGCGCGCCGGGGACCAAGGGCGCACTTTTGCCGTGGTCGCTCGCGAAATGCGGCTGCTGGCGGGGCAATCGCGGGAGGCCACCACAAAGGTGAGCGATATCCTCAACCGGATTCAACAGGCGGCGGACACGGCAGTGATGGTCACGGAGGAAGGCAGCAAGGGCGCCCAATCGGGGATGGAGCTGGCAAACCGGGCGGGCGGGGCGATCCGCGACCTGGCCGCGACTATTGAGGAAGCCGCGCATGTGGCCGTTCAGATTGCCGCCAGCACACACCAGCAGTCCAGCGCGATGGACCAGCTTGTGGCGGCTATACAGTCGGCCAAGAAGGCCAGCTCGCAGGCCACCATCAATATCAGAGAGGCCGGGCTGGCGGCGAAGAAGTAGCCCGCCCGCGCAACTGCGGCGCGGCCAGATTCATGCAGACACGACCGGGCTGCGCTCCGGCCTTCAGAAAGACTCTTATAATAAGGGTGTCGCTCGTTGACACACGGGAATGGCGAAGGGAGCAGAACCGGGGAGAAGAGGGTATCGTTTCTGGCAGCGTTGGGCAGGAGGTGTAGAGATGAATCGGCGTCAGTTTTTGAGGGTCACAACCGGCCTCGGCGGAGGGGCGCTGTTGTCCCATCTGGGAATAGTGAGCGCGGTATCAGCGGCGCCGGCAGCCCGCCCGCGCGTCCTCGCAGTGGCCCGCCGGACAGAGCTGCCGCCCACCCGGATCGCGTTCGTGAAGACCCGGAATCGGGCGGAAGGCGTCCGCAAGGCCCTGGATTTGCTGGATATCAACCCGGTGCGGGACAAAGCCCTCTTTTTGAAGGCTAACTTTAACAGCGCCGACCCGACGCCCGGCTCCACCCATAACGACACCCTGAGCGCGCTGGTCCAGCGTTTGCAGGAGATGGGCGCTGCCTCGATCACGATTGGCGATCGCAGCGGCATGGGCGATACCCGGACGGTTATGCAGCAGAAGGGCCTGTTCGATATGGCTGACGAGCTGGGCTTCCAGACGGTGGTCTTTGATGAGCTGGGACCGGGGGAATGGGAACTGCTTCAGCCGGAGGACAGCCACTGGAACGAAGGCTTCTGGTTCGCCCGGCCGGTCCTGCGGGCTGACGGAGTCGTCCAGACGTGCTGCCTGAAGACGCATCAGTACGGGGGGCACTTCACCCTGTCGCTCAAGAATTCGGTCGGGCTGGTGGCGAAGTATTCCCCCACTGGCAGCGCCAACTATATGAGCGAACTGCACGGCTCAGGACACCAGCGCCGGATGATTGCCGAAATCAACACCGCCTATGCGCCGGACCTGATCGTGCTGGACGGCGTGCAGGCTTTCGTCAACGGGGGGCCGGCCACGGGCGACGTGGTGGACTCCCGGGTGATCCTGGCCGGGACGGACCGGGTAGCTATAGATGCCGTCGGCGTGGCTATCCTGCGTCACTTCGGCACTACCGAGGAAGTCGAACGGGGGCCGATCTTCGAGCAGGAGCAGATTGCCCGCGCTGTTGAGCTGGGGCTGGGCGTTGACAGCCCGGACAAGATCGCGCTGATCACCGGCGATCCGGCCAGCGCCGCCTACGCCGCCGCGATCGGGGATGTGCTGATGGCGGGATGAGGGCGGGGGCCTGCGGGCAGCCCGGGTCGTCAGGCTACAATGGAGCGGATAGCCTCCAGCGAAGGGGCGTCGGCCAGCACAAGCAGGAGGTCGTTGGCCTGAATCGCCGTTGTGCCGCTCGGCACGATGACCTCCTGATCGCGCAGGATGAGCACGATCAGGCTGCCGGATGGCAGGCCCAGATGCACGATCTGGCGATTGATGGCGGCGGATTGTGGCGGGATGCGTATCTCCGTCATCTCGCTCTTGAGCGGGGCATCCCCGACCGACTCAATTACGAACTGCGGCTTGGGTGTATACGGCGTTGACACCTTGAGGAAGTTGGCGACGGGGACAATTGTGGTCCCCTGCAGCAACGTAGAACTCAGCACGACGAAAAAGACGATGTTGAAGATGGTGTCTGCTTCGGGGATGCCGGCCAGCAGCGGGAACATGGCGAGCACGATCGGCGCGGCGCCGCGCAGCCCGACCCAGGAGATCATCAGCTTATCGCGGATAGTGAACTTCGACCGGATCAGCGCGATGAATACGCCGAGAGGCCGCGCCGCGAAGATCAGGATGAAGGCGATGACCAGGCCGGGAATCGCGATGGGAACCAGCCGCGAAGGGAAGACCAGCAGCCCCAGCACCAGGAACATGACGATCTGCATCAGCCAGGCCAGGCTGTCATGGAAGCGGGACAGGCTGTTCTTATGCACGAGCTTCTGCGCACCGAGGGCCAGCCCGGCCAGGTAGACGGCCAGGAACCCGCTCCCGCCCAGCAGCGCGGTCACGCTGTAGGTGATGAGGGCGACGCCCGTCGTCACAATAGGGTACATCCCGGTCGCGTCCAGCCGCAGGCGGTTGATCCCCTTCCCGGCGATAATGCCGGCCGCGAGGCCGAGTATCCCCCCCAGGACGGTCTGCTGGATGAAGAACAGCAGCATATGGCCCGGCGACGCATCGGGGTGCGTGATCAGCTCAATCGCGGCGACTGTCAGAAAGATGGCTGTCGGATCGTTGCTGGCGGATTCGAACTCAAGCAGGGGGATGATGCTTTCCTTCAGGCTGATCTGCCGCGTGCGAAAAATTGAGAAGATGGCGGCCGCATCAGTGGAGGCGACAATCGCGCCGAGCAGCACGGCAATAGTCGGAGGGAAGTTGAGCAGCAGCGCGGCAAAAACCGCGACGACAGCGGCGGTGATGAACACGCCGGCGGTGGAGAGGATGATCCCGCGGGCCAGAACCGGGCGCACATCGACGAGCGGAGTATCCAGCCCGCCTGAAAACAGGATGAGGATGAGCGCGACTACCCCGATAGCCTGCGCCAGTTGCGCATTGTCGAAGTAGATACCCCCGATCCCTTCTGAGCCGGCCAGCATACCGATGACCAGGAACACGAGCAGGGCCGGCAGGCTGAGCCGGGATGAAATCTTGCTGGCCAGGGTGCTCAACAAAAGCAGTATAGAAGCAATTAACAGGATTGTTTCAAGAGATGCCACGCCGGGTCTCACCCATCCGGATCGTAATCCTTTTTTCTGAGGTGGAGCTGTCACACAGGCGTTGAATAGATACCCCGGAAGTCCGGCGGGGCCGGCCTCGCCCGAAACCAGCCGGTCGCCCGAAACCAGCCGGTCGCCCGGGACCGGCCTGTCGCCCGGGACCGGGAGCGCCTGGCGGCTATTGTACCATCCGACCTATAAGTGCAAAAGCTGTTGCGCCTTGGAATTTGCCGCCTGACCGGTGCGGAAAACGGCTGGCGAATCCCCCCACAAATTGATGTCCGGCGGAGCCGGGAGCGGGGCGATTCGGGGTCTTGCCCGGGATGCCCGCAGGAGTGCTATACTGGGGCCTGCTTCGGTCGCCGTATCACTTACAGGAAGCGGAGCGCTTCTTCGCCTGTCCAATGAGCCGATCAGGACAACAGCTTTCCGGTTTTTTGCCGCGCCTGTTCAGGGAATTTGCCCACCGGCTGCGCATGCCGCGCGTGTCTGAGACCGCTTTGATCACCCTGGCTCTGGGCGTCGGTCTGGCGAGCGGCATCGGCGTCTGGCTCTATCGCGTCGGCATAGAGCTGTTTCAGCATCTTTTTCGCGATATCGTGGCGGATCAGGTGCTGGCGTCGTGGGTGGGGCCGCTGGCGATTGTGGTCAGCCTGGCCGCCGCCGGATTGCTGGTCGGATGGCTGGCGCAGCAGTTTGTCGAGAAAGAACGGATCTCCGGAGTAGCCGGGATTATAGAAGTCGTTGCGCTGGGAGGGGGGCGGCTGCCCTACCGGCTGATGCCGCTCAAGGCGCTGGCCTCGGCGATCTCGCTTGGCGCGGGCGCTTCGCTGGGGCCTGAAGACCCCAGCGTGCAGATCGGCTCCAACCTGGGGTCATTCCTGGGGCAGCGCCTTTACCTGTCGGAGGAGCGCGTCCAGCTTCTGGTGGGGGCGGGCGCGGCCAGCGCCATTGCCGCCGCCTTCAAGGCGCCCATCGCCGGCGTGTTCTTCGCCCTTGAAGCGATCCTCAACGGGGAATTCACCACGGCCTCATTCAGCGTTGTGGTCCTCGCCTCTGTCATCTCGTCCGTGTTCACGCAGGCGGTGGAAGCCAGCGGAGCCGAACTGGGCATCCACAACTATGCGCTGGGCAGCGCGCTGGAGATTCCGTTCTACGTTTTGTTGGGGCTTGTCTTCGGCCCGATCGCCGCGTTCTTCATCCGGGCGGTTTACTGGCAGCACGACCTCTGGCGCGATCGCGTCCACCTGCCGCGCCCGGTGAAGACCGCGCTGGCCGGCGCCCTGGTCGGCCTGGCGGCCATCTTCCTGCCGCAGATCATGGGGCCGGGCCGGGAGACCATGACGCTGGTGCTCAACGGGGATGCCTCCTACACGCTGCTTTTTCTGGCCGCGCTGGGGCTGGTCAAGCTGATCATGACCACCGTCAGCCTGGGCGGCGGCTTCATAGGCGGGGTGTTCGCTCCCACGCTTTTCGTGGGGACAATGCTGGGCGCCGCATTCGGCCAGGCAGTGAGCCTGTTCGGGGAGGCGAGGGCGACCGGCGATCCGCAATCCTACGCCATTGCCGGCATGGCAGCCATGATGGCCGGCGTCGTCCGCGCCCCGATCACGGCGGTCCTGCTCGTCTTTGAGCTGACGCACGATTACCGCCTGATTCTCCCGATTATGCTGACGACCGTGATCTGCGTTTACGTTACGGAACACTTTGAGCCGCTCGGCGTGTACGCTCTGGCGCTCAGCCGGCAAGGCGTCAGGCTGCCCCAGGGCCGCGATATCGACGTTATGCAGGGCTTCGCAATCGAGGAAGTCATGGTCACCCCGCCCCCCACTATCCGCGAGACAGCGACGCTGACCGAGCTGCGCGACAGCCTGCGCGCGCACGATGTGCGATCCCTGTGCGTGGTGGATCAGGATGGGCTGCTGTTCGGCGTGGTCACCCTGACCGATCTGCAGAAGGCTTATGAGAAGGGGGCGGGCGCCGATCTGACGGTGGGCGATATCTGCACGCGGGAGCTGGTGACAGTCAGCCCGGAGGATGAACTCTGGAAGGCGGTGCGCAGCATGGGGGAGCTTGGCATTGGCCGGCTGCCAGTCATCCGCCCCGGCACACGGGAGCTTGTCGGCATAATCAGCCGCCAGGATGTGGTGCGCGCCTACACCGCGGCGATTGCCCGCAAGCGCAAGGAGCAACAACTGACTGAGCAAATCCGCCTGCACACGCTGACGGGCGCTCGCGTTTTCGAGAGGTACATCAGCGCGGGCGCCCCCGCCGCCGGGAAGCGTATCCGCGACATCACCTGGCCTGCCGAGGCGGTTGTGGCTTCTATCCGCCGGGACGGGCGGCTGGTAGTTCCGCACGGCGATACGCCGATTATCCAGGGGGACTGGCTGGTGATTGTGGCGGCGCCCGAGGCGGAAAAGGAGCTGGCGGCTGTGCTCGGGAGCGAGCCCAGGCCGCGATGACCCCGCCGGCCCGCCCGGCGCTCCATAACTGCCGGAAGCAGAAAGCGGCCTGGGCATTTCCACAGGCCGCTTTGCTTTACAACTGCCTCAGGGCATGACGGTTATCTGCCATGCCCTTTGACGGTTCTCCTGATTTCGGACTACCGGATGGACCAGGTTTCTATATGGTGGGTTACGCTCCAGGGGCCCGGCTCCCAGTTCTGAATGCGGGCATTCAGAATGTTGACCTGGCTGGGGGTCACGGTGAAGTCATAGGCGACTTCTTCCTGGGTGATGCGCTGCATTTCCCAGTAGATGGGTGTGCGATCTTCAGTAGAGCAGCCGGGCACGACCCGACCTTCTTCCAGCAGCCGGTCGACTTCTGGATTGACGTACGAGGTCATGTTGAAGCCGGAGCCAGGAACATCGTTCTTGCTGTACATAATGTTGCCGGCAATTGCGTCCGGATCGGGCGGGCTGCCGCCGCCAAAGCCGACAACGAGGGCGTCAAAGTTCTGCGGCAGCAGGCGGTCATTGATGAAAGCGCCCCATTCCAGCGTGGTCAGGGTGACATCCATGCCCAGTCGAGAGAGCTGATCCTGGGCGACCAGAGCGATATTGCCCCACAGATCGACGATCGGCGACTGGAGAATTTCGAAGGCCAGCGGCTTGCCGTCCTTGTCCAGGATGCCATCGCCATCGGTGTCGGCCCAGCCGGCTTCGGCCAGCAGGGCGGCGGCGCGCTCAGGGTCATAGGGCCACGGCTCAAGCTCGGTGTTGTAGGCCCAGGTGATGGTGGGGATGATCGACGAAGTCAGGCGGACGCCGCCGTTCTCACCCAGGGTAGCCAGGATAGCATCCTTGTCGTAGCCCATGGCAACTGCCTGGCGGACGCGGACATCGCTGAAGATGGGGTGCGGCGGCTGCTCGATGCGGTTGCCGTCCTCATCCCAGGCCGGGCTGGGGTTAGCCGGATCGGCCCAGTTCAGGGCCAGAATAGGCGTATTGTGCAGCGGAGAGATGCTGATGTTCAGACCTTCGGTGGAAGGAATCTGCGCCAGTTCGTCGGGATACATAAAGGCGTAGTCCACCTCGCCCGCCGCAATGGCCTGGTTCAGGATAGCTGGCTCAGGGATGATGCGGATGAGGAGCTGCGGAATCTCTGGCTCGCCCCGGTAGTAGGACGGATTGGCGACCATGCGCGTGTATTCGTCCGGGGCGTGCTCGGCCAGGAGGTACGGCCCGCTGCCCATATCGGGGTTAACGTTGAAGTCGCTGGTCATGACATCGCTGAAGTCCGCCGCATATTTGTGAGAAGGCAGGGGGGAGTTCAGCGAGCTGGCCAGATCGTTCCAGATAGTGCAGTTGACGTCGGCCAGCACGATCTCGAAGGTCTTGTCGTCGATGATGTTGACCGCCGCAATAGAGGCAACATTGGACTTGCGCGGGGACTGGACCAGGTTGGAATTGATGGCGTCGTAGGTGAACTTCACATCCTGGGATGTAATCGGTACGCCGTCGCTCCAGTTAGCGTCCTCACGGAGGGTGAAGGTGTAGGTCAGGCTGTCATCAGAGATGGTCCAGGAGGCCAGGCCGGGGATCGGCAGGCCGGTCATCGGATCGACCTCGAACAGGCCAGCCCACTGGAACTGTGCTACATCGCCCGAGCCGCCATCTGTGTACAGGATGGGGTTCAGGGTGGTCATGTCATACGCGCTCGACCAGAGGATGGTCCCTTCCTGGCCGCCCTGTCCCAGCGCCACAGTGAAGGGCAGGGCCAGCAGCGCAATGACGATAAGAACCATAACCTGCTTTTTCATAGGGTCCCTCGTTTCTATAGTTGCGATAGGTACTGCTCACCGACAATCAGCATTTAACGCAGGCGGGGGCGGGCCTCCTTTCTCCTCAAAAGTGTCGTTCATAAGGCTCACCCGCCCCTGACCATCTGCCACGGGCGGGTGGGATGCCCTTACCGATCGCGCAGGTAGGCTGCCGTAGCCAGCCCGGCGCATGTCTGCACGCCGACCAGGCTGCGAATGGGAATAACCCGATAGTTGAGCTGGCTTTCCAGGTCGGCTCCCTGCGTCTCCAGCCGGGCGCGGGCCTGCTCCGCTGCTGAGCGGATAGCCGCGCTGGCGTTGCCGGCCTCGACTTCTGCCTCCATCATGCGGGCGAACATGCCCAGGATGAGCAGGCGGTAGAAGCGCGCCCCCAGCAGGTTGCTGAAGTACTCCGCTTGAGTGGCCGGGCGGTTCGTTTCCTCGCTGGTCTGCGCCCACTGGCGCGACGCCTGGCGGTACTGGGCGCCGGTGGAGAGGAAGGCGTTCACGGCGCGGCTGATCGGTGTCTCCAGGCGCAGATCGGCTTTGACTTCGGCCATGCGGTCGAGAATCCACGCCTCGAAGGCGTCCTGGGAGTCCAGACCCTCGAGGATCGCCGTCCGTCGCAGCACGTCAGTCGGCGTCTGGTCGTTGACGCGCGGCTCGTCATAGTAAGGCATCTCCACGACCAGGAAGAACGATCCGTGCCGGCTGGCGTACTCCGCGCTGGAAGCGCCTGACTTCAGGACTTCCGCCGGGTCGGCGATGCCGTTCTGCTCCAGATAGTCATAGCTGTCTCTGGAGGTCAGCATCTGGTAAATGGCCGGGGCCAGCGTGACGGCGTTGTTCATCTCCGGCTCGCCCAGATCCAGCGCCAGATCGAACCAGGTCGGGATATCGTGGAAGGTCGCGTACAGCGGCTCGCAGGCTTCTGAAATGTAATAGTAGACGCCGCCGAATCCGGCGTTATGCAGCGAATAGAGGAGGGTGGGCTTAACCTCGTCGATGACGCGCATCAGGGCCTGTGTCTCTGGCAGCGGGGCGTCAAACTTGAGCGTTTTGTACTCGATCGGGAAGGTCCATTCCACCTGGTCGAACGGCGCCGGGCGGAAGAAGTGGCGGGCGTAGTTGGTCGGGGTGAAGGGGCCTTTCATCCAGCCCTCATTCAGGCGCATCCCGTCAGCGTCGATAGATTTGATGAAGTGCCAGGTATAGCCCAGCTCATCGCGCAGGGCGCTGTCTTCGCACAGGCGACGGCTGAGATACTCAATCGTCATCGTGCCGATCGGCTCATTGGGGTGGGGGCCGCCGAACACGAAAGCCTGTCGTTCGCCGCCGGCGATGGTCAGGAGTTCAATCGGGTCGCCGCGCCGCGTCTGCCCGACGACCCTGATGCTGACCAGGCCGGGGAATTCCGCCGCCAGCCGGTGGCTGGAAGCGTTCAATTCATCAATTGTCATAAAAACTTGATAATCGGGGACATCCTGGGCGATTGCTCTGAGGTCCATCAGTTCCTTCCGGGGGTAGGGTAAAGTACTCCTGAAGCTCACGGGTCAAGAGTCTTCTGGGGCTGCGGAACAACCATCACACAGGTTACGGGCAGGTAAAGCTCAGAAGGTGGTGTGTCCACCCGGTAACACCTACGGTATATTATAACATTGTTTTTGTGAGATGCGACTGAAATTCACAAACGCGCCCCTGGTGGGAGATAAGGATGAACGGCTGATGATGAAAACCCCGGATATACGTGAACAGGCCCCGTGGAAGGCGCGATTTCGCCTCCCGATGGTTCTGTATGGGATCATTCCGGATGACGATCCGGATCACGCGCTGGTGGCGACCAACCAGACGGGAGTCTTCCAGCTTTACCTGCTCGATCTGGCCGGGGGCGCTCTGAAGAAGCTCACCGACCGTCCGGCGGGCATCATGCGCGGCACGCTCTCCCGGGATGGCCGTTATCTGTACTATCTGGATGATAAGCAGGGCAACGAGATCGGCCATGTGGTGCGTGTCCCGGTGGCGGGCGGCGATCCGGTTGACCTGACGCCCGACCTCCCGCCTTACGCCTTCGCCGGGATTTCCGATTATGACGACCGGATTGCGCTCCTGGCGGCCGCCGGCGGCGAGTTTGTGCTCTACCTGATCGGCGCAGACGGGCAGGGCGGGCTGACGGCTCCGGAGCGGAAGTGGCAGTCGTCTGTGCTGGCCGGGGGGCCGGTGCTCTCGCCCGATGGTCGGTTGATCGCGTTGCACAGCACCGAGCGGTCCAGGACAATGTCGTACAGCCTGCTGGTGCTGGATAGCGAGACCGGCGCGGTTGTCGGCGAGCTGGTCGATGAAGGGGCCAGCATTGAGGGGGCGGGCAGCCGCGGTGTTGGCGTATTTTCGCCGCTGCCGGGCGACGCTCGCCTGCTGGCCGCCACCAACCGGACCGGCTTCACCCGGCCTGTCATCTGGAATCCGCTGACCGGCGAACGGCAGGATATCCCCCTGGAGCAGTTGGAGGGGGATGTGGCGGTCTGGGACTGGTCGCCAGACGGCGAGCAGATACTCCTCTGCCAGATCAACCGGGCGCAGCTTCAGATCTATATCTATACGCTGGCGACGGAGAGCCTGTTCAAAGTGCCGGCCGGTGATGTCGGCTGGGGATCGCCCTGGGGAGGGCAGTTCACCCGCGACGGCGACCTTCTCCTGACCATTTCTTCCGCCACGCAGCCGCACCAACTGGTGCTTCTGGACAGCCAGAGCGGGCAGGTCAAGCGCACGCTGGTTGGCCCGGAGCAAACTCTGCCGGCCCGGCCCTGGCGATCGGTCGAATTCACCTCCTCCAGGGGCGGGCAGATTCAGGCGTGGGTCGCCACGCCGGAGGGCGACGGCCCCTTCCCGGCGGTGATTCATGTTCACGGCGGGCCGACTTCGGCCCAGTTGAACGACTTCGATGCGGAGTGCCAGGCCTGGCTGGATCACGGTGTGGCCTGGATATCGGTCAACTACCGGGGCTCGACTACTTTTGGCAAAGAATTTCAGAACGCCATTCTGGGCAATCTGGGAGATCTGGAAGTTGATGATATCGTCGCCGCGCGGAAGTGGTTGATCGATAACGGCGTGGCCCGACCCGACAGCATCTTCGTCTCCGGCGGCTCTTACGGCGGCTACCTGACCTTGCAATCGCTGGGCCGGCGGCCTGACCTGTGGGCCGGCGGGATGGCCGGGGTAGCTATCGCCGACTGGTTCCTGATGTATGAGGACCAGTCGCAGCTCCTGCGCAGCTACCAGGTCGCGCTTTTTGGCGGCGGGCCGGAGGAGAAAAAAGAGGCGTATGCGGCCGGCTCGCCGATCACGTATGCCGAGCAGATTCAGGCGCCAATTCTGGTGATCCAGGGCCGCAATGACACGCGCTGCCCGGAGCGGCAGATGCGCGTCTATGAGGAGAAGCTGAGGGCGCTGGGGAAAGATATTCAGGTGCACTGGTTTGACGCCGGCCACGGCTCGATGCAGAACGAGGAGCGCATCCAGCACCAGGAGATGATGCTGGAATTTGCCCACCGGGTGCTGGCTGCACGCAGCTAGATCGGCACGGATCAGCCCATGAGTCGCCTTGATCTTCTTGCCGAATCGGGGCGACTCTGTTAAGCTCCTGTAAGGGCGATCACCCGGCACAATCGCGTCCCAACAGTTGTCACGCAACTGCTTCCCCAGACTGGTTCAGGTCGTACGAACCGGCCGGGCCTGTTATGCCTGTTTAGCTTGCTGTCACACCGACAAGGAAGCGCGTATGGGCAAATACATCATCAGACGGCTGATACAATCAATCCCCACTCTCTTTGGCATCACGATTATCTCTTTCCTCCTGATGCTGGCGGCTCCCGGCGATCCGGTCACGCTGATCACCTTCAATCCCACCTCTACCCCGGAAGCCACCGAGCGCCTGCGCCGTCAGCTCGGGTTGGACCAGCCCCCTCTGGTTCAGTACGTCTTCTGGCTGATCGGGAATGACTGGACCCAGATTGATGTGGATGGCGACGGCACGGGCGATATCTATGGCACGCGCCAGGGATTTCTACGCGGCGACCTGGGCCAGTCGCTCCAGCACAAACGCAGCGTCACCGATCTGATTGCGGAACGAGTCCCCGCCACCCTGCAGCTTATGCTGACTGCCCTGATCGTCGGCTACCTGGCCGGGATTGTGCTGGGGATTCTATCGGCAGTGTATAACCGTCAGTGGTTTGACCAGTTCACCCGGGTGTTATCTGTTTTCGGCAATGCGATTCCCGCCTTCTGGCTGGCACTTCTGTTGATTATTATCTTCAGCGTCAACCTGAAGGTGCTCCCAATGGGCGGGATGCGAGATGTCACCCGGCCCGAAGTAGGATTTGATATCGCCGAGCGGATCCGCTACATGATCATGCCGGTATTTGTGCTGGCGCTGGGCATCATCGCCACGGTATCCCGCTACGTGCGGGCCGAAGTGATCGAGGTGATGGGGCAGGACTATATCCGGACGGCTTACTCCAAGGGCCTGCCGCAATCGAAGGTGATTGTTGTCCATGCCCTGCGCAACGCGCTAATTCCGGTCGCGGCGATGCTGGGGCCTGCCCTGGGCAGCCTGCTGGGCGGCGCCGTTATTATCGAGCAGGTTTTTGCCTGGCCGGGCATGGGCCGGCTGGTCATCAACGGCGTATTTCAGCGGGACTACCCGCTCATCATGGGCGCTGTGGTGATTGGCGCGGTCTTTTACATTCTGGGTGTGCTGCTGTCCGATATCCTGTATGCCTGGATTGACCCCAGGATCCGGTTCTCATAAGGCGGCCAATATGACAACAAACTCTGCCGTTATATCGCTTGCCCCTGACGAGACAGAAGTTTACAAGTCGCGCTCGTTCTGGATGGACGCTGCCATGCATTTTTCGCGCGACCGGTTGAGCATGACTGCGTTAGGCATGATTATCCTGCTCACCGTCCTGTGCTTCCTGGGGCCGCCAGTTGTCGAGAATATCCTGGGGGTCGATGTCTCGCGCACTGATTTGATCAATCGCTACAGGCCGCCGGGGGAGGGTAACCTCCTGGGGACGGACCAGTTAGGGCGCGATCAGTTTATCCGCCTGCTGTACGGAGGGCGCATTTCGCTCTCCATCGCCTACGCGGCAAGCGCGCTCTCTATCATTATTGGGGTGACGGTGGGCGTGCTGGCGGCCTTCTACGGCGGCAAGGTGGATGATATCATCATCTGGTTCCTCAACACACTGGAGTCCGTCCCTACGATCTTTCTGTTGTTAATTGCGGCCACTGTCTGGTCCCCTTCGCCACAGGTCCTGATCCTTATCCTGGCGGCGCTGGGCTGGGTGGGGACGTGCCGGCTGGTCCGGGGGCAGGTGCTCTCGCTCAAGGAGCGCGACTACGTTCTGGCGGCGCGGGCTATCGGGGCGTCAGACAGGAGGCTGATGATCAGCCATATCCTCCCCAATACGCTGTCTATCGTCATTATTTCGCTGACGATCACCGCCGGGACGCTGATCCTGATCGAATCTGGCCTGAGCTATCTGGGGCTGGGCGTGCAGCCGCCAACCCCCACCTGGGGCAATATGCTCACTGAATCGCGCTCGTACTTCGTGGCAGGGACGCATCTGGTTGTCTGGCCGGGCGCCCTGATCACCCTGACGGTGCTGTGCTTCTATCTGGTGGGCGACGGTCTGCGCGACGCCCTGGATCCTAAGAGCGTGCGCGGGAGAGCCTGATGAGGCGGTTGTGGCTGATCAGCGGGACTGTTGTCGTCCTGATCGCCGTTGCGCTGGGCGTGTTCGTCATTGTGGGGCGCCCTCAGGAGATGGCGCTGCCGAATACGTATACGCTCAGCCCGACGGCGTTTTCGTTTCGCTACCCGGAAGACTGGCAGTACTGGATTCCGGAACGGGGCGTGCTGGTGGCGGCCCCGCCCCGGACGCTGGCTATCGAGCCAGGCCCGTCCCTCACTATCTACCGCAGCCCCGAGCTGACTATGGAGAACAGCCTGGAGGAGGCGCTGAACCTCTTCCTCAGGCGCGGACCGCTGCGGACGGGCCGTCACTGGGAGCTGGTCGAGGAGATCACGCCGGTCTCGTTTCAGGGGCGCGACGCGCTGGCCGTCGGCGTGCAGGGCAGCGATCTCGCCGACTGGCCGCAATTGCGAACCCGCATAGTGATCTCCCGCGCGGATAACTTCATGATCTACATTTTCGCCCTCACGTCTCCGGTGGAGGACTGGGAAACCGACAGCCCTGTGCTGGAAGCTGTCCTGGGAAGTTTCGAATTTCGAGAGTAGCGGCGACCGGCTTCCGGCGCCTTTTTCAGCGCACCAGGGTTAGCGCCGTCTCCAACAGTCGGTCGGCGATTGTTGGCTGAAAGAGCGGCCGCCCATACACAGCGGCGCCCAGAATGGCGGCGTAACCCTTCCGTTGAAATTCGATAGCCGGCGGGATATAGCCCACCAGGCCGTTGGCATAGCACACGGGCAGAGTGTGGGGGAAGGCCGATGCGGCGCGGATAGCCATCCCCTGCTCGGTGTACACTTCCGCCGGTATGCCCAGCAGGATCGCAGCATCGCTTATGGAGAGGGCCTGCACGTCCACAGCTTCCTGCGCGGGCAGGGCATCCGCCAGGAGGCGCTTCTCCAGCCCCCGGTAGTAGCGCAGCCAGAAGCGCGGCATTTTGACCTCGCCGGTCACTTCCTCGAACCGTTCTGGTTTGTTCCCCTGGAGCTTCAGCTCTTCCTCAAAGTGGGCGATATGGCCGCGGATCTCGTTGAGCGACGGCACGTCATACACCAGCATCAATTCCGCTGCTCGCATCCGGAGGGTCGGATCGCTGACCGGGGCGGCGGCCTGCGCTGCTGCCCATGCTGCGCCCGCCAGGCCGGCGCCAGCGGCGTCAACCATCTCGAAGGTTCCCTGGCCCCAGGCTTCGCGGTTAGAAACCGGGTCAATATCGCCGCAGGCCCCGTTGGCATACAGGATGACGCCGCCGGGATACTGCGCGCGGAGGCGATGCCGCAGTGCGCCGGGGTAATCTGCCGAGATGATCGATTTCGGACCCAGCATCACCGGATGGCAGGCGTAATGGACGAGCAAGGCCAGCGGCTCGCCAGTGAGCGCATCGACGCGGATGACCTCGACGGTGGGGTCCACTTTTCCGTCCCCGGTGCGATTCCAGGCCAGGCTCTCGTGCACCCCGCGCCCGACGCTGAGGCGGGCTGGCTGAAGCCTGTTGTTGGCCGCAACGACCGCCCCGACCAGGTGGCGGGCGACCATCCGGACGTAGCTGCGGTCCGGCGAGCCCCAGTCGCCAAATCCCGCCGTCGTGGGGGCGGTGTGGCAGTGGATACACGAGAGCAGGATATGCTCCGGGGGGATGCCGGTTCGCCGGTGGATAAGCCCCCGGACCAGGCCGACAAATTCCGCCGAGAGCGCGATCAGGTCCGTAGTCACGACGGCGACCCGGCTGCGCCCGTCGTCGAGGACCAGCGCCTGCCCGGTCAGATGATCGTGGATGTCGGTGGAGTAGCGTTTCAGGCGAGGCCCATAGCCCGCCAGTTCCACCCCGACCGGCGGGGTGATGATAACTTCTACAGCGCCTGCCTGAAACATGACGACCTCCTGCTGTATCAGCTACAGCCTGCCCGACTCACAGCCCCAGATCAGCCGCGGCCTGGCGGAAGATGGCAACGACCCGATCGCAGGTTTCCGCGCTCAGGACCGGCGGCACGCTCAGCAGGCTGGACCGCGAGAACAGATCATCGGCCTGCCTGAGGGTTCCCTTGCCATAGGTATAGTCTGCAGCGAAGGCATTGGCCGGGTCCGTCCAGGGACGGCCCGCTGAGTTCGTCCCGCGCCGATTGACCAGGCTGGCATTATTGTAGTACAGGTGCAGGCCCCAGTCCGTCATCATGATGTTGTTGCCGCCGTCCGGGCCGGTGACCACGCCAGCGGCGCGGGTGGCGGCCACCATCTTCTCGCAGGTATCGGCGTCCGGCCAGATCAACAGGGCGAAGGGGCCGCTGTCGCCTTCCGGATCGAGCACGCGGCGGGGCCGTACTCCGGCGATGCCAGCCAGCCCGGCATACAGATGGTGGTTCGCCCGGCGCATGGCGGCTGTGATTGTGTCCAGCTTGCGCTCCTGGGCCAGGAGCACTGCCGCAGTCAGCTCGCTCATCCGGCTGCCCTGTCCCCAGAGCTGGCAGTCGGGGTCTTCTGTGGTCAGGCGCCCCTTCTCGTTGCGGGCATACCCCAGATCGTGCAGGGCGAAAGCCCGGTCGTACAGCCGGCGGTCGTCACAAACGACGATGCCGCCTTCGCCGCTGGTCATATTCTTATTGAGCTGGAAGCTGAAGATCGCGATGTCGCCAAAGCTGCCCAGGGGACGGCCCCGGAAGGATGCGCCGTTGGCCTGGGCGTTATCTTCCAGGACGAGCAGATTGTGCCGCCGGGCGATCTCGACGATACGGTCAATGTGCCCGGTCGTGCCGCTCATGTTAACGACCAGGACGACCTTCGAATGGGGGGTGATCTTGCGCTCCAGATCATCGGGGTCCATGAAGAAGGTGTCGTCGATATCGACCAGCCGGGGGATGGCGCCGGTCCGCACGACGGCGGAGATGCAGGAGACCCACAGGTAACCCGGCAGCAGCACTTCGTCGCCGGGGCCAACGTCCATCGCCCCCAGAGCGATGGAGAGCGCCGCCGTGCCGCTGTTCACCCCCAGCGCATACTTCCGGCCCAGCCGGTCACAGTACGCCTGCTCGAACTGATCGACGCAATGCTGGAGATCGTGGCCGTAAAAGCGGAACGGGCTGCGGGCCAGCAGGACGCGGGTGACCGCTTCGATCTCTTCTTCGCCGAGGAAGTAACTGCCCGGCCATTCGTAGGGGAGAAGCGCCTGTTTTTCCGTCATGAGGTGACCGTCCTTTTTGATAGGGGCGGGCGGTTAGCCCTTAAGCCCGGAGAGCACAAAGCCCTGGACGAAGTAACGTTGGAAGAACACGAAGAGTATCGCCACCGGCAGCGTCGCCAGGGTAGAAACCGCCATGGCCACTGCCCACTGCGGCTGGGCCGAATGCGGCAATTCTACGCGCAAGAAGGATTGTACCATGCTCGCTCTGTTAAGAAGGACGATGCCGCGCCGGCAGGTGTAGCTAGCGCCAGCCGGGATATTATGTCTCCAATGAATTGCTGCTCTCGCTGCTCGATCTATACCTGATAACCGCTGCCCGCCAGCATATGCCAGGCGTTTGAAAAGCGCCTTTAGTCCGGCGGCAAACAGGCCACCCGCGCTATTTATGGGTGGCCTGTTTGATATTTTCTGGGGGGAGCGATTTCCCTGCCGTCAGTTAGAGAGCACATCCAGCTCGATAAGCTCGACGTCGCCCAGCGGGCCGGCCTCGACTGTCCCGGTCAGGCGAACGCCCGCGATCAATATGGCTTCAGAGAGCGTAAAGTCGAATATCTGATAGGGGATGGCCGGGTCCGGCGTTGCAGAGAGGCTTATGTCTGCGGGCGCCGGAACCCAGGCGTCATCGACCAGGAACTCGAGCGCAAATCCCGTGAAGCCGCCGGGGTCGCCCTCGATGAAGCGGATGACCGCCGCTTCCACCGGGCGATCGTAGCGGATAGTCAGCACCAGCGTCCCATCCGGGGCGCTCGCCCGATAGGCCCGAATCGGTCGTAATGGCTCTACGCCGCTGAAGTCGGTCTCCGCGCCGTTGACGATGACGTTGTACCTGGCCTGGGCGCGATCGCCGCCGACAGCCGCCTCTACTGTGCCGCCTTCAGCGGGGACGCGGTTGTTGGCGCTCCGGCGGGTGAGCTGAACGAGCGGGTTCGCCTCCAGCGGCGTCAGATCGGGCGCGGGGGGCAGAGTCCAGAAGTCACCGTCCACCGCTCCCCCGGCTTCCAGCACCGTGAGGTCCACGATGGGGAGCATACGCTCGGCCATCATGGTGAAGGTATCTTCCGCCCAGATATCGTCAGGCAGATAGTCCGGCAGGGCATCGCGCGTCCGGGAGCTCTGATAGCGCTCGGAGAGCGCTTCGGCCGGAAGCCGGGCAGTGAGGGCGTCATACCCCAGCAGCAGGCCCAGCAGCCCGCCCATCGTCGCTGTGCCGTTGTCGGAATCCCAGCCGGAGAGCGTCCCGATCTGGATCGTGCGCCGGTAGTTCCCTTCGCCGTAGAGCAGGGCCATCACCCCGGTCGCCAGGTTCACTGACGATTCGGTCCAGCCGCGGTATATAAAGTCGTTGCTGCGGGCGTCGCGCTGGTAGCGCTCATAAATACGGTCGCGCGTGCGCTCCCAGTCGTCCCGATCCGGGTTGTCCCGGTAGTCGGCCAGCACAAAGTCGATGATGTCGGCGGATTTGGATGTGTCGGGGATGTAACTTCGCGCCGTTTCGACCAGCCAGATGATCTGATCGCGAAGAGGCAGCGACTGGTCTACCACCGCCGCCAGCGAATAAAGCAGGACATAGAACTGCGCAGCGTGGGCCGCGTAGCTCGAGGCAGTGGTGAGGATGGGGAGGTTGGCCAGCCGGAGCGCCTGATCGGGCATACCGGGCGCCAGCGCCCCGAAGATTTCCGTTGTCAACTGCGCGTCAATCTGGAGGCTGTCGGGGTTAGCCACAATCATCGCCGTCGCGGGGGGCAATACGCCCCGTTCCATCAGGAGCCGCGCCCGCGCATTGGAAACCCAGATATAGTCGTTGACATGCCGCCGCCAGCCTTCGGCGATCTGGGAAGCGGTCAGCAGGTTTGTGCCGGCCTGATCAAGCAAGTGCAGATAGACGTACTCGATATCGGTGTCGTCATCGGCCAGCCAGGGGTCCTGGAACACGAAGTCGATTGCATCGTCGGGCTTCCAGTCAACATCCTGATCCAGGCCCCAGTCCTCATCGGTGTAAAACGGCGCGTCTGTCCGCATACCTTCTGTGGTCAGGCCGGTCCAGTTGGCGATTGTCTCGCCCAGCCACATAGCCTGCAGCCGATCCGCGTACTCCGCCCGGTTGATGGATCGGGTTTCTGCCTGTGCCCGGGCCGCTTCTGGTTGCTGCCGGGCCAGCCCGCTTATGAGAAAGATCAGGACGACGGCGGAACTCAGCAGCCGAATATATTTGTGGTGTGTCATAGAAGGATCACCTCAGATCGGGCAGAATGCCGGCGCGGCAAGAGGCCAGCCGTCTATCTGCTGCCGGGGCTGGATCGGCGTATTTTTATCTCTGCCCGTGCGGTCGGATTGACAGGCGGCAAAAGTGGGGCGGGGGACAGCGATGATGGCTGCCCCCCGCCCCGGATGATTTTACTCAACGCCAGCGGGCGCGGGCACTGCCAGCTCCAGACCGGCGGCGCGGGCGGCGTCCCATTCGGCCTGGTGGCGGGCCAGGTAGTCTTCGATGCTCATCTCGCCGAACCAGACCAGCTCGATTTCCTGCCAGAGCTGAACATTCGGGCCGGCCGGCCAGAACGTCCAGGTTGTGTAGCCGAAGCGGCCTTCGCCCGTTACCTCGGCGAAATCGGAGAAGAAGCGGATCAGGCGCTCGTCTGTGTCAGCCGGGAAGTCCTCCTCAGTGTAATGCAGGGGGACCATGTACTCGCCGAACTGCTTCGTGGACGATAGCTCCAGCACGCGGGCCGGATCGCTGAGCAGGTAGTTAATCACATCAGCGGCAACATCGGCGTTCGGGGAGACGGCGTTGATCGACAGGGTGGAGCCGGTAGCCAGCTCGTAGTTGTACTCGCCAGCGCGGTCATTGAAGATGGGCAGCGGGGCCCAGTCCCATTCGGTTCCGGCTTCGTCGAAAGAGAACGTCATATAGAAAGCCCAGGTGCCGGTCATCATCATGGCCGCTTCGCCAGTAGGCAGCTCCGCCCAGTAGTCGTCCCAGCCGGTGGCGAAGTAATTCTCCAGGCTGCCGCTGAACCAGCCGTTATCGGCGATATGCGTCTGGAGCAGTTCCAGAGCCTCAACAAATTCGGGGTCGGTCCACGGCTTCTCGCCGATCAGGGCGGCGTAAACATTCTGCGGCCCGGCCACATTGTTGAGGTAAACGCCAACGACCTGCTCGTTGCTCGGCTGCCAGTTAGCGTTGCCGTAGACCATCGGGTGGATGCCCGCCGCTTCGGCTGCTTCAGCCAGGGCCGTGAACTCCTCCAGGTTGGTGGGCGGGGTCCAGCCGTGCTCCTCGAACAGGGTCCGGTTGTACATCAGGATCATGCTCTCGTAGGTCAGCGGGACGCTGTACAGCGTGCCGCCGATGAATCCGGTCTCGTAGGCCCAGGGCAGCAGCTTGTCGGCCCAGTCCCATTGTTCGGCGTAGTCATCCAGCGGCTGTACCAGGCCGGCTTTCACGAACTCGGCAATATAGGATGCGCCAGCCGTCTGCAGGATATCCGGCGCTTCGCCGGCGGCGATGGTGGTGCGCAGGACAGCTTCCAGATCTTCCTTCTCAATGATCTCCAGCCGGTAACCGGGATGCGCCGCATTCCAGGGGTCGATGAACACTTCCTGGAGATTCGTGGGGACGGTTCCGACCTCGGTCCACCAGGTGATAACGGTCTCGTCGCCCTGGGCGCCAACAGCAGGGACGGCCATCAGGACGATCGAGAAGATTAGCATAACGGACAGAATACGCGTTTTCACAGCAGCCTCCTTGAATATGCTGGTGTGCACTGCCTGCTTCAGGATCAGGTACAGCAAATAATTTGTACTTCTCGCGATTGTGACAGATCGCGACTGCGGCTATGCCTTCAGCCCACCCTGAGTCAGCCCCTCGATGAAGTTGCGCTGAAGCAGCAAGAACAGGATCAGCACCGGCACGATCATGATCACCGATCCGGCGTTGGTCAGGCCCCAGTCGCGGCCAAAGCGCTGTTGGAAGGCGTAGAGGCTGGTCGCGATCGGCTTGAGGTCCGGGCTGGGCAGGAAGGTGATAGCGAACAGAAACTCGTTCCAGGTGAACAGGCCCACTACCAGCGCCGCCGTCAGGAAGCCGGGCCAGGACAGCGGTATGATGATCTCGCGCAGCACCTGAACATTGGAGGCGCCGTCAATGCGCGCCGCGTCAATGAAGTCCTGCGGCAGGGCCACCATGTAGGAGCGCAGCAGATAGGTGGCGAACGGCGCCTGCAGGGCGACGTAGATGATGATCAGGCCGGCGTGAGAGTTGATCAGCCCCAGTTGTTTCCAGATGTAGAACAGAGGGATGATGAACAACTGCGCCGGGACCCCGGTGCCGATCAGGAAGTAGAAGGAGATGATGTTGCCGCCTTTGAGATTCAGCCGGGACAGGGCGTAGGCAGCCAGCCCGGCCAGCGCCACTGTGAACAACACGGTGAAGCTGGTCAGGATGGTGCTGTTCCTGATTGTAGTGGCGTAGTTTCCCTGCTCCCAGGCGGTGGTGTAGTTGCTCCACAACAGCTCTTCCGGCAGTGCGAAAGGGCTGATTGTGAACTCCGCGGTGGATTTAAAGGAGCCGGAAACCAGCAGCAGGATGGGGGCAAGGGCGAAGATCGCCATCAGGGTCAGGATGATATAGTTTGGCAGCGTGGAGACGCGTCGTCTTTCCCGAAACATAACTAAACCTCCCATCCTAGCTTGCGCAGCAGGACAAAGCCGCCCGTGGCGATAGCAACCCACAGCGCCATAAAGATGCCGATTGCTGCCGCATAGCCGGCCTCAAAACGCTGGAAAGCCGTGGTATAGAGCAGCGTGCCCATCACTTCGGAGGCGTTAGCCGGGCCGCCGCCAGTGATGATGAAGACATAATCGAAGACCAGGCCGGACCAGATGGTGATCATCAGGATGGTGAAGACCAGGGTGGGGCGGATGCTGGGCAGGGTGACGTGCCGGAACTGCGCCCAGCGGCCGGCGCCATCCAGACGGGCGACTTCATACAGCTCAATATCGACGCCCGACATAGCCGCCAGATACAGCACCAGCAGGAACCCCCAGAAGTGCCACATATCGACAAAGGCCACACCCAGCAGGGCCAGATCACGCGAGCCGAAGACCGGCACGTTCAGGAATTCAATCCCGCAGCACTGGGACAGAGCCGGCCCGATGCCGACGCGCGGGTTGAGCAGATAGCGCCAGAGCTGGGTGTTGACCACGGCGGCAATTACGTAGGGGATGAAGTATGCCACGCGGAAGAACATCTGCCCGCGCTTGATGCCGGAGAGCAGGTAAGCGCCCAGCAGGCCAAGCGCTACCGGCACGATCAGGAAGAAGGCGGTCCAGAGCAGGTTGTGCGTCAGGGCCTTGAAGAAAACGCCATCCTGGAACAATCGCTGGAAGTTTGCAAGCCCGATGAAGTTCATGCTGCCCACACCGGACCAGTCGGTGAAGGCCATCCCCAGCCCGATAGCAGACGGGATGACGACGACAATCAGGTTAAGCAGGAGCACCGGCGCGACAAAGAGCCAGCCGCCTATCTGCTGCCGTCGTTTGGCCCGCTGAGCTTCCTGTTGAAGTGCTGTGGCTGTCATGCTTTTACCTCCGCTCCCGTAGCCGGGTATGGCAGGTGAAAAAAGAGGTGGGGGCAGTAGCGATCACTGCCCCCAATCTGGAATTCTACTCAGCTTCAGTGGGCGCGGGCACTACCAGCTCCAGGCCGGCGGCGCGGGCGGTGTCCCACTCCGCCTGCTGGTTGGCCAGATAGTCTTCGACGCTCAGATCGCCGTACCAGACCAGCTCGATTTCCTGCCAGAGCTGAACATTCGGGCCGGCCGGTCAGAACGTCCAGGACGTATAGCCGAAGCGGCCTTCGCCCGTTACCTCGGCAAAGTCAGAGAAAAAGCGGATCAGGCGCTCATCTGTATCGGCCGGGAAGTCTTCCTCGCTATAACGCAGGGGGACCATGTACTCGCCGAACTGCCGCGTGGCCGACATTTCCAGCGCGCGAACCGGATCGCTGAGCAGGTAGTTAATCACATCAGCGGCGGCGTCAACATCCGGGCAGGCGGCGTTGACCGACAGAGTGGAGCCAGTGGCCAGCTCGTAGTTGTACTCGCCAGCGCGTTCGTTAAAGATAGGCAGCGGGGCCCAGTCCCATTCGGCTCCAGCCTGGTCGAACAGCTCAGTGACGTAGAAAGCCCAGGTGCCGATCATCATCATGGCGGCGTCGCCCGAGGTGACTTCTGCCCAGAACTCATTCCAGCCATTGGCGAAGTAATTCTCCAGGCTGCCGCTGAACCAGCCGTTGTCGGCAATATGCGTCCGGAGCAGCTCCATTGCTTCGACGAATTCGGGGTCGGTCCACGGCTTCTCGCCGATCAGAGCGGCGTAGACATTCTCCGGCCCGGCCACATTGTTGAGGTAGATGCCGACCAGGTGCTCATTGTTCGGCTGCCAGCCAACGTTGCCATAGGCGAGCGGATTAATGCCCGCTGCCACGGCGGCTTCGGCCAGGGCATTGAACTCCTCCAGGTTGGTGGGCACGGTCCAGCCATTTTCCTCGAACACCGTCTTGTTGTAGACCAGGACCATGCTCTCATAGGTCAGCGGGACGCTGTACAGCGTATCGCCGATGAACCCGACTTCATAGGCCCAGGGCAGCAGCCTGTCGGCCCATCCCCACTGCTCGGCGTAGCCATCCAGCGGCTGCACCAGGCCGGCCTTCACGAATTCGGCGATATACGACGCGCCCGGCGTCTGCAGGATGCACGGCGCTTCGCCAGCGGCAATGGCGGTGCGCAGGATGGTGCTTAGGTCTGGTTGATCGGTGATCTCCAGCCGGTAGCCGGGGTGTGCGTCGTTCCAGGGATCGATGAACAGTTCCTGGATGTTGGTCGGGACAGTGCCGGTTTCGGTCCACCAGGCGATGACGGTCTCGTCGCCCTGGGCGCCGACGGCGGGGACGGCCATCAGGACTATCGCGAGGATCAGCATAACGGACAGAATACGTGTTTTCACGGTGATCTCCTTAAACGATTTTGCACGTACTGCTTGACGAGAACGGGTTACAGCCAGTAAGTCGTAGTGTTGCGGTACACCCCCTTCCGTATACGGTCGCAGTCAGTCGTAACCTCAGGCGACCGGCTTAACGAACACATCGCCACATTCCAGCGTCCCTTCCGCCAGAACAACAGCCACGGCGCCTCCATCCAGCGGGCGGTCATTATCTTCTACAGCGAAGAGCTGCTTGCCATCCACCCAGCCGGTGATCCGGTTGCCCTGCACCGCCAGTTTGAGGTCGTGGGAGGTGTCGAACTCCCAGCCGATGCTGGCTTCGGCCAGCACGGCCTCGCCGTCGAGCGCCTTAACCAGGCAGGCCTTCCCTCCGGGGCGCAGCAATAGCGCGTAATAGCGGCGCATACCCTGGACGCGCGCGCCGAGGCCGGCGGAGGCGCTCAGGTGCGGCGTCACCCGCGCTGAAACTTCGTAATCCGTCCATTCACGCGTGCCCTGCATCAGCAGGCCAGTGCCTTCATTTTGCATCAGGCGCAGGCCGGCCGGCCACCACGGCCACCAGTCATCGACCCCATTGACCCACGCCTGTGACCACATTTTACCGAACTGGACCGGCTTGCCCAGCCGGACGTGCGGGACCCCGCCCCAGGTGAGGTAGTCCAGGTAGAGGCTGCCCGCTTTGACATATCCGGTCACGGCTGCGACCTCCAGCCCGATCTCGGCGATCGGGCGTCCGTCGGTCTCGGGCAGCGTCCAGGTGAATTCATGCTGGCTGCCGGCCTTCAGGGTGACTTCCGGCCCGTAGAGCGGAGCCAGGGCGTCAACCGCCTGGGCCATCGCCTTGAGCGCCTCCGGCCCGACGGAGAACCTGGCCGTGCCCGCCGCCTCATAAACGCGGATATATGGCCTGACCTTAACCGGATCGGCATTAGCTGCATCTGTCTGGACGGCGGCTTTCACTACCTGACCGGGATAGAGCGAAGGCGAGGCCAGCAGGTCGTAGTGTCCCATATCGCCCAGGTCCGTCGGGACGAAGGTGTTGGTATAAACCCGCGCTACGCGGCCGGGCGCCAGCCGATTGTAACGAATGGCCAGGCTGCGCGTCCCTGTCGCGCTGTGCCCGGCGACGTTCTCCAGGACTGTGGTGCCTTTGACGGCAGTGCTCGGTTCCACCCGGAAACCCTGCACAGCGCCGGGGAACTCGAAGTGATAGCGCGCGCCGCCTTTGGGCGCCAGAGGCTCCTGGCCCTGGAGCGCCCGACCAATGTTGGTGATATGAATGCTCTCGGTCACCGCGTCGGTGATGGCGCGCCCGCCGTCGGCAGTGGGGATGTACAGGCGATCGGCGACAGGGCCGCGCCAGTCAGGGCCGGCGTCGATCCCGGCCAGCCCGTTCTTGATGCCCAGCAAGCAGCCGACATTGCCGGAGTTGCAGTCGGTGTCCCAGCCGGAGGTGTTGCAGATCATCAGCGTCTTCTGGAAGTCGTCCTCCCCGTAAAGCAGGCTCAGGACGATCAGCCCGTGGTTGGGGACCATATGGCAGACGCCCTGGTAGTGCTGGTAGCCGTAGTTAGCCTCCAGCCACTCGCGCGCCTTGATCCAGCTAGCCTCTTTGCCGCGTAGATTGCGTAGATCAGCGATGACGCGATAAATGATGGAGCTGGACGGGATCAGGTGCGTGGCGATATCCAGCAGCGTGTTGAGATCGTGCTCCACGAACGCCGCCGCTTCCATAGCCGCGATCACCTGCGCTCCGTAGACGGCTTCGCCATCGTGGCTGACGCTGCCGGCCCGCTTCGCCAGATCGGCGGCCCGCTCGGGATCGCCAGGGGAAACCATTGCCCAGCCGTCGATGAAGATCTGCGCCCCGATTTGTTCAGCGACGGTGTTGCCGTTGGTGGCGATGGAGCCGCTGTGAGGAGCCTTGAGGCCGCTCTTGAGCCGCAGGTAGGCGGTGTGCTCGGTGGAGTTGCCCATGCCGCCCCACCACAGGATGGTGCGCTTCTCGATCAGGTAGTTCAGCCAGGTCTGTCCGATCTGTTCCGGCGTCAGGGCCAGGCTGTTGCCGTAGTCGGGCAGGGCGCGCAGGAATGTGAACGTGCCGGAAATGTCGTCGTCGGTGACGATCAGGGGGACGCCGCATTTCTCATGGACGTAGTAGTTGATTTCCCCCAGCTCGGCCATGATTCGCTGGTAGGACCAGCCTTCAAAGGGCCGGCCCAGATAGACCCCGATGATCTTGCCCAGCACTCCGGCGTAGACGCGTTCAGCATAATCTTGAGGAAGTGGCATAGTATTTTTCGCCTTTCTGATCAGGTGCTGTCTCGGAGCACCAATTGAAATTCAAAAGGGACAACTCGCTCGGCGAGTTTCGTCTCGCTTTCAATGCGTTCCACCAGGAACCGCGCCAGCGTCCGGCCTTCGTACAGCATATTCTGATCAATCGTGGTCAGGGCCGGGATCATGGTGGCTGCTTCGGGGATATTGTCATAGCCACAGACGGCGATATCCGCCGGCACACGCAGGCCCCGCCGTGTAAGCTCGTGGATGGCGGCGATCGCCATCACATCGTTGGCGGCGAAGATGGCCGTCGGGGGCGGGGCGCTCTTGCTGAGCAGGGCGTCAACCAGGCCGGGCACACAATCGGCACGGAAGTTTCCGTAGTAGACCAGGTCATCATCATAGGCGATGCCGGCGCTGGCCAGGGCGTGACGGTATCTTTCCAGCCGACTCTTTCCGGCGAATGTATCTATCTTGCCGCTGAAGTGAGCTATCCGGCGGTGACCCTTACCGATCAGATGGCCGATCATGGCGCTCAGAGCGTCAGCATCGCTGACCTTGAGCACGTCCACCCCGGGTATTGATGACGGCTCGCCGGACATGATGGCGACGGCGATGCCAGCCCGGGTCATGCGCTCCATATCTTCGCGGTGCAGGTAGAACGGGATCATGGCCACGCCATCGACCTGCCGCCGCAGGATGGCCTCCACAAAAGCGTGTTCACGCCGGGGGCAATCATCGGCGTCGTAGACCAGCAGATCGTAAGCGTGTGTGGAAGCGACTTCCTGCAGGCCGCGTATCAACTGGGGATAGAACGGGTTGGCGATGTCCGGCACGAGGATGGCCAGCAGCGCAGTCCGGCGGGTGCGCAGGCTGCGGGCGCTGGCGTTAGGGGTGTAGCCGAGGGCGTTGACGGCCTCCCAGACGCGCTGGCGAGTCTCGTCACTGATGCGGATATTGCCGCCTGTGCGACCGTTGACGACCTGAGAGACAGTGGTGACGGAGACACCGGCGTGGCGCGCAACGTCTCTCAGTGTAGGGCGGTATCCCGGACCCATAGGCTCCCTTATTGTTATTGGAGAGGGGTTTTGCCTGGGGTGACGATGTTTCGTTATTGCTGTAACGTTTCATCAAAAAAATAACATGATATCGGGTGTCGTGTCAAGGAAGCTGGCTGGCCGGCTGGACCCGGCCAGTAGAAAAAGGGCATTCAGGCGGCGGAGTGACCGGGATATATCGCGCGGCACCAGCCACAGCGGGAATCAAAACAGCCCGCCGGTCGGAGGCCGGCGGGGATGCGAATGGAACGGAGCGGCGCTTATCCTTTGACCGCGCCGAGGGTCAGGCCCTGAATGAAATAGCGCTGGAAGAAAATGAAGATGAACAGCGTCGGCAGGCTGGCGATCACGGACATGGCTCCCTGAACTCCCCAGGCGACCGAATACTGTCCCTTAAGCGTGATCAGCCCGACCATGATCGTCCGGTTGCCGTCTGACTGCGTGAAGATCAGCGGCCACAGGAAGTCGTTCCAGATCCAGGTGAATTGCAGCGTCGCCAGCACAGCCAGCGCTGGCAGACTGATCGGCAGCATCACCTTGAGCAGAATCTGGCCCTCGTTAGCGCCGTCGATGATCGCCGCTTCGCGCAAGGCCCCCGGCACTGCCGAAAAGAAGTTGCGCATAACCAGGGTGCAGATCGGCAGCCCGAAGGCGATATGGACGATGATCATCGGCCACAGGGTGTCATAGAGGCCGATGGTGTTGAACAGGCGGAACAGAGGGACGAGCACGATCTGAGGCGGGAAGAACATGCCGGCCACGATGAAGATGAACAGCATCTCGCTCCCCCGGAAGGGGAGCTTGCTGAACACATATCCGGTTAGCACCCCCATAAGAATGGAGAGCAGCGTCGCCGGGATGGTGACCAGGAAGGAATTCACGGTGTAGGTGCTGACATTGCCGCTCACCCAGGCTTCCCGGTAGTTATCCAGCATCAGGCTGTTCGGCAGAGACCACAGTCCTTCGGCAGATATCTGGGCGTTGGTCTTCATGGAAGTGATGAGCACGCCGATGCCGGGCATGGAGTAGGCGATCACCAGCGCCGTCAGCAGGACATAGAGCGTGATGCGAACCCCCCGGCGCCAGCGTGTCGGGCGGGAGCCGGCGGCGGAAACGGGGTCTGGCTTCAGTGTGGCGGTTATATCAGTCATAGAGGTGCTCCAGCGCTCGCACCTGCCGGAAGTACAGGGCGATGACTACCAGCGCGATCAGGAACAGCACGACCGAGATCGCGCTCCCATAGCCCATATAATACTTCTTGAACGATTCGTTATACATGAACATGGCCAGGGTGTCGGAGGAGTGAAACGGCCCGCCCCGGGTCATGATATACACAATGTCAAAGCTCTTGAGCGAATTAATGACGGCCAGCGCCACCACCACGACCGTTGAAGGGGCCAGCAGCGGAACCACCACGTGGCGCAGGGACTGGCGGAAATTAGCGCCGTCTATCTGCGCCGCTTCGGTCAGCTCAGTGGGGATGGAGGTCAGGCCGGCCAGGAAGATGACCATGCCCAGGCCGAGCTGCTGCCACACCCAGGCGACAATGACGGCAGCAAGCGCGACATCGGGGTCGGCCAGCCAGGCGCGGGTTGCGCCGCCCAAGCCCAGGCCCTCCAGCGTCAGGTTCAGCAGCCCCCAGCGAGGCTGGTAAATCCAGATCCAGATCTGCCCGATGACAGCCAGGGACAGGCAGATAGGCAGGTAGAACAGGGATTTGTACAGGTTGGCGAAGCGGATGCCCTCGTGAAGCAGCAGAGCCAGGGCCAGCCCGCCCACAACGGGGACAGTCAGCGCCACAACCATCCAGATGACGGTGTTCTTGATGGCGTTGCTGAACAGCGGATCGCTGAAGACGCGCTCGAAGTTCTTCAGCCCGACGAAGTTATATTCCGGGTTGAAGCCGTTCCAGTCGGTCAGGCTGAAGAAAAACGAATACAGCAGGGGAGCGATCACAATGATGATATACAGAGTGAGCGGGACCGCGAGCAACCCGGCGGTCCACAGACGTCGCGATCTAACCACGAGTAGAACCTCCCCAGCCGGCTTTGATGTCTGGCTTCACAGGCGATCTTATCTGTCAGATTCGATGGCAACAAAGCCTGTGGAGCGGCAGGTAATCTGCCGCCCCACAAGAATTTTTCAGGCGGGCTTCCCCGCTGTTATTCCCCGAATACCTCGTTGGCGACAGCCTGCGTCGCTTCCAGGTAGCTCATGTAGCCGCTGGGGTTGTTCATGAACTGGGCGAACATGTCCAGGCCGCCTTCGGCCATGGGCGGTGTGGTCGCCAGGTCGTAGTTGAAGGCGAAGGCCTCAGAAGCAGCCACCACCTCGCCCGCGCGGTGCATCACGTCGTTGTAGATCGACGGATCGACGTTCATGTTGGGTGAGAGCGCGCCCTGGCCGATAGCCCAGGTAGCCTGCGCGTCGGTGTTGGTCAGCAGGTAGGTCAGCAAAGCCCGCGCGCTGTTAGGATGGCGAGCGTTGGCCGACATCACGAAGCCGTCCACCGGGCCGACTGATGCGACGGGCACACCTTCATCAATAACAGGGAAGGGGAAGAAGTCGTAGTTTTCCACCGGGACGAGGCCGTTGCCGTTCCAGTAGCCGGTGATCCAGGTGCCCATCAGGGTCATGGCTGCTTCGCCATTGGCCACCTGGTCGGCGGCGTCGGTCCAGTCATAGGCGTTGGCATCGGGGACGAAGTAACCGGCATCCACCAGTTCCTTCCACAGCTCCATCGCCCGCACTACCTCAGGATCGGTGTAAGACGCCTCGCCGGCCATCAGGGCCTGGCGATATTCCGGACCGGCGGTCCGCAGCAGGAGGTAGTCGAACCAGAACTGCGCCGGCCAGCGGTTCATCGAGCCGAGGGCGACCGGCGACACACCGGCGGCAACCAGGGTATCGCACATAGCCTTGAACTCATCCCAGGTCTTGGGAAGTTCGGTGATGCCGGCATCGGCCAGAACCTGCGGGTTATAGAAGAACCCGGCATAGTGATAGCCGAACGGGATCAGGTAATGCTGCCCGTTGTAGATGGTCGCGCCCTGAGCGATGGAAGCCGGGACGACTTCATCCAGGTTAGCTGCGGCCCACATATCGTCGATGGGCGCCAGACTGCCGCTGTCCACCACGAACTGGGTGCGTGCGCCGGCCCAGTAGGAGAACAGATCGGGCAGGTCGCCGCCGGCGGCCATGACCAGGACGGTGGTCTTGAAGTCCTCGTGACCGAGCGGGTTATCGAAGACGGTGATACCCGTTTCTTCCTGGAAGGCTCCGAAGACCTCGTTAATCGCGGTCCGCCCCAGCGAGTCGCTGAAGTAGTGCATGACCGTGACCGAGGTTTCCTGTCCCTGAGCCATGGTGGGCACGATAAACGTAACCAGCATAACCAGCACCAGCAGTACAGCAAGGCGTTTCATAGATACACTCCTTAAGGGCTAAGCTCTTCAATTCACCCAGGCGCCCGCTCACAAATGAGACGGGCCTTCTGGATAACAACGCAACCTGATCGATATAGGGCCGGGCCCGCCAGCGGGGAATGCCCCCCTTTTCGGGCTGGCCTGACTGGCAACCGGACTGCCTGCCTGACAGGATGGGGATCGGGGCAGTTCCTTTCTGGCAGCGGCCATTTCTGCCATCAGCCGGTCAGGGCGGCTGACGGCGAGATAACCATGCCCTGAGTGCGCGAACGATAGGGAGGGAGGCAGGCTCACTCTGAGCCTGTGGTAGATGAATCTGGCATCCGGAGGCAGGATGATGAGGGGAGATGTCTGGCGGACTGCCCGCAGTTTCTGGCTCATACCGTTCCGGTTTGGGACACAAACGCCTTTGAAGTACAGGAGAGCACGTCCTTACTGTTGTATAGCATACAACAGCGTTCTGTCATTGTCAACAAGCAGATTTATTGATTGACAGACCGGACAGGTAGTTGTATAATTCCCAACAATCGGAACGTTGGAAAAATAACCTTCGGCTTTTCGCTCATGATAGGGATTCTCCGTTGGCGGAAATTCAGTCACTCGCACGCGGGCTGAAGATGATGGAACTGATCGCCCTGGCTGAGGGGGGGATGGGCATCACTGAACTCGCCGAGCAGATCGGGGTTGATAAGAGCACCGCTTCGCGCCTGATGGGCACCCTGGCTACTTACGGCTTCGCCGAGCAGGATGCCACGACCCGCCGTTACCGGCTCGGCCCCAAGGTCGTCACCCTCAGCCGCTACTTGCTGACGCGGATGCCGCTCCGAGAACAGGCCAAACCCTTCCTGCATCGCCTGGTGGATCGCACCGGCGAAGGGGCGCATCTGGCGATCCTGGCCCAGGGTGGGGCGCTCTATATCGACCAGGTTGAATCGCCGGCTACGCTGCGGGCAACGACCGGAGTCGGGACAATCGCTCCGCTGCATTGTACGGCTCTGGGCAAAGCCCTGATGACCTTCGGCAACCTGCCTCAGCCCCAGCAGATGAAGGCGTTCACAGCCCGCACCATCGTTGATGCGGACACGCTCCGGGTACATCTGGAGCAGACGCGCCGCCAGGGGTACGCCGTTGATGACGAGGAGTACGAGTACGGCGTGCGCTGTGTGGCCGTCCCGGTGTATGATTACCGCGGTAAAGTAGTGGGGGCGATCGGCGTCTCTGGCCCGGCGGGGCGGATGAGCCTGGAACGTGTGCCAGAGATAGCCCGTATCGTCATGGAGGTCGGCAAGGACCTCTCCGATCGACTGAGCTTCAGGTAATGTTGAGCAGCAGGAAGCGTGCCCAGGCACGCTTCCTGTAGGTTCTATAGACGCAACGATGTTGCATAATAAACAACTGGAGATCATATGGACGAACTGCGAGTAGGTTTCATCGGCACTGGCCGCATTTCCGATCTACACGCCATCGAGTATCTCGCCAACAAGCGTGCCCGCATCACCGCTGTCTGTGATGCCAACCTCGAGATTGCCCAGGCTCGCGGCGCCGCCTGGGGTGTCCCGCCCGATCGTATCTTCGCCAGCTATCACGATCTGCTGGCCCTGTCGGAGGTGGACCTGGTGGAGATTCTCCTGCCGCACCACCTCCACTACCAGGCGACGCTGGATGCCGCGCAGGCGGGCAAGCACATCTCGCTCCAGAAGCCGATGGCTCTGTCCGTGGCCGAAGCGGACGCCATGATTGCCGCGGCTAAGGATGCCGGCGTCATCTTCAAGGTCTTCGAGAACTTCATCTTTTACCCGCCGGTGCAGCGGGCCAAAGCTCTGATTGAGGCGGGGGAGATTGGCGACCCGCTGACCATCCGGATCAAGAGCAACGCGGCCAGCAGCCCGAACGAGTGGCAGGTGCCCCATTCCGCCCTGGCCTGGCGCTTCAACCAGCAGGAATGCGGCGGCGGGCCGCTGGTCTTCGACGACGGCCATCACAAGTTTTCGCTGGCCTGGCACTTCATGGGGCTGGCTGATGAGGTCCACGCCTGGATCGGCGAGACCGAGATCGCGCCCGGCTTCATAATCGATTCGCCGGCCATCGTCTCCTGGAAGTTCCCCGGCAACCGCTACGGCTCGCTGGAGGTCGTGCGCTCCTCCGATATGATCCTCGATACGGCCCATTACGCTCAGGATGACCGCATCGAAATTACCGGCACGAAGGGGGTCATCTGGATCACGCGCGGGCACGGCAAGATGATGGACGTGCCGCCGGTGGTCATGTATCGCGACCAGCGGACCTTCACTTATTCCGATATGCCGGTCGGCTGGGAACACTCCTTCATCAATTCGACCCGACATTTTATCGATGCCTTCTTCAAAGGCGAGCCGCCCAGCCTGACCGCCTGGGAAGGCCGCGAGATTTTGCGCTTCGCGCTGGCTGCTCAGGAATCAGCGCGCGGGGGACACGCTGTCTCCCTGCGGAATGAGGGGGGCGAGCGATGAAACTCACCGGCGCAGAGGTTGTTGCTGAGATGCTGATCCGGGAGGGCGTGCCTTACGCCATCGGCATCCCCGGACATGGCAACCTGCCGCTCATGGATGCTTTCCGGCGCTCGCAGGACCGGATCGCCGTGATCATGCCGCGCCACGAGCAGGCCGCAGTTCACATGGCCGATGGTTACTTCCGCGTCAAGGGGGAGCCGCTGGCTGTGTTCACCTCCATCGGCGCCGGGGCGTCTAACACCGCTATCGGCCTGGCGACGGCTTATGTGGACTCGATCCCGCTGCTGCTGCTGATCGGCGAGACGCATACCTATATGCGCGGCGTGGGCGTCCTGCAGGAGATTGAGCGGCAGCGCTGGTCGGATTTTCCGCGTATGCTGGAGCCGTCCGTCAAGCGGAGCTGGCATATCGACAGCGCCGGGCAGCTCCCGCGCGCGGTGGCCCAGGCCTTCAATACCATGTGCACCGGGCGGCCCGGCCCGGCCCTGATCACGCTGCCGATGGATGTCCAGGCGGATACGGTGGAAGTGGATTCGCTCAATCCGCGCGCCCGGCGGCCGCATGACCGGCCCGCTGGCGATCCGGCGGCCCTCCAGGCGGCGGTGGACCTGCTGCTCAAGGCCGAACGGCCCGTGATTGTGGCCGGAGGAGGGGTGATCCTCTCCGGCGCGGAAGCGGAGCTGCTGGCGCTGGCGGAACATCTGGGGGCCTGCGTGGTGAGCACCATGCAGGGCAAGAGCGCCTTCCCGGAGAAGCACCCGCTGTACGCCTGGCACATGGGCAGCAACGCCACGACCTGCGGCAACTACATGACGACGCACGCCGATGTGCTGCTGGCCGTGGGCGTGCGCTTCGCCGACAAGGCCACCTGCTCCTACCGGCACGGCGAATCGTTCAGCATCCCGCCCACCAGGCTGATTCACGTCGATATCGATCCGTTCGAGATCGGCAAGAATTACCCGGTGGAAGTGGGCATTGTCGGGGACGCCAGAGCTGTGTTGAGCGGGCTGGTGGAAGCGGCCCGGGCGAAGTCGGCCCCGCGCCAGTGGCGCGAGGCGGCCTATACCCGCGAGATTGGCGAGCGTGTGGAAGCCTGGTTCGCCAGCAGCCGCAGCCTGCGCGAGGCCGATACCGCGCCGGTCACCATGGGCCGGGTGATCACGGAGCTGCGCAAGGTGCTGCCGGAAGACGGCATCGTGCTGACGTCGTCGGGGAACTCCCAGGCGCAGGTCTTTCAGGAGATGGCCTTCTCGCGCTCCAGGACCTATATCTCGGCAGGCGGATTCAGCACCATGGGCTGGTCGTACCCGGCGGCGCTGGGGGCCAAGCTGGCCGCCCCGGACACCCCGGTGGTGGCGCTGATCGGCGATGGAGACTTCCTGATGACCTTCCAGGAGATCGCCACCGCCGTTCAATATGACCTCCCTGTTGTGGCCGTGGTGTTGAATAACCAGGGCTGGCAGGCGATCCGCGACTTACAGAAGATCGCCTTTGGCGACGAGACAGAATACGCGACTATGTTCGAGCAGGATGAGACGCCAATTACGCCGCACATCGCCGCTGCCGCCGCCGCGTTCGGCGCGTACAGCGTCCGCATCTCGCGGCCCGATGAGGTGGCGCCCGCGTTGAGGGCCGCCCTGGACTCTAACCGGCCGGCGGTGATTGAAGTGATGGTCGATATGAGCTTTGGCGCTTCCGGCGGGCAGGCGCCCGGCTGGTGGGATGTGCCCATTCCGGAATACTTCAAGACGCGCCACGAGGACTATGTCCGGCACAGGAACGAGGAGCGTGTCTAGAGGCGGTTCGGGGCCGGCGCTGGCCTCGCTACTCCTACATATCGAGATGCGGTCCGGCGGCGCTGCACAGGGCTGCCGGACCTTAGGGCAGGGGGAGTCATTCGATGCATTTGCATACTGAAAAGCTGATTGGTGAGCTGCAAGATGCAGCGCGACAAATCCGCCTGGATACGCTGGATATGGTGTACCGGCGTCAGGCCGGGCATCCTGGCGGGTCCTTTTCGGCGGCTGATATTCTGGCGGCGCTCTACTTCCACCACCTGAAGATCGATCCTGACAATCCGGGCTGGGCGGAGCGCGACCGGTTTATCCTGAGCAAGGGACACGCTGCCGCGGCGCTCTACGCGGCCCTGGCCCGGCGCGGCTACTTCCCGGTGGCCGACCTGGAAAAGTGGGGGCATCTGGACGGACATCTGCAGGGGCATCCCGACCGGATCAAGACCCCCGGTGTTGAGATGTCCTCCGGTTTTCTGGGCCACGGCCTGTCTATCGCGGTCGGCATGGCCCTGGCTCAGCGGCTGGGCGGGCCGCGTTACCACGTCTACGCGCTGATGAGCGACGGGTGTATGCAGTCCGGCGTGGCCTGGGAAGGGGCGCTGACGGCGGCCAAATACAAGACCACCGAGCTGACCGTGATTATGGACTACAACGATGTGCAGCTTGACGGCGCGGCCCACGAGATTATGCCGCTGGAGCCTATCGTCGATAAATGGAAGGCGTTTGGCTTCGCCGTTCTGGAGATCAACGGGCACAACATGCGCCAGATTCTGGACGCTCTGGATATGGCCCTGGAAATTCACAGCAAGCCAACGGTGATCCTGGCCCATACCACCAAGGGCAAAGGGGTATCCTTCATGGAGAACACTGCCGCCTGGCATGGGGCAGTCCCGAATCCGGAGCAGTATGCAAAGGCACGCGCCGAACTACTGGGAGGGGCATAATGGCTGAGGTACCACAACGCCAGGCATACGGAGCGGCGCTCGCGGAATATGGCGAGCGCAACCCGGACGTGGTCGTGCTGGATGCGGATGTGTCGTCGTCCACGCTGACCAAGCTCTTTGCCGATCGCTACCCGACCCGGTTCTTCAACCTGGGGGTGACCGAAGCCTCCATGGTCGATGTCGGCGTCGGACTCGCCCTGGGCGGGAAGATTCCGTTCGTCAACACCTTCGCCGCCCTGCTGACGCTCCGCGCCTGTGAGCAGATTCGCACCTGCGTGGCCTACGCCAGGGCGAATGTCAAGCTCGTGGGCGGGTATTCGGGCCTGTCGGACTACAAGGACGGCCCGACACACTTCGCCGTGAACGACGTGGCGCTGATGCGCTCCATGCCCAATATGGCCGTCATCGCCCCCGCCGATAATATCGAGGCGGCGCGCATGGTCGCCGCTGTAGCTGAATACGACGGCCCTGTGTATATGCGCATCAGTCGGGCTGCCGTCCCCGATGTGTTCGGCCCGGATCACCAGGTGCAGATTGGCAAAGGCATCACCCTGCGGACCGGGCGGGATGTCACGATCGTCGGCTCCGGCAGCATGATGGGCCGCTGCGTGCAGGCGGCGAATCAGCTTGTTGCCGAGGGAATCGATGTGCGCCTGCTGAATATCCACACCCTCAAGCCGCTCGATGTGGACCTGCTCCAGCAGGCCGCCGAGGAGACCGGCGCCCTGGTGACCGCCGAAGATCACAGCGTGATCGGCGGGCTGGGCGGGGCGGTGGCGGAGGCGCTGGGGCGCACGCGGCCGGCGGCGCTGGAATACGTCGGGCTGCAGGACACCTTCGCCGGGACCGGCCTCGATACGGAATCGCTCATGGACGCCTGGGGATTGTCCGTGGCGGATATTGTCGATGCGGCCCGGCGGGCTATGGCGCGCAAGCGTTAGAGTGCTGCGTTGTTAGGCAAGAGGCTTAAGCCCCCCGCCGGTCAAGGACGGCAGTATATCGAAGCCGATTGAAATGTGAGTTGGCGCCTGACCTCCATCCCCGGCCCTTCCTCCATTGACAGAGGAAGGGAGTAAAACTTGCCGCGAGCGGTGTGTACTTCCCTCTCTGCCAGCGGAGAGGGACCGAGGGTGAGGTGTTGACGCCCTGGGGGTATACTCTGGGTCCTGTCCCCGTCCGAACCTATTGCTGCGGGCGGCGATTGAGCCGCCCTTGAATGTAAGGAGATGCCGAATGCGAATTGCCGTTATCAATGAGACCAGCGCGGCGGACCGGAACGCCGATATCATGGCCGCCCTGGAAGGCCGCGGCCATACTATCATCAACGCCGGGATGGTCAAGAATGGCGCCAAACCGGAGCTGACCTATATCCACACCGGACTGATGTCGGCTATCCTGCTCAATCTGGGCCGCGTGGATTTTGTCGTCGGCGGCTGTGGGACCGGGCAGGGCTTTTTGAACTCGGCGATGCAGTATCCTGGCGTATTCTGCGGCCATATCGTGAATTCGCTGGATGCCTGGCTATTCGCCCAGATCAACGGCGGCAACTGTATCTCGCTGGCCCTGAATCAGGGCTACGGCTGGGCGGCGGATGTCAACCTGCGCTTCATCTTCGATCGCCTGTTCAGCGTTGAGAGCGGCGCCGGGTATCCCGCCCATCGCAAAGAATCGCAGCAGCAGTCGCGCCAGTTGCTGGCCGATATCTCCCGGATGGCGCACCAGCCGCTGGCCGGGATTGTCGCTGCGCTGCCCGATTCCGTCCTCAGGCCCGTGCTGGAATATCCGGGCTTCCGCGAACTGCTTGATGTTCCCGCCATCCAGGACGGCGAACTCCGCTCAGCCTTTCAGCAGCGGATGTAGCCGGATGCCGGCAGGGCGACCTGCTGAAAGAGAGAACCTATGCCCAAGACTTTGCTGAACTACAATTATGGCGACTGGCAGAAATCCGCCGCGGCTGCCTGTCAGGAAGTGATTAACCCGGCGACCGCCGAGGTTATGGCCCTGGTCCCGCTGTCGCCGCCCGCGGAAGTGGACCAGATCGTGCAGTCGGCGGCCAGAGCCTTCGCGGAATGGCGGCGCGTCCCGGCGGTGGACCGCATCCAGCCTCTGTTCCGGCTCAAGGCGCTGATGGAAACGCATCTTGACGAACTGGCCCGGTCAATCACGATGGAAAACGGCAAGACGCTGGCCGAGGCAAAGGGCGAGATGCGCCGGGCTATCGAGAATGTCGAGGTCGCCTGCGGCATCCCGATCCTGATGCAGGGCGATGTCTCCGAAGACATCGCCGCCGGCATCGACGAGCTGATGATCCGACAGCCAGTTGGTGTCGTCGCCATTATCGCCCCGTTCAACTTCCCGGGGATGATCCCGTTCTGGTTCCTGCCCTACGCTGTCGCAACCGGCAACACGGTTGTGCTCAAGCCGTCTGAGCGATGCCCGCTGACAATGCATCGCTGCGTCGAGCTGATCGAAGAGGCGGGCTTCCCGCCCGGCGTGGTGAATCTGGTCAACGGCGGCCCGGAGACGGTGAACGCGCTGCTCGATCACCCGGTAGTTCAGGCCGTCAGTTTCGTCGGCTCTACGCCGGTGGCGCGGCATATTTACGCGCGGGCGTCGGCCAACGGCAAGCGCGTCCAGGCCCAGGGCGGCGCGAAGAACCCGGTGATCATCCTGCCCGATGCCGACCTGAACATGACGACGCGGATCGTGCTGGACAGCGCCTTCGGCAACGCCGGGCAGCGCTGCCTGGCCGCTGCGCTGGCCGTCACCGTGGGCGACGCGCGCGCTCACTTCACCGAGGCCCTTCTGGAGGGCGCTTCCTCCCGCGTGGTCGGTTACGGGCTGGATGAGCAGGTCACGATGGGGCCGGTCATCACACCGCAGAGCAAAGCGCGCATCCAGGGCCTGATTCAGACCGGCCTGGATGAAGGGGCGAAGGCGCTGCTGGACGGCCGGGAGACGACCGTCCGCGGCTATGAGAACGGATACTTCCTGACGCCGACCATCCTGGAAGGCGTGGCCCCTGAAGGCACGATCGCCACGACTGAGATTTTCGGCCCGGTCCTGGGCCTGATGCACGTCGATACGCTCGATCAGGCCATTGAGCTGGTCAACCGGGGTGCGTATGGCAACATGGCCTGCCTGTTCACCAGCAGCGGCGCGGCGGCGCGCAAGTTCCGTTCCGAGGCGAACGCCGGGAATATCGGCATCAACATTGGCGTAGCTGCGCCGATGGCGTTCTTCCCCTTCAGCGGCTGGAAGGATAGCTTCTTCGGCGTCCTGCACGGTCAGAGCCGCCACGCAGTTGAGTTCTATACTCAGACCAAAGTGGTCATCGAGCGCTGGCCCCGGGAGTGGTCGCGCACGTTCTAGAGGCGTTGTCTGTCCGGTTTCGCGCCCCGACTCCGGGAGTGCTGAGCGGAGAGGCGAGTCTCTTCTGAGCGGCCCTGAATACAAAACACACCGGCCCGCCTGTACGAAAACACAGCGGGCCGGCTTTTTATCCTGAGTGTGCGGCGTGCGGCTCTAATACTTCCCGTATTCGTAAACGGTGTCGAAGAGGGCCAGCACGTTTTCCGGCGGGACTCCGCCCTGGATATTGTGGCCGGCGGCGAACACGTACCCGCCGCCCGGCATAAACTCATCCAGCAGGCGCTTGGTCTCTTCCCGCACTTCGTCCGCCGTGCCGAAGGGCAGCACTTTTTGCTGGTCGAAGCCGCCCCAGAAGGTAACCCTGTCGCCAAACTCGCGCTTGAGCTTCTTGCGCTCGCCCATCCCGGTTGCCATCGGCTGCACGGGGTGGATGGCGTCCACGCCGCCGTCGATCAGGAACGGGATCATGGGCACGACGCTGCCGCAGGTGTGGTAGAAGATCGGGGCCTCTGTCTTGCTCTTGATGAAGCTCCACAGCTTTCTGTAACGCGGCCAGACCACGGCCCTGTACACCTCCGCCGAGATCATCGGCGCCCGCTGCGTCCCCAGATCGGAGCCAGTCATGACGACTGTGACATACTTCCCGACGCGGTCCAGCATCTCGCCTGCCAGCGCCATCTGGTATTCCAGCATCGCATCCAGCACCGCTTCTGCCAGGGGCTGGTTGAGCAGCAGGTCCTGCATGAAGGCCATGTAACCGCGCATATACCACGAAAATTCAAAGACGGAGCTGGTCAGGTTGACGATAATGGCGCGGTCGGTGTTCTCGTAGAGGGCGCGCGCCGCTTCCTCCAGCCCGGCGAAGCGCGCCGGGTCGTGCGGGTCGGGCCACTTGAACCGGGCTACATCCGCCACGGTCTCGACATCGGCCATCGGATGTCCCACGAAATCGTAGTACATCAGGTGTCCGTCCGGGGCGAACGCCGCCTGCCGCCGGATACCGAACTCATCTTCGTAGGTATCGTCAGAAAGCTCGATATCCTTCCAGTCGCGCGAGGCTTTGAGGTAGAGATAGCGGGTGTCCACATGCAGCCGCTCCAGCAGCGCTTCGGCAGGCTGAGAAAGCTGTTGCACGCGATCCACCAGAGGAGGATCGTAGGTAAGCCCCAGGTATGCCCTGAGGTCGTTATGGGCGCGGGTGGTGACGCCGGTCACGATCCCCCCCATATCAACCGGGACCCGATCCGGCTCGCGGTGGTGCAGGGAAGCCAGCAAACGCTCACGGGAATTCATCAGACGCCTCCAGTCAGTGGATCGATCAGGGTACGGTGAACTGCTTTCTGGCGCGCGCGAGCACGTCAGGCGGAAGCTCGGCGTAGTCGGAGTTTTCAACGGTGGTGTCGGTGCGCTCAACCAGGATGATATGGGCGTCGGGTGACATCACGACATGATGCCAGACCGCCTGCTGGATGTTATAGGCGACATTCAGCCGCATAGGAAATACGTAGCAGTCGGCAGGGCGCTCATCGCCGTCGCAGACGATCAGGTCGGCCTGCCCGGCGGTCAGGATGAAGACCTCGTTGGTGGCGCGATGCCGCTCCACCTGGTGAAAAGTCTCCGGCGCCACGTCAGCGAAATGGCGCAGCACGGCGACCCGCCACCCGTGAAAATCGAGAATGGGCTGATATCGCTGCTCGAAGGATTCGCCTACTTCCATCAGATGCGCCGGGACCAGACTCATGGGAGGACCTCCTGTTCACACTCACGCATAACGGCCATAAGTACGGGCGGCTTCAATCAGCGCGTCGATGTTCTCGTCGGGTGTGGTAGCGGGCATAGCGCAGCCCGGCCCCAGGATTAACCCGCCGCCCTCGCCCAGAATTGTAATCGCCTCGCGGGCTTTTTCGGTCACCTGTTCAGGCGTCCCGTTGGCTAACACAGCGCTGGGGTCCACCGGGCCGAGCAGGACGGCGCGCCCTCGCGCGGCCTCTTTGCAGGTGCGCATATCGGCTTTCTGGTCGATCTCGAGGATGGCCGCGCCTGTGCTCGCCATATCTCCGATGATCGGGGTGGCGTTGCCGCAGATATGGTAAGAGAGCGGGATGCCGCGCGCCTGCAGCGCCTCGACCAGCCGCCGCACATAGGGGTAGGCGTATTCGCGGTACTGGCGCGGCGAGATCAGGTCGGGGCCGGACGGCGAATCGCCGATCGAAGTGCAGTGCGCGCCCTGTTCCATCTGGGCCAGCATATAGCGCAGCGTGACCTGAGTACAGAATTCCAGCAGGCGGTGAATTTTCTCCGGCTGCTCGCCCAGGGCCAGGTCCATCATGAACTCGTTCATGCCGCGTATCTCACAGGCCAGGCTGAACGGCCCCTGATCCCCGCGCCCGATGATGAACGCTTCCCGGCCGATCACCTCGGCGATGATGCGCGTGGCTTTGAGATTCTCAGCCAGGACTGGCGTTTTGTATGGATCGGGAACTTCCAGCCGATCCACTTCATCCAGGCTCTTGATGGCAGGCTCTTTGGCGACGGGGGCGGTATCGGACTGGTATATCACCTGAACGCCGCAGGCTTCGGCCAGGGCCGCCGTGCCATTTTCCACCAGTATGACGTCGTGCCCGAACCGCCGCCAGGCCATGATCTGGCCTTCCGCCATGGCCTCGCCGTCGCGGAAAAAATCGGCGTAGTTAGCCGCACCCATCAGCCGGGCGGTGACCATGAAGTTATGCAGATCGACGGGTACGCGGTCGGGGAGCTTGCCCTGCAGGGTGAGTTGTGTGCGCTCAAGACCGTTCATGCGGTGACCATCCTGATATGTGCCGGATAGAGAGTCGGGGCTGTGAGGCCCGGAATTCGCCCCGTTTGCAGAGTGTACCCGCATTGAGTCAGATGCACCAACATAAAAATGATGAGGGCGGTGAAAATCGGGGATGCGGCTGAGGAGTCTGGCCGGCAGCGCGCCTTCACCCGAACGGCAGCAGCCGCGGCCGGAGGCGCACCCGCCCGGGATAATCCAGCGGAGCGCGTTGTTCGTGGGCCACCGTGATCGCATAGGCGTGGACGGCTGCCCACAGCCAGGGGCGCTGGAGCGCCACAAACGTCAGGGGGAGGCGGATGGTTTGCCCCGCGGGGAGCCGGACTTGCGACTGAGCCGGGTGCACGTGCAGGACGGCAGGGTCAGCGTGGCCGGCGACGAAAAGCTCAATGGCGGCGCAGGTGTGATTCTGCAGCACCAGGCTGGCCAGTCCGTTCTCGCGCGCGTTTTCCGGCTCCAGCCAGCCCACCAGATCGGGGTCTGCCCTGAACTGCATCTCCACCGGGAGCGTCAGGGCGACGTTCGGCCAGGCCGGATCGCTCAGCCGGAGTTTCAGCACCAGAGTCTGGGCGGCGGCGGGCGCTTTCGTATCCAGAATCAGATCGAAAGTCCGGATGGCGCCGGGGCTGAGGGCCAGAGGAGGCGGAGGGATGATCCACGATTCGGGCACGCCTGTCGCGGCGACCTGAAGCTGCAGCGGATGGGCGTAGCCGTTGCGCAGCGAAATGGGCGCCCGGATACGCTCGCCAGCAACCAGGATCAGCGGATTGTGGGCGAACTGAACGCTCAACAGGCCGGCGGTTTGCCACTCTTTGGGCAGCGTGACCGCGCTCACAGGGGGGTGGGCCGGCGTCGACCCGGTGACCGGGCCTGAACTGGCGTTCAGGTCCGGGTCGATGGCCGGATCGCCGATCCAGCCCGGTTGGGGCGGTTGCTCCACGGCAAAGGGCATCACCGGAGTCCGGACATTCATGGCCTCAGGGCGGTGCTCGGCGGGGGCTTCGGGGATATCGGGCGGCGGATCGATGGCAGCCGGGGGCGCTTCGGACGCGGGGGAGGGCGGCTGGGCCTCCGGCGGACGCAGGAAGACCACGGTATTCTCCGGCTTCGGGGGCTTCTCCTGGCTGGCTGGCGCGATTGCCGGCTGCACGGGGGCCTGCTCCTGCGTAATCACCGATGGGCGCACCACTTCCACCGCCCCCGTGCCCTCGCCTTCGAGCAGGAGCAAAATAAGCTGTAACTCGTACGCGCCGACGGTGACAGCGGCCCCTGGCTTCCAGTGGATACTGGCGAAGTTCGCCAGCGGAGAATCGTTGATCTGGACGGTGCCGGTCCCGCCCAGATTAGTCAGCATGACCTGCCCGGCTGTGGTCAGGAATAACCGGATATGGACGGGCAGGATGCCAGGATCGGACAGGACCAGATCGGCGCCTTCGCCGCTGCCGATGTGGAACGGACGGTCCCCCAGGCGGGCGCGCCGCTGGCTGCCGTTGGCCGGATGATGCCGGACGGCCGTGATCTGGTAAAGGATGCGATCGGCCTGATCGCGAGCGGGCTGCTCCACTGGCGCACTCTCTAGGGAGCCAGACTCTGCAGGAACTGCCAGACCTGCTCGATCTGCTGTTGCACCGTGACGCCGAACAGGAAATGGCGGCTGATGACGATGACGAGAAAGACCCAGAGCGCCAGCAGCAGACCGATGGAAGGCCGGGACCGGCGCTGAAATACGTAACTGCCGTGCGCCCGCTCGATCAGGCCGGAGGCGGAATGTACGATAACGGTGTAAAGCAGGCGGCTGCGGCCTTTCTGCGCGCCGCGGGCGGGCCTGAACTTCAGGCGGACCTGCCGCCCCTGCGCCGCCTCGACCTGAACCTGCCGGGCCTCTGGCGTGACCTGGAGCGTGTCCGGCGCTTCGATATCGATGGAGAATGATTCCGGATAATTGCTGCTGTTGAGGATCGCCAGATCGGCGTGGCGCCGCCGCCCGTGCGTCACCTCGTTGGGCTGCAGGGCGATGGTGTAGCGGGTCAGGGGGACGATGCGCAGCTTGAGCACCTGCACCACGCTCGGAATCTCCGGCTGATCGGAGACGACCTCCAGCGCCAGCTCGTGCGTCCGGCCTCCTACCGTCCCCGCGCTGGGGGCGCTGACTACCAGATCGAAGGCGTAGGAATCGCCATCGGAGATGACATGCCCGGCGGGCAGGGCGTACCAGCGATCATCCAGGCCAGGGCCGGGCCGCGCCCGGACCTCGTAGCGGGCGAGGGGGGTATTCTGCGGCTGGACCTGCACCTGCACATACTGGCGCTTGCCAGGCTCCAGGTAGACGATATCCGGACTCAGGTTGACGCGCAGGCCGGGCTTGTTGCGCTGTCTGTACAGCTCATCCAGCAGGACCTTAACCTGGGCGGTGGTGAAGAGGAAAGGATCGACGGCGCGATCGGCGCCCGGCGGCCCGTCAATTTGCAGCAGGAAGCCCTGAATTTGCAGGAACTGCGGCGCGCGCCAGGCGACGCGCTCCTGCGGCGTCAGGCGGACGCCGTCCAGATAAGTGCCGTTTGTGCTTTGCAGATCGGTGACGAACAGGTTGCCGTTGTCGTCGCAATCGACGCGGGCGTGCCGGCGCGAAATCGAGGTATGTTCCAGGCGCAGATTGGCCAGGCTGTCGCGGCCAATGATGACGGCGTTCGTGTGCAGGCCGACCGATTCCTGGGCGCCATCGGGGCGCATCACCAGCAGGCGGAAGATCGGCGGCGCTTCTGCGGCATACTCGGCGCTGGCGGCTTCCATCACTTCGGCGCTGCTCTGGGCGATAGCGCCCAGCACCTCCGCCGACATGCGGCCGGGCAGGGCCGGGACAGCCCCCAGCGGCCCCAGACGCAGATCGCGCAGCGCGCTGCCCATCTCGTTGGCCGATTGGAAGCGCTCCTCCGGCGGCTTGGCCAGCGCGGTGAGCACGATGTAGTCCAGATCGGGGGGCAGGCCGGCGACTTCTGCCGACGGCAGCGGGATCGGGCTGTAGGCGTGCTGGTTGAGCACATCCAGCAGCTCGCGGGAACGGAACGGCACGTGACCCGTCAGCAGCTCGAACAGGATGACGCCGAGGGAGTAGACATCGGAGCGGTGATCGGGCTTGTTGTCGCCGAAGCCGAAGTGCTCCGGCGACATGTACATCGGCGTGCCGACGATATTGGTGGACATCAGGCCGCCGGGGTTGACGATGCGGGCAATGCCGAAGTCGGTCAGCAGGGGGCGAGCTTCCCGCCCGCCGGCGACCGGGTCGAGCAGGATGTTGCCCGGCTTGAGGTCCAGATGCAGGATGTTCTGGCTGTGGACATACCCCAGGGCGAAAGCGAGCTGCTCGATGATGGTCAGGGCGGTGCGCAGGTCCAGCGGGCGGGGCAGGCGTTGCAGCGCCTCCAGCAGGCTGCCGCCGCGCACCAGCTCCATCACGATCAGGTGATAATTGTCGAAGCGGTAGGTGTCGTAGATATCGACGACGTTGGGGTGCTGAAGCCGGGCCAGTACCTCGACCTCGCGCTCCACGTTGCGAATTTCGTCGGGCCGCTCCAGACGGACATATTTGACGGCAACCAGGCGATCCCGGATGCGGGGATGGCGGGCCAGGTAGACCACGCCATAGGTGCCTTCGCCCAGCCGCTTGAGGATGTGATAGCCCTCAATCGTCCGGTTGATGAGCGGATCGCTGCTGGTCAGGTCCGGCGCGGTCACGTCGGCAGACTCCTGCTCTGAGGTACGGCTGGTCTGTGGGCCGGGGGCAGCCCGGCGCGCCTGTCAATCGATCGGTCTGCCACTGGCGTCTCCCTCCGGACAGGCCACGATCTGGGTGACGATGGCCGGGGTCTGGCGGTGGTCAGGGGCGAAGGCCCGGACGACGAAGCTGCTGCCGGCGGGCGGTGCGCCGCTGATAGCGAACTCGAACTGGCCTGCCGCCGGCGACGTGATCGGGCCGTAGGAGACTGTGCCGGAGGCGTTGATACCGTCGGCGGTCACCAGACTCAGGGAGACCAGGCCCGGCTTCTCCGCCTGGAAGCGCACAACATAGCCGGGCGACGGCAGCGACTGGCAGGGCGTCAACGAGAACTGGGCCGGCGGCGGCGTGATCCAGGTCAGCGCCCCGCGGCAGTCGCGGATTTGTGTGGCCGAGGTCAGCACGTAGCTCCCCCCGGCGATATCTGTCAGCGTCACGCGGACGGTGGCCGGCGCCTCTACCCTCGCCAGCAGGCTGGCCTCGATATCCACGCGGTAGAGGCCGCTGCCCAGGTCCTGTACCGGCAGGGCGAACGGAGTGCTGATCCCGTTGATTTCAATGACAGCGGCGACCCGGGCGACGGCGGCGGGCAGCGAGGCGAGGACAAAGCCGCTGGTGCGCACCGGCACTTCCGGGCAGGTGGCGTTGCTGCCGGCGATCAGGCTCCGCGGCCGGGTCACCCAGTCGAACCGCATCGTGCAATCTACGATCTCCACCGGCGAACTCAGGGTGGTGACGACCCCCCGCGTATCCCGGAAGCGCAGGGAGAGGGTGGCCGGGCCAGTGGTGGCGATGTCGAGCGCCCCCGGCTCAAGGGCGACGCTGTACTGCCCGCCGCTCAACGCTGTGACCGGCACAGATCGGCCCGGGCCGGCGCCCGTCCCTTCGATCGCCGCTGTCACGCCCCCTTCAGCAATTACAGAAGGCACGGAGATAACGGCTGTGCCCTGCACTGCCGTCGGCACGGCCGGGCAGAGCAGATTCCCGGCTGTCACCGCGCTCCCCGGCGGGGTGACCCATGAGGCCGTAATCCGGCAGCCGGTGAGCGTGACGCTGGCCGTGAGCTGCGCCCGGTTTCCGCCCGCGTCGAGCGCCGTGACTGTGATGGTGCCGGCCCCTTCGGTGACCGGAGCCAGGGCCGCTGCGTTGAGGGTGATGGCGTACTGGCCGCCGGTCTGATCTTCAACCGGCAGATCGAAGGAATCCCCGCCAGGGAACGCGATTGAGGCGGTCACCGAAGTGACAGGCCGCTCTCCGCTGGTCCGGACCAGCGCGGCGACGCGCTGCGGCGTAGCCGGGCAATAGAAGTTATCGGCGGCCATCGTCCCCGGCGGCGGCTGAACCCAGGCCAGGGCGACGCCACGCGGCGTGGGCGAGGCTACGGGCGTCGGCGGCAGGCAGCGAGTGATGCTGAACGTCGTGCTGATCTCGCCGGCCCGATCCCGGCTGTCACGGGCGTTCACGCGCACCCGCGCCCCGATATTGGTCCCGACCAGGTCATTGGGGATGTCGATATCGAAGGTGTAGGTGCTGCTCCCCGGCCCGGGCGGGTTCACCGCCAGCCGCCGCCCCGGCCGGCCGTCGATCTCCAGATCAACCGTGACGTCGGTGATGCCGTAGCCGCTGCCGACGTCCACGGCGGCTGTCGCCCGACCGGGCAGCTCCGGGCAACTCCGGTTGTCGGAGGCCATGCGGCTGGGCGGCAGGACGGACCAGGTCAGGCTGAACGGCGGCGTGCAGGCGTCCCCCTGCCCATCACCATCGGAATCGAGCTGGTCCGGGTTGGGGACGGACGGGCAGTTGTCCAGGGCATCGCAGTAGCCGTCGCGGTCGGTATCCCGGCAGGGCAGGCAGACCGTCTGCCCGGCGAGGATGCGATCGGGGTCGGCGATGCAGTTCACCTGGGCCGCCCGGGCTACGCTGATATTGGCCGCCTGGGCCAGGCTGAACAACGTATCACCGCGGCGCACGACTTCGTTCGTCCAGCCGAGCGCGGCGCACTGGTTGACACAGGGCGGGGTGGCCGTGGCCGTTGATGTGGGCAGGATGCCTAACTGGATGACGGTCGGGCTGGGGATGGCTGTGTTTGTGGCAGTATTCGTGGCCGTGCCGGTAGGAGAAGGCGTGCCGGTCGCCGTCGGAGTGGCTGTCCCGGTATCAGTGGGCGGCGGGGAGGTCGCCGTCGCCCCGGCGGCAACAACCGTCGCTGTGGCGCTGGCCGTTGGGACGCCGGAATCGGGCCGGATGCTGCTAATAATGGCGACAGCGCCCAGCAGCAGCAAGAGCAGCAGGAGCGCGGCCAGCCAGCGGCGGTACGGCGGGCGCAGAACGACCGTCCCCCGGGCGCTTGACGCCAGCCCACCCGTGGTGAAAGCCACAAACTCAACCGGGAAGCGCCCGCCAAAGGGGCGCAGGCCGACCGGATGGGCGCTGGTCTGGACCTGAACGCTGCTGCCGGGTTCTACGAAAGCCTCCGCCGGCTCCAGGGAGAACTCAACTCCGCCAGCGGGGGCGCTGGCTTCAAAGTACACATGCTCCGCCGCGCCGGAGTCTGCCGTTGCTGTGTAACGGAGCGTGAGCAGGGCCGGGGCGGGCGGCGTGATGATCTCCGGGACGACGCTCAGGGCGAAATCCAGCGGGGGGAGCATGGCTGCGGCGGGCTGCTGGATCAGCGTCAGGTGCGCCGAGCCGATGATCAGCATGTCATCTGGCGCCAGCTCAACCTTCTGATTGGGCGCCAGCCGCCGCCCGTTGAGGACCGTTCCGTTGGTGCTGCCCAGGTCCACGATATGGATGTGGTCGTCAGCGCGGGAGATCATGAGATGGCGGCGGGATATGTAACGGCCGGGCAGGCGGATATCGGCCTGCTCCGAGGCGCCGATCACCAGCGGGCGCTTGCCCACCTCGAAAGTGAGCACCTGGCCATCTTCAGCGGTGATCCGGATCAGAAAGCGTGACTGATAAGCATCCATACGTTCAGGATTGGCGATAATGAGCGGGCCGAAAACTGCAAAGACCGGGCTGCGCGTTTCCTATTATACGCCAGGACCGGCTATAAAAGATAATGCGCCCGACCGCGGCTTTTGGCGTCGTGACAGCAGGAGCCGGCAGGACGATTACTTCTCCCTGCCGGCCCCTGAAGATGCTGCGAAAGTTGAGCGGGACCGCGCGGCACTACGTTGGAATCTCCACCTCGAGGCGGTTGTATTCCGCGACTGTCCAGACCTTGTTGTGCTGCCACTGAATCAGGAAGCCCGCGACGCCCAGGATGATGAACACAATCAGCCAGAAGGGCGAAGCCTGCAGCACGAGCTTCGCCGGGTTCTGCGACGCGAAAAGCAAAGCCCGCGCCTGCTCATCCAGAAACAGCGAGACAAAAACAACGATGATCATGCCCGCGCCGCCGAATGCTGTCGCCAGCTCGATGACGATCTTCTGGATATTGAAGCGGATGACTGTGACGGCCAGGGCAATGCCGACGATCAGGCCAATCAGCCACACCAGGAAGTTCATATCCACGCCCAGCGCCATCAGGATGCCGACGGTCAGGCCGTAGCCCAGCGAGCCGGCGACAATGGCCACAGCCATGAAATAGAACAGGTAGGACAGCACCGCGAACACGGCGGCGGCGAAGAACCCGGCCACCCAACTGGTGATCGTGACCAGGAAGCCCACACCAGGCGTGATGGCCTGAACGGCGTGGGCGCCCAGCGTGAAGCCGAAGAAGAAGCTCCAGATCGGCAGCAGCAGCAGGAACAGGCGGTAGCCGCCGAAGCACACGAGCATCCCGAACAACAGCGCAATCAGCCCGCCACAAGCGAGCGCAAAAAACGAATCGGTTATCATGGCTCCCCCTTGAATATAGAAATCGGGCCTGAAAAGCTGGCAGACTTCATCAGAGCTGCTCTATTACTGGCGCCGCACTCTGCCGAGCAGAAGGGTGCAGCTTGCAGGGCAAAGATGTTTCTGACAGTGTAGCATGCATTTATTCGAATTAGTGCGGCGGCGGCGAACAGGGGGTGGGGGCCTCCCCCTGTCGCTCATTCCGCCGGCGCCGGGCGTCAGATTACTTCCAGCGCGTCCTTGTCCGGCAGGGTGGGGAAGGGCGCGTGCGGCTCGGCCTGGTACCAGAACGCGGTGGAGGCGATATCGTCCTGCAGCGGCAGGTAACGCTGCTCCGAGCGCCAGCCCAGCGCCTGGATGCTGACGCGCAGATCCTTCTGGAAGCGGATCGGGTCCATAATGTGCCAGCGGTACAGGCCGAAGCGCTGCTGGCTCTGGAACGCGCCATCGGGGGCGATCACCTGGGGCATGCCGAGAAACGGCGTGGAGTAGGCGCCGTAGCGCCCCGGCGGGAATTCGAAGCCCCACGCGCCGCCGAAGTAATCTTCCGTGCCGGTGCCGCAGATGGTGGGGAATTCTCCGTCGCCGTCCATCCAGAATTTGATCTCGCCTTCTCCCCACCAGCCGGTATTGTTGACGCCCCAGGCCAGGTACGTGCCGACGTAGTGTCCCCAGCCGCGCACGCCGTCCAGCAGTGTGTGTTCGGTTTTGTAGGGCAGGGGGTTGCTCCGCCGCCACTGGGCGTGGAAGGTCGCTGCCTCTTCCGGCACATCGGTCAGGGTGTACGTGATCTGGTAGAAGAAGTACAGGCAGTCAGTCGGGGCCAGATTCTCGATTGTGACGCGCGCCTTCTTGCGGAAGGGCATCTCCCAGTAGCTGTTGAAGCCGCCCCGGGGGTTGACAGCCACCGGCAGCGAATTGATCTGGCAGGGCTGGAGCCAGCCGTGACAGAAGAAGTCGCCCAGGGGGACTTCCACCGATGGAGCCGGCTCGTCATCCCAGTAAATGCGGTAGATCAGGCTGCGCCACCGGGTCGGGTCCACCGTGATCCACATATGCTGGATGGCGCCCGGACCGGTGATTTCGGCCAGCGTCACTGTCTCGCGGGCCGGGATTGTGATGCACGGCTCGACCTTCCAGCCCTGGCCCAGATCGCGCGAGGGGTGGTCGGCCCCCTGCGGGAAGGCCATCGCGCCTTTGCCCACCTCGCCGTTCGGATTCTCTGCGCTGATGGAACGCGTCCGGGCTGTCGAAAGCAGGCTCAAATTGCCGAGGCCCATGTTGAGGCCGTTAAAGGGGGACATTGTTTTTCCTTTCTGCTCGCGTAAATCAGGCGTATTTCAGGTGTCAGGTTATGCCGTCAGCGTAAGGCCCGATCTGCAGGAAGCGCTCCAGCCAGTTGCGCCGCCAGGCCCGGCGCAGCACCAGCGCCCAGACGGCCGCCACCCCGCCGATCAGAAGGTGCACCGGGAGCGGCAGATCGACAATCTTGAAGAACGCGCGGGTGGGTTCCAGCGCGAAAATAAGAATGAAGAGCACGCCCATTATCCCGGCTAGCACGGTCGGACGGATATCCCCGCTGTACTCGTCCCCGCCGACGAACCACGGATGCGGCGGCTCGACAAAGATGATCATCAGCAGGCCGACGAACACCAGAAAGACGGTCAGCGTAGTCTGGGCGGCCAGATGCGCAGCTTCGGCCAGATAGGCGGCAGGCGTCGCGATATCGTAATTGATATTCGCGAAGGTCTGGAACTGGGCGATCTCTTCCGGCGTGATATCAAACTGGGCCAGGTTGGCGATAGTCACGAAGACCGTTGTGGTGTAGATGAGCAGGCCGAACAGGAAGGTCAGGCCCGCCGCCGGGAGGATGAAGTGTATCTCGCTGCTCAGCAGACTCCGTTTCGGCTTCAGACCCGGCCTGGCCCAGATAGCCAGGAAGAAGGTGGGGATGCCCACCGTCAGCAGGGTGATGAGGGTGTTATGCATGGGCAGGAAGGGGAAGCCCAGGTTGATGATGGCGGTGGCGATGATCATCAGGGAGACATACAGCGTGCGCGGCAGGAACAGGCGCAGGATGTCGCTCATGCCGTTCAGGATGCGCTGCCCTTCGGTGAAGGCATAGGGCAGGGCGCTGAAGGAATCTTCCAGCAGGACCATGTCGGCGACGGCGCGGGTGGCCGAGCTGCCGCTCTGCATGGCGATGCCCAGATTGGCCTTTTTGAGGGAAAGCACATCGTTGACGCCATCCCCGATCATAGCCACGTACTGGCCCTGCCGGCGCAGGGCGTCCACCAGGCGCTCTTTCTGCTGGGGGGTGATCCGCCCGAAGATCGTTGTTTCGTCCACCGCCAGATCGAGCTGCGCCTCGTCCATGGCGTCGATCTCCGGGCCGGAGAGGGTCTTCAGCTCGCCGGGCAGCCCGGCCTGGCGGGCCAG
>JARKNX010000197.1 GCA_029976025.1 Aggregatilineales bacterium | reverse complement strand
CGCCGGCTCGGCGGCCTCGAAGGTGAACTCCTCTTCGACAACCTCTTCTACCGGCGCGGCCTCTTCCTCCGGAGCGCCCATCTCACTCAGCCAGTCAGGCACTGCCGCCGGCTCGGCGGCCTCGAAGGTGAACTACTCTTCGACGACCTCTTCGTCCGGCGCGGCCTCTTCCTCCGGAGCGCCCATGGCGCTCAGCCAGTCGGGCACTGCAGCCGGCTCGGCGGCCTCAAAGGTGAACTCTTCTTCGACGACTTCTTCCTCCGGCGCGGCCTCTTCCTCCGGAGCGCCCATGGCGCTCAGCCAGTCGGGCACCTCAGCCGGCCCGGCGGCCTCGAAAACGAACTCCTCTTCGGCGGCTTCTTCTTCCAGCGCGGCCTCTTCCTCCGGAGCGCCCATGGCGCTCAGCCAGTCAGGCACTGCAGCCGGCTCGGCCGTTTCTTCCTCAGGAGTGAACTCGGGCATATCGGCCTCCAGCGCATCCAGCACGCCCATGTCAACCGCCGGAGGCTCCGCGGCTTCAGGTTGCGCCAGCAGCGATTCCATCCCGGCGGACAGATCAGCGAGGCCGGCTGCTTCTGGCTCCGCAATAGCCCCGGGTTCCTCGAAAGTCAGTTCTTCGACTTCGCCCAGCCATTCAGCCCCGGTCCGGGAGATCGCTTCGGCGGCGGCCGCTTCCTCAGCCGGCGGCTCCGCCGCCGTTTCTGCGCTCAGGATGCCAATCGCGCTGAGCCAGTCCCCGCCCGCCGATTCCTCCGCCGCGCCCGCCGGCTCCGCTGCGCCTTCGACTGCGTCAGCGCCGGGGGCCGCTTCCGCCGGGGTCTCTTCCAGAAGGCCCAGCTCGGCCAGCCAGGCGGCTGTTTCCGCTGGCTGGGCGGCCTCAGCCGGCTCAGAAGATGCCTCGGAAATACCAATTGCGCTCAGCCAGTCCATTTCGGAGGATTCGTCCTCCGGCTCAGCGGCTGGCACAGGACCTGCTTCCTCCGGGAGTTCTTCCATCGGTGGCTCTCCCCCTGTTGCAACTGCTTCAAGATCGCTTTCGGGTATTTCGACGGCTTCCACGTCGCCCATATCCTCCGCAGCCACAGGCTCCGGCTCCGGTTGTTCTTCCGCGAGGAAAGTATCCAGCCAGGCATCCGAGTCGTCTGTAGCTGCTACCGGCCCGGCCGGCGGCAGTTCCTCGACCGGCATTTCGGCGGCTTCTGCAGCGCCGGGCGCGGCTTCAGGCCCGGCCTCAGCCAGCCAGTCGGGGATTTCGCTGGACGCGGCCGGCACTTCTGGCCGTTCGAGGCGAACCGGTTCCGCCGGCTCGAGCGTAGCCAGGTCAAATTCAGCGGGTTCTTCCGCCAGGGGGGCGCCAGCCGCGGCTTCTTCGGGTGCGGAAGGCCCGGCAGGAGGGGCTTCTGACGGCGCGGCTTCGCCCGCCAGATCGGCGGCGGCATCGCTATACAGCCAGGCCAGGGGGTCTTCTTCAACGGCTTCCAGCTCAGGCTGTTCTTCTTCATCGGCGGCGTACAGCCAGGCCAGCGAATCAGTGCTGCCAGGGGCCGGAGTCGCCGCGCCAGCTTCTTCAGAAATGGACGTGTCGGAGGCCAGAAATTCGAACAGCCCGGTTGAGCCAGTAGGGGCAGCAGCGGCCGGGGGGCCGTCTTCCGCTGAGATTCCGGAAGGCGTCGGCGCAGCTTCGCCCAGCCAGGCCAGCGAATCGTCCGCCGCTTCGCCGAACAGATCGCCCGTCTGCCCCGGCGAAGCCAGGAGACTGTCCCGAAGCTGGTCAGTATCTTCATCGAGCACCGGCTGGCCGGAAGCCGCGCTCAGCCAGGATAGCGGATCTTCCGCTTCGCCCATGTCGGGCAGCAGGCTGGTGAACCCGGTCGGGATGCGCTCACCCGGCTCTGCGGGCCGGTACGCCGGCATATCGGTCGTCGGAGTGGAAGGTGCAGGCTCCTCCGGCCCGCTATCGGCGAGCAGCCAGGCCAGGTCGTCCATCCCGGAATCAGGCGGCTGCGCCTGTTCGGCGGCCTGCCGGGCCACAACCTGCATATCGCGCAGCCAGTCGGGCGATTCGGCGGGTTGGAGGTCATCGCCGGCCAGATCGGGCACGGGAGCGGCGGAAGCCTGCAGGCCCATCCCGGCCAGCCAGTCCGCATCGAGCGGGGCGGCTTCGTCCGCGGCGGCGCTGTCGAGGTCGGCCATCCAGTCCAGCAGATCAGGGCCGGCTTCGCCCGGCGCGGGCTGGGGCGCCGCTGCAGCAGCCAGATCGGCCGTGCCCAGGACCTGGCTAATATCATCCCAGCCATCGACGGCTGGCGGCATCTGCTCGCCCCCGCCGGGCGCTGCTGCGGCAGCCGCGGCGACTCCGGCGGTGCCGCCGGTCAGCCAGGCCAGCGGATCGGCTTCCTCCGGCTCTTCACCGCGGGCGGCGCGCTCCACATCGGCCATCCAGCCCGGCATTGGAGCGCCGACATCGGCCATGTTGAACTGCAGCGCTTCCTCCACCGATGACTGGTGGACGGACGGCGGCGGGACAACTTCTTCCACCGGCTGGGCGGCCCGCCCCAGATCGCGCATCCAGTCGGGGATGCCCTCCACGCTGGCAGGGCTGACCTCGCTCGTCTTTTGCAGCGCGTCGCCCAGCTCGCTCATCCAGTCAGCCTGCACGGAGGCCAGCCGCTTTGTCTCGGCGGCCTCGTAGTCCAGCCGCTGTACAATATACGGGTCGCGCCCATCGGTGATTTCCTGCCCGGCCAGTTCCAGCGCCAGGTACGGGCTGAGGGACTCGACCCGGCGCAGGAAAGGCAGGGCGTCCGACGGGCGGTTGTTGCGCAGCCATATCTCAGCCAGGATGCGGTTGGCCTCCAGACAGTAGGGCAGCGTCCTGACAATATCAGTTGCCACCTCGGCAGACTCAACCGGATGCCCGGCGTCGGCCAGCGACCGGGCCAGCAGCAATTTGAGATCGATCCGGTCCGGCTGGCTGCGCAGGATGTTCTGCAGCTCTCCCACCGCTTTTTCCGGCAGGCCGCTGCTGAGGTACATGCGGGCCAGCGCGCCGCGGGTCATCTGCAAGCGGGGCGCTTCGGTCTTGTTGCGCTCGCCACCTTCCAGCCGGTCATACAGATCGCGCAGCTCGTCCTGAATGGCGGCATTGTTGGGGTCCTGCTCGAAGGCGCGTTCCAGGTGCCAGACGGCCCTGGGCCAGTCGCGGGCGTCTTTGTAGACTTCGGCCATGCCGGCGTGGGCGTACAGATCGTCGGGGCAGGCGCTCAGCACGCGCAGGAAGATATCGCCCGCTTCTTTGAAGCGCGCCTTGATCAGCAGCGCGCGCCCCAGCAGGCGGTAGGTATCGACGTTGCGCGGGTAGGAGCGCAGGATGTGGCGGCAGTGACCGATGACGGTCTCCAACGCCTCATCTTTGAGCAAGCCGTTTAATTCTTCGTGATACTGCCGAAGGGTGATTGTCGTCATGATAACCCGCCGTCATGGGCCAGCATCAGAGCGCGCCCCGGATACGGGCGCGGGTATGCCTCGGGAAAAGTGATCGTAGTTCCCAGATAACAACCATCGCTGAATTCCCTAAAAAACATTATCCTATGGCTTGAAGCAAAGCGCAAGACAGGTCAAAAAGCGGGCAACAGGGAAAAAACGAGCCGCAAAAGGCGCTAAGAACGCACGGGGAGAAAACGATTACCTTTCCTGGCGTCCTCGCAGCGCCCCACTTTTGCGAAGCCCGGAGGCTCAACCGCCATGCGCGCCGGGGATAAAAACCGCCTGCCTGCCCCCCGCTGCTTACAGGTGATGCAGCCGGCGCAGATCCGCCAGCAGCGGGTCCAGCCCGGCGGGGGAGCGCACCTGGCGAGCCAGTGACGCCGGCATAGGCAGCGGATCGATCGCGCCCGGCGGGTCACCGAGCAGCGCCCCGGCCACGTTGAGCAGGCCATATGACAGCGCCTGCAGGTTGTAGCCACCCTCCAGGATGAAGACGATCCGGCCGGCACACAGCGCCCCGGCCATGCGAATCAGCTCGCGCGCCAGGTGGTCGTAGCAGGCCAGCGTCAGCCGCATCCCGCCGAGCGGATCGCCCCAGTGACAGTCGAACCCCGCTGAGACGAGAATCAGCTCCGGCCTGAACCGGGTCGCCGCCGGCCATACGACTGCCTCGTACAGCCGGGCGTACGAAGCGTCGCCGTGCCCGGCGGGGAGGGGCATGTTGATCGTGGCGCCAGCGCCGGCGCCGTACCCGATTTCATCGACATAGCCCGTGCCGGGGTAGTAAGGCGACTGGTGGCTGGAGATGAACAGCACATCCGGGTCGTCATAGAAGATGTCCTGGGTGCCGTTGCCGTGGTGCAGGTCGTAATCCACGATCAGGATGCGCCCCACGCCATGAACAAGCTGGGCATGGCGGGCGGCCAGGGCCGCGTTAGCCAGCAGGCAGAAGCCCATCGGCCGGTCGGGCAGGGCGTGATGGCCCGGAGGGCGCATCGCCACCAGCGCGTTCGCCGCCTCTCCCCGCAGGACGGCATCCACCGCCCCCAGCGCCGCCCCCACCGACAGCCGCGCCGCCTGGTAGGAAGCGGGCGTCAGGTAGGTATCCCCGCCGTACATCGTGAACCGCCGGTCGCGCTCCACCGCGGCCAGCAGAGTCAGGTATTCGGGCCGGTGTACGGTCAGAATCTGGTCTTCCGTCGCCGGGTCCGGGGTCAAGCAGCGCAGCCGGTCGGCCATGCCGGTCTGCTGGAACAGCGCCTCGATGGCCTGCAGCCGGCCCGCATGTTCGGGATGGTCCGGGAGGTTGTGCGCGTTCGTGCGTGGATCGGTGAAACAGGCTGTCGTCATGGCGTGTGCTGCGCGCGGGCGGTCTGAATAGCGCGTGAAACCCCGGGGTGCGATCGCCGCCCATGCTCCGCCCGCTATTGTCCCCCCGATGCAGCATTGTAGCAAAAACAGGGCCGCCCGGAGGGCCTGCCGCGCGGATGGATACCGCCGATCCGGCCCGGCGCGATTGCCCTGCCGCCGGAATCGGTATACAACAGGGGCAGGCTTGAATGCGCCGCCTTTAGCCGCCTATCGTCCGCCCTGACCGACCAGAGTAACCATGACCTCTACCCAAGACCCTACCCCTTCGTCCGATCTGGAATCGCGCATCGCCCGCCTGCAGCGCCTGGTGGAGATCAGCCTGATCCTCAACTCCACGCTAGAGCTTGAGCCGCTGCTGCGCTACATCATGGACGCGGCCAGCGAGATGGTCGGCTCCGAATCGGCCTCAATCCTGCTGGTGGACCGCAACACGCGCGACCTGGTCTTCACCGCCAGCAGCAGCAACGCCGTCGCCGACCTGATCGGGCACCCTGTCCCCCGGGAGGGCAGCATCGCCGGGGCTATCCTGAAGGAGAACCGCGCGATCGCCCTGGACGATGTCCGCGACGATCCGCGCCACTACCGCGGCATCGATCGCCAGTTGCAGTTTCAGACCCGCTCGCTGCTGGGGGTCCCCCTCAGCATCAAGCATGAGGTGATCGGCGTGCTGGAGGCGGTGAACAAGAAGCAGGGCAGATGGACACAGGAAAACCGCAACGCGCTGCTGGTGCTGGCCAACCAGGCGGCGGTCGCCATCAACAACGCCCAGCTCGTGAACGCACTGCGCCGGGCCTATGCTGAACTGGACCAGCTCGACAAGCTGAAGAACGACTTCATCTCCATCGCCAGCCATGAGCTGCGCACGCCGCTCGGCGTCATCCTGGGGTATGCGTCTTTCCTCAAGGACGAGGCGCAGGGCGAATCCAGCGCCCACGCCCAGGCTGTATTTCGCAGCGCCCTGCAACTGCGCAGCATTATCGAGCAGATGACCAACCTGCGCTACCTGAAGGTGGGGGAAGCCGAACTTCAGCCGGAGCGCGTGGCGGTGGCCGCCCTGATGCGGAGCGCCGAGGGGGATATCGCCTCCCTGGCTGCGACCAAGAATCACACGCTGACCGTCCGCCCCGCGCCGGAAGACTGCTTTGTCATGGCGGACCCGATCCGGATAGGCGCTGCGCTGGGCAACATCCTCAATAACGCGGTCAAGTTCACCCCCGCCGGCGGCCAGATCGTCATGGAGGCGGTGGTCAGGCGACCGGAAGTGTGGATCACGATCAGGGACAGCGGGATTGGCATCCCGGCTGACCAGCTTGAGAAGATTTTCAACGAATTCTACCAGGTCGAGGATCACATGACGCGCCGTTATGGCGGCATAGGGCTGGGGTTGAGCATCGCCCGCGCCCTGGTCGTGGCGCATCACGGCCGTATATGGGCGGAAAGCCCCGGCGCGGACCAGGGCAGCACGTTCTACATCTGCCTGCCGCTGGCCGTCGATATGTCTGACAGCTCCGCCGGGCAGTGAGATAGCCAGCGAAAGGGCGTTATTCCGGATAGCGCGGCAGATCGGCCAGACTTTCGCCGCCCGGCGAAAGGGCGTTATTCCGGGTAACGCGGCAGGTCGGCCAGGCTTTCGCCGCCCGGCGAAAGGGCGTTATTCTGGATAGCGCGGCAGATCGGCCAGACTTTCGCCGGCAGCGGCCTTCCGGATCAGGTAGGTCGCCCGGTAGGCCATCTGGGTGATGACCGCCAGCCCCAGGTCGGCTTCGGCGATGGCGGGCGCGCCGCCGTAATACCCCGGCCACTGGGCCATTGTCGCCGCGCTGTCCGCCGGGATTCCTTCCAGCGACGTATAATCGCGGGCGACCAGGTTCGGGTCCAGCGCCAGCATGATCGCGGTGCTGGCCGTCCCGGCGTGGCTGGGCGTCTCCAGCGCGGCCTGCTCCACCGGCGTCACCCGCCGGTTGGCCAGGGTGCGCAGGTCCGGGGCGGCGTTCGCCGCCGCGCCCGCCGCCAGATAGGAGAAGATGTCCGCCGCGATCAGGGCGGGGTAGCTGCGCGAGACGGCCTCCAGCGCCCTCTGAACGGCGCGGCAGTGGGCCGGCCCGGCATGGTAGCCGATCGTGAACAGGTAGCGGAAGCCGTTGCGGACAGCGCCCTCGGCGATATCGGTCACCAGCGCCTCCAGCACCCCGGCCCGGAGGGACAGGCTGGCCGGACCTTTGTAACGTTCGGTGTAGTGCAACTCAACCGGATCGGCGCCGTAAGCCAGCCGGGGCAGGATCACGACCGTCCGCTCGCGGTCGGTGACAGTCAGCAGGCTGGCCGTTTCCTGCGCGACACGCTCCACGACGAAACTGATCGTGCCCTGCGGCAGGTGTGGGCCATGCTGCTGACTGTTCCCCAGCGGGAGCAGGAGGATCGTTTGCAGGCGGTTGAGCCGGGCGATCTGATCGTTGTTCAGCCGGTCCCATTCGTAAACACGTTCCACAGCGGCATTCCCTTCAATTCGGTCGCGAAGCCACGTTCTCCTTAGTATTATACCGGGGAAATCCGCCTTTACTGGTGTGGATTCAACCGATTCCAAATCTTTTGCGGGCGGTCTGCGGGTGAGCCGCGCGCTTGCTGGTATAATCTCCCCAGTTCCCGCCTGATTTTTGTGTCCGAACGCGCCTTTACTAATGTTAAGAGGACTTTCGATGACTTCAACCGTTCACAAGCATATTCTGGATAACGGCCTGACGGTGCTGCTCAAACCGGTGTACAACACGCCTATCATCAACTGGCGCGTGCTGTATCGCGTCGGCAGCCGCAATGAGCGCACCGGTCAGACCGGCATCTCCCACTGGGTGGAGCATATGATGTTCAAAGGCACACCCACCTGGCCGGGCGGCGTGCTCGATCAGGTGATCAGCCGCGAAGGCGCCCACTGGAACGCCCATACCTTCATCGACTTCACCGCCTACTACGAGACGATGCCCGCCGATCGGATCGATCTGGCCCTCCAGATCGAGGCCGACCGGATGACCAACGCCCTCTTTGAAGAGGAGGAAGTAGCCAGCGAGCGCACCGTCATCATCTCCGAGCGGCAGGGCAACGAGAACTCCCCCACCTTCTGGCTGGGCGAGGAGGTCACCGGCGCGGCTTTCCGGGTGCACCCCTACCACCACGAGATTATCGGCGACATGGCCGATCTGGAGACGATGACCCGTGACGACCTGTACGGGCACTACCGCCGTTACTATATGCCCAACAACGCCATCGCCGTGGCCGTCGGCAACTTTGACCCGGACCGGATGCTGGCGCGCATTATCGAATTGTACGGCGATATCCCGACGGGCGAGCTGCCGCCGCCGGTCCTGCGCCCGGAGCCGGAACAGCGCGGCGAGCGGCGCGTGGAGGTCCGCCGCGCCGGCCAGACCTCTTTCCTCAAGATCGCCTACAAAGCTCCCCGCGCCGCCGATCCGGACTGGTTCAAGCTGGCCGTGCTGGAGAGCGTGCTGGCCGGCCCCAGCGGCATGGGCGGCGGCTCCGTGGGCAACAAGACCAGCCGCCTGTACCGGGAGCTGATCCTGACCGGGCTGGCGGCGGGCATTAGCTGCAGCCTGGTCCCGACGGTAGACCCCTATCTGATGGAGTTCAACGTCGTCGTGCGTGAGGGCCGCACGCTGGAGGAAGCGCAGGCGGTGCTGGACGCGCAACTGGAGCGGGTCCGCAATGAAGATATCAGCGAGGCGGAGCTACACAAAGCGATCAAGCAGGCGCGGGCGCTGTTCGCCTACAGCACGGAAAGCGTCAGCGATCAGTCCTTCTGGATGGCATTCTGCGAGAACTTCGATTCCTACACCTGGTTTGAGAATTACGTGGCGAACCTGAGCGCCGTCACTGTGGCCGATGTCCGGGCGGCGGCGGAGCAGTATCTTGATCCCCGGCGGCGCACAGTCGGCTGGTATATCCCTGAAAACGAAGGAGCAGCCCAATGACGACAGCCAACCCCATCCCCGGCCCGGATGATGTCCTCCGGCGCGTCCTGCCGAACGGTATCGTCGTCCTGGCGCGGGAGAACTTCGCCGCTCAGTCGGTCGTGATTTCCGGCTCCCTGCCGGCGGGCGCGCTCTTCGAAGCGCCGCAGCAGGCCGGGCTGGCTTCGTTCACCGCCAGCACGCTGCTTTATGGCACGCATAACCGCGACTTCGAGACGCTGCATGAGACACTGGAAAGCCTCGGCGCCGATCTGGATTTCGACGCCGGCGTGCACGCCTGCGCCTTCGGCGGCAAAAGCCTGGCCGAGGACCTGCCCACCCTGCTCGACCTCCTGGGGGACGCGCTGCGCTTCCCGACCTTCCCATCCGACCACGTGGAGCGCTACCGCGGTCAGCTCCTCACCGGCCTGCAAATCCGGATGCACGACACCCGCTATCGGGCGGGGCAGGCGTTCCGCGCGCTGGCTTATCCCGCCGGGCACCCGTATGCCCGCTCCGCCGACGGCACGCTGGACACCGTGCCCGACCTCACCCGCGACATGCTGGCCGCGTTTCATGCCCATCATTTCGGCCCGCGCGGCCTGATCATCGCCATTGTCGGCGCCGTGCCGGCGGAAGAAGCCATCGAGACAGTGGAAAAGGCGCTCGGCGACTGGACCAACCCGGCCCAGCCAGAGGAGCCACCCCTGCCACCCATCACACCGCTGAAAGGCGTCCGGCGCGAGGATGTGGCGGTGCCGGGCAAGACGCAGTCCGATATTGTGCTGGGCGTGCCCGGCCCATCCCGCCGCGACCCGGACTTCCACGCGGCCCGGCTGGTCAACAGCGTGCTGGGCCTGTTCGGCATGATGGGGCGGCTGGGCGAGACCGTCCGCGAAGAGCAGGGCCTGGCTTACTATTCGTACAGCGTGGTTGAGGGCGAATCCGGCCCCGGCCCGTGGCGGGTCTCGGCGGGGGTCAACCCGGCCAACGTCGAGCGGGCTGTCGAGAGCATTGTGCACGAGGTGGAGCGCATCGCCAGCGAGCCGGTCAGCGCCGAAGACCTGGCCGACAACCAGTCTAACTTCACCGGCCAACTCCCCCTCCAGTTGGAAAATAACGAAGGCGTCGCCACAGCCATCCTGCGCATGGAGCGCTTCGAGCTGGGGCTGGATTATCTGCGCACCTACGCCGGGATGATCAACGCCCTGACGGTGGAGGACCTGCTGCGGGCGGCGGAGACGTACTGGAAGCCGGGCGCGTATGCCCTGGCCGTGGCCGGGCCGGATAGCGCGGAGGCGTAACGGGATGCTCCGGGTTGGCCTCGATCTGGTCTCTGTGTCGCGCGTGGAGCGCGCCCGCGCCCGTTTTGGCGAGCGCTTCGACCGGCGCTTCTTCACGCCCGCCGAACGTGAAATTTGCGGCGGGCAGGCGCAGCGGCTGGCCGCCCGTATCGCCGCCAAAGAAGCCGCGGCCAAGGCGCTCGGCTGCGGCATCGGCGACATCGGCTGGCTGGATGTAGAGGTGCTGCACGACGATCTCCGGCGGCCCCTGCTCTGTCTGCACGGCCCGGCGGAGCGGCTGGCCGCCTCCCTCGGCCTGCGCGAGTGGGAAGTCAGCCTGACGCACGAGGGCGATATGGCGGCGGCTCTGGTGGTCATGCTCGGCTGAGGCGCGGGCGCCGGGCTGCGGCCTATTTCGCCCGAAAGATGCGTATTCAGGCGCCTGGCTGCCTTTATGCCGCCGGGCGCTTTTCTATTGGGGAGGGGGCGGGGCGGGACGGGGCGGCTGGCGCTCCATCAGGACGGGCACAATCAGAGTCACCAGCGCCAGCAGCATAGCCAGCACATTCAGCAAGAGCCGGTGCAGGCCAGCCTGCATCAGGATCAGGTCAATCGTGGCGCGGAAATGCCCCATCACGCTGTTGTAGCTCACGGTCAGGCCGGCGCCCAGCGCCAGCAGCCCGACGACCAGCCACACCCCTCGCAGGCCCAGCGCTAGCCCTTCAAAGAGCGTCCCGCGTGCATCGCCTACCTGCAGCCGGATCAGGAGATCGTCGAGCGCATAATGCAGAAGCGTGCCGAGGGCCGCCAGCGCCGCCGAGCCGGACCAGGCCGGGCTGAGCAGCAGGGCGGTCACGGCGGCGGCGACGTGCTCCTCAGCCGGCGAAGGGGGGAGTCCCTCCTTCAGCCCGCCGGTCAGTGTGACGAGCTGCGCCATCAACCCGACCAGCGCGCCCAGGACCATGAACCCGGCGAGCACCCACGGCAGCGACCGGGGCAGGCGCGGGCCGCCGGCGCGGGTCAGAAACAGCCGCCCGACGGAGATCCAGGCTCCGGTCACCGCCCCTACGGCCAGCGGGCCGGAGAGTATCAGCAGCAGGTCGAAAGGCGGCGCCATCCGGCGGCTACTCCCCCAGGGCCTGCACCAGTTGGCGCAGGGCGGGCCGGTAGTCCCCGGTGAAGTCCACCCGGGCCGCCCGCCGCAGCGCATCGGGGAGGGCGATGGCTTCCTTTTGCGCGACGACGATTCGCTTTTTGTGCTCGCGGAAGTACTCCCACGCCCGCCGGGCAGCCGGCTCGGCCAGCACGGCGGCGGTCAGGATGACCAGCAGGCGTGTGCAGTCCTCCAGCGCGGGATGGACGCCGCCGGCCCAGTGAACCGCTTCTTCCGTGGCGCGGGGGAGGTACGCCGGCACGCCCATATGGCCGAGGTCGTCGGCCAGCCGGTGGGCGAAAATTTCGTCAACCCGGGCGCAGGCGACGAACGTGGCGCTGGCGGCCAGCGCCGGCCGCCCCCCGCGGCTGTGCGGAACACCGCCGGCCACCTGGATGGCGCGCGGCTGCCGGAGGGCGTGGTGGGCTTCGGTCCGGCCCATGCGGAAGATAGTCGCGCCGCACACGGGGCAGATGCCGCGCGTCCCCGGCGCGCCCTTGCGCGTCCAGACCGGCTCCGGATCCTCCATCTCGACCATCTCGCGGCAGCGCACGCAGTAGGCTTCCAGCGGCTCCGCCGGGTCGTCGAAAGCAGGGTCGAAGTCGTGATCGGCAAAATCGGGCGCCATCTCACCTCCCGGGGCGGGACAGAAAACAGGGACACGGACCTGAGCACCGGCCCAGGTGGGCGTGTCCCTATCATAACGAACGGACTGTAGGCGAGCGAATCGCTGCGACCGGGCCGATCCCTAACGCTTGGTGTAGGTCGGGGCCTTGCGCGCGCGCTTGAGGCCGGGCTTCTTGCGTTCCTTTTCGCGCGGGTCGCGGGTGAGCAGGTCGCCCTCGCTGCGCAGGGTGCTGCGCACGTCGGGGTTCATCTTGACCAGCGCCCGGGCCAGGCCGAGGCAGATGGCGTCCGCCTGGCCGGTCACGCCGCCGCCGCTGACATGGACGGTGACGTTATAGGCGTTGTCCAGGCCGAGCGCGCGCAGAGGCGCCAGGGCGCGGGCCAGGTCCCCGAAACGGGGCAGGAATTCCTCGCCCGGCTTGTCATTGATAATGACGCTGCCGGTGCCGCCGGGATAAATCCGCACGCGGGCGGTCGATGTCTTACGGCGTCCGATGCCTTCATAATACTGAGTTGACATACTCTATTTCCTTCACCCTTCCAGTTCCAACTTCTTGGGCTGCTGGGCCTGGTGCGGGTGCTCTTCGCCCGCGTAGACCTTGAGCTTCTTGAGCATCTTACGCCCCAGGGCGTTCTTGGGCAGCATCCCCCGCACGGCGAGCTGAAGGGCGCGCTCCGGGTGGCGCTTCAGCATATCGCGCAGGGCTATTTCCTTCAGGCCGCTGGGGTACAGCGAATGACGATAATACATCTTGTCTTCCATCTTGGTCCCGGTGACATGGATACGCTCGGCGTTGATGATGATCACGAAATCGCCCGTATCCACGTTGGGCGCGTAGGTCGGCTTATGCTTGCCCTTCAGGATCGGCGCGATCTGCGCGGCGAGACGCCCCAGCGTTTGGCCTTTGGCGTCCACCACCCACCATTCGCGTTCTACCTCGGCGGGCTTGGTGACATAGGTGTTTATACGCATGTTGTTGCCACTCCACTTCGATGCAGGGCATCTCACAGCCCGCTTCAATAATCCACTGCGACCAGCGTCAGCCCGCGCGACGGGGCGGGCGGGGCGGACAGACCCCGATCGGCGGCCCGGAAGGCCGCTTCGAAGGCTTCCAGCGTCATCGCGCCGCGCCCCACGGCTGCCAGCGTGCCCATGATAGCGCGCACCATCCGCTGCAGGAAAGCGTCCGCCGTAATGGTGTACGCCCCCTGCTCGCCCGCAAAAGCCAGCTCCGAGCGCATCACCCGCCGGATCGTGCTCCCGCCGGGGTACATCGGCCCGCCGAAGGTGGCGAAGTCGTGCTGCCCCACCAGCAGCGCCGCCGCCCGCTGCATCACGTCGCCATCCAGAGCCACATGGATATGCCACATGGCGTTATCCCACAGAGGCTGGCGCAGGGGACGCTGATAAAAGCGGTAGACATACGTCCGGCTCCGGGCGCTGTAACGGGGGTGGAAGTCCGGGGCCGCCGGGGCGATATCCTGCAGCGCGATGTCGGTTGGTAAGTTTGCATTCATGGCCAGCATCAGGCTGCTGGCCGGGTGACGCCAGTCCACGTCGAAGGCGATAACCTGCCCGCTGGCGTGGACGCCGGCATCGGTGCGTCCGGCCCCCAGGACCGCGATCTCCTGCCCGGTAATCTGCCGCAGCGCCGCCTCTAATGCCCCCTGGATGGTGGGCGCCCCCCCGGCCTGCCGTTGAAAGCCGCTGTAAGCGGTCCCATTATAGGCCAGGGTGGCACGAAAGCGCTGCATCGCGATCAGGCCAGGAAGTCGCCGCCGGCGAGGGCCGCCGGGCTACTTCTTCTTATCCTTCTTTTCTTCTTTTTCTTCGCGATCTACCAGCTCCAGCACCACCATCTCAGCGGCGTCGCCGTTGCGGTAGCCCACCTTGAACACGCGGGTGTAGCCGCCGGGGCGCTCCTGGTAACGCGGAGCCAGGACGTCAAAGAGCTTCTCGACCGACTCGCGGTTGTTGAGCCGCGAGTAGACGATGCGGCGGGCATGCACGGAGCGCTGCGGCTCCGGATGGGCCAGGCCGCGCTTGGCCATCGTGATCAGTTTCTCCGCCTCGCCGCGCACGGCTTCTGCTTTGGCGCGGGTGGTCGTGATCCGCTCGTGGCGAAACAGTTCGTTCATCAGATTACGCCGCAGGGCCTTCCGCTGGTCGGTGGTGCGGCTGAGCTTTTTGCCTGCTACACAGTGTCGCATCGCGTCTTACCTACTTTATGTGATATGCGTAACCGGGACAGGAAGATAACCGGCCAGGGCCTAGTCGTCATCGTGAACCGGGTAGTTCTTTTCCTTGAGCTTCTGCTTCAGCTCGGAGAGCGACTTTTCGCCGAAATTGCGGATGGCCAGCATAGCATCCTGGCCGCGGTCCAGCATTTCCAGCACTTCGCCGACATTGGTGATGCCGGTGCGCTTGAGCGAGTTGAAGACACGCACGCTGAGGTCCAGCGTCTCGATTGGCATGTCGTATAGCTCGGGCCGGGTATTTTCTTCCTGCTCCTCGACCGGCTCCGGCTCCAGGAAGGTCTCCGGGCTGACGCCGGCGATCACCCGCAGGTGATTCATCAGGATTTGCGCGGCCTGGCTCATCGCCTCTTCCGGGCGGAGGGTGCCGTCTGTCCAGATGTCGAGGATGAGCTTGTTGTAGTTGGTATGCTGGCCGACGCGCGCCTGCTCGACATCGTAGTTCACGCGCCGGATCGGGCTGAAGATAGCGTCCACCGGCAGCTCGCCGATAGCCAGCCGCTCCCGGTCCTCGATCGGGCTGTAGCCGCGACCGGACTGGACAACGAATTCGAAGTCCAGGTGGGTGTCATCCCCGTCCGCCGTGAAGAGGTAGAGATCGGGGTTGATAATCTCCACTTCCGACGGGCAGAGGATATCGGCGGCGGTCACCACGCCGGCGCCGCGCACTTCCAGGGTCAGGCGGGCTGAATCAGCGTCGTACAGCTTGAGCCGGACCTGTTTGAGGCGCAGGATGATCTGCGTCATGTCCTCGCGCAGGCCGGGCACGGCGCTGAACTCATGCGGGACATCAGTCACGCGCACCGATGTGATAGCGGCGCCGGTCAGCGACGACAACAGGACACGCCGCAGGGCATTCCCCACCGTTATACCGTAGCCACCCTCCAGCGGGCTGATGATGAAGCGCCCGTAATTCTGGGTATTGGCGTCGGCTTCAATCTTGGGCAGCACCATGCTGCTACTGGTATTGCTCGTCAACAGGTCCTCCTCCTGCTCAGGCTGAGGTTGGTAGTCCTGGACCGGGACGGGGAGCGCATTGGCTTCCCCCCGTCAATGCCTTTAGCGCGAGTAGTACTCCACGATCAACTGATCGTTGATCGTCAGGTCAATATCGCTGCGCTCCGGGCTGCGGAGAACGGTGCCTGTCAGGTCGGCGGCGTTGAGATCCAGCCATTCGGGGACAGGCGGGCGGTTTTCCAGCATATGGCGCAGGTCGTGGAAATAGGTCCGTTTGGCGCTACCCTCGCGAATGGTGATCACATCACCCTTGTTCACGAGGAACGACGGGACGTTAGTACGGCGGCCATTCACAGTGAAGTGGCCATGGGCGACCAACTGGCGGGCGTGGGCGCGGGATTCGGCAAAGCCGAGCCGGAACACCGCGTTATCCAGCCGGGATTCCAGGATAGACAGCAGATTAGAGCCGGTCAGGCCAGGGCGGCGCAGCGCTTCGCGGAAATAGCGGCGGAACTGGCGCTCCATAACGCCATAAATGCGACGCGCCTTCTGCTTTTCACGCAGCTGACGGTTGTAGTCAGAGGCGCGGCCACGACGGAACTGCGCATCGCGACCATGCTGACCGGGGGGATATGCGCGCCGTTCGAAGGAGCATTTCGGTGAAAGGCAGCGGGAGCCTTTGAGGAAAAGCTTTTCACCTTCGCGACGGCAGAGTTTACAAACGGGGCCGCTTTCACGTGCCATGTGTTCGTCATCCTCCGCAGATGATGATAAGGTTGAATGATGATGAGTAACGTCACCAGCCGGCTCAGGCGGGCTGGCCCGATGCTAGCTGTGCCGGGGCAGCAGGCCCCGGTGCACAGCGCGACCGCCAGCGTCAGACGCGGCGCTTCTTGGGCGGACGGCAGCCGTTATGCGGGACCGGAGTCACGTCCTTGATCGAACGGACCTTGATGCCGCTGGCCTGGATCGCCCGGATGGCCGCTTCGCGGCCAGGCCCGGGGCCTTTAACCACGATGTCCACCTCTTGCATACCATTTTCCTGCGCCACTTCGCTGGCCCGCTGGGCGGCCAGACGGGCCGCGTAGGGCGTGCTCTTGCGGGAGCCTTTGAAGCCGGACGTGCCGGCGCTGGCCCACGAAATCACGTTGCCCTGCTGGTCGGACATGCTCACGATGGTATTGTTGAAGGTGGCGTGGATGTGCGCCTGACCGTAGGGAATATTCTTCCGGGCCTTGCGCTGTGTACCGCGCTGCGCAGTCTTTCTCGAACGTCCCATTTACTCCATCCTGTCTTCCTGAACTTCACCCCTGCAGGTTTATGACGCCCGGCTCTTTCGAAACCGACAGGACGTGGATAAGCACGCCCTGTCGAAGGGTACACCTGTGAGCACAGAGCGCCGCACCAATGGCGTGACAACGGCCCGACGGCCTCTGGCGTGCGCCGGGATTACTTCTTCTTCATGCCGCGGCGCCGACCGCGTCCGGCCACTGTTTTCTTGGGGCCTTTCCGGGTGCGGGCGTTGGTGCGGGTACGCTGGCCATGGACCGGCAGATGCTGGCGGTGGCGCGTCCCCCGGTAGCAGCCGATTTCGGTCAGCCGCTTGATGTTCATCTGCACTTCGCGGCGCAGATCCGCTTCGATGTGGAGTTTGCCGATTTCCTGGCGCAGGGCCGCCGATTCAGCTTCGGTCAGGTCCTTCGTGCGGGTGTCGGGGTTCACACCGGTGGCATCGATAATCTGCTGCGCCCGGGTCGGACCAATACCGTACAGGTACTGGATGCTGATGATGATCCGCTTGTCGCGGGGCAGGTCAACACCTTGAATACGCATGGGTCTCTATCCCTCGCCTAACCCTGACGCTGCTTGTGCTTGGGGTTGCTGCAAATCACCATAACATGGCCGTGGCGCTTGATCACCTTGCACTTAGGGCAGCGCCGCTTGACTGATGCCGTGACTTTCATTTTGTTACCCTGTCAGTTCTTCGTCAGTTCTGCCTTACAAGCAGACGCGAAACGACATTCTAGCAGAAGAAGTTGCCCGCGTCCAGATTGAAACTTCACTTCACCGCCGCTCCATCGCCGCGCTCAGGAGGGGGGTGCGGGCTACAGCGCCGTCAGGATTAACGGCTCTCCATCGGTCACCGCGATCGTGTGCTCGAAGTGTGCGCACAGCGATCCGTCGCGGGTGACCACCGTCCAGTGGTCGTCGGCCACGCGCAGGTCGGGCCGCCCGGCGATCACCATCGGCTCCAGGGCGAAGGTCATGCCCGCTGTCAGCGGCGTCGCCCGCCAGCCGTATGCCGCCGCCCGGCGCGGCCACCAGTTGGGGACCTGCGGCTCTTCGTGCATCTGGCTGCCAACGCCGTGCCCGGTGTACTCGCGGGCCACGCTGTACCCGTGACTCTCGACATACTGCTGGACGGCTTTAGCAACGTCGCTGGTCAGTTTGCCGGCGCGGCTGGCCCGGATGCCCACCCACAGGGCTTCCTCGGTGACATCCAGCAGGCGCTGCACGGCGGGCTTGATCGTCCCCACCGCGTAGGTCCAGGCCGAATCGCCGACGAAGCCGCGGTAAACCGTCCCACAGTCGATGCTGATGATATCCCCGTCCTTCAGCAGCCGCTCCCTGGAGGGGATGCCGTGCACCAGCTCATCATTGACGCTGGCGCAGATCGTCGCCGGGAACGGGTGCGGGCTGCCGGGCGGGTAGCCCAGGAAGGCCGCCGTCGCCCCGTGCTGCCGGAGCACATCCGCCGCGATAGCATCCAGCTCGGCGGTGCTCACGCCGGGGCGGATGGCCTCGGCCATCGCCGCGTGGGCGCGGGCGTTGATCCGCCCGGCCTCGCGCATGATCTCCACCTGTTCGGCAGTTTTGAGGTTAACCGTTCGCATGAGGTTCCCTGACCGGGCGCTTTACGCTCCCGCCACGCCGAGCGCGGCGAGCACGTCCTCAGTCACCTGCTCGATCGCTTTCTCCGCGTTGACCTCCAGCAGAAGGCCCTGTTCCCGGTAGTAGTCCAGCAGCGGCCTGGTCTTGGCGTGAAAGTCGGCGATACGCTTCCGCACCGAATCCGGCTGGTCGTCGGCCCGGGTGAAGAGCTGGCCGCCGTCGATATCGCAGACGCCTTCGACCCGGGGCGGGTTGTGCTGGCGGTGGTAGATATGCTTCTCATCCAGCGCGCACTGCAGGCGCCCGCTGATCCGCTCAATAGCTTCCTCATCGCTGATGTGGAGGTACACCACCGCCGACAGCTTGCTGCCCAGGTCGGCCATCAGCGCGTCGAGCGCCTCCGCCTGGGGGCGCGTGCGGGGGAAACCATCCAGGATGAAGCCGGCCCGCGCGTCTGGCTGGGTGATACGCTCCCTCACGATCTGGATGGTGACGTCATCCGGCACCAGCTCGCCGCGCGCCATGATCTGCTGAACCTGGCGGGCCAGCGGCGTGTCCTGATCCTTCATCGCGCGGAAGAGTCCGCCGCTGGTGATGTGCGGGATGTTCAGGCGGTCCTTGAGGACGGCTGCCTGCGTGCCTTTGCCGGCCCCCTGCACACCCATGATGATAAGGTACATAGCCTTCGCCCTCTCATACGGGTCCGGAGGGCAGGCGCGCGGCTGGCGCCTACCCCCGCGGGTTCCTGCGTCCTAACGCATGAAAGCGTCGTAGTTACGCATAACAAGCTGCGCTTCAAGCTGGCGCATAGTGTCGATCACAACGCCGACCACGATGATCAGGCCAGCGCTGCTGATGACCAGCGCCGGGTTGCTGGCGAAGCCAGTCGCCGCCTCGCCGGGGAACAGCAGGCCGCTCAGACCCTGCACGATGCCGGGCAGCACGGCCACCATCCCCAGGAAGAGCGCGCCGACCAGCGTGATCCGCCGGACAATCTGGGTGATGTAGTCCTGGGTGCGCTTGCCGGGGCGAATGCCGGGGATGAACCCGCCCTGCCGCTGGAGATTTTCCGCCAGCTTCTGATTCTGGATCATGACGTCGGTGTAGAAGTAGGTGAAGCCCACCACCAGAATGAAGTAGAGCGACCAGTAAGCGAAGCCCCGCTGGCTGCCAAAGGTGGCCTGGATGGCGGCGCCAAAGTCGCCGGGCGGGAACAGGCTGACGATGATCGCCGGGAAGGCCATGAAGCTCTGGGCGAAGATCAGCGGGATCATGCCTGCCGTGTTGACGCGCAGCGGGATATGCGTGCTGCCGCCGCCATACACTTTCCGCCCGCGCACCCGCTTGCCGTACTGGACCGGGATGCGCCGCACACCTTCCTGCACGATGACAATGACCAGGATGGTCACCACCGTCAGGATGACGAAAGCGACAACGTTGAAGAGCGCGTTCTGGCTGTTCGCCACCATACGCCCGATGTTATGGGGCACTTTCGCCACGATACCGGCGAAGATGATCACGCTCAGGCCCTGACCGATACCCTGCTCGGTGATCAGGTCGCCGAGCCAGATGGCGAACATCGTGCCGGCGGTCATGGTGATGATGGTGGAAAGCGTCACCAGCGGGTCCCTGCCGAAGCCCTGGACAATCTGTTCCCCGCCGACCATGCTGGTGAAGATGTTGATCTGTCCCCAGGCCTGCAAAGCGGCCATTGGAATAGCCAGATAGTAGGTGTAGCGATTCAGCCTGTCCTGGCCGCCCGGTTCGCGCTGGATAGCTTCCAACTGGGGAATGATGGGCGTGAGGAGCTGAATGATAATCTGGGCGGTGATGAACGGATACACGCCGTTGGCGATCACGCTGAAGTTCTGGACCGCCCCGCCCGACAGCAGATTCAGCACGTTCACCAGCCCCGCGCCCTCGCTGTTGAACAGCGCCTGCAGGGCCGCCCGGTTGACGCCGGGCACCGGAACATGCGCCGCGAACTGGTAGATCACCAGGATCAGCAGCGTGTACAGCAGTTTGTTCCGCAGGTCCGGCAGGCGGAACGAATTCCTTAGTGCCTCAATCATAGGTGTATCCTCAGCCTGGTCTCGGATAGTGGGCGGCGGGGAGGGCGCCCGGGAGCGCCCTCACGCCGATCAGTGCGAAGCGGTAAGTGTACCGCACCGTGTCCCTTAGCGCCCGGCCTTCAGGGCGGCGAGCTGCTCCTTGCGGAGCTTCTTGATCGTGACTCGCGCGCCAGTGATCAGCAGCGGAAGCGCTTTTATCCCACCGCCGGCGGCCTCGATCTTGGCGCTGGCAGACCTGGAGAACCGGTGGGCCTGGACATTCAGCTTCTTGTCCACATCGCCGTTGCCCAGGATGACGACCGGCTGTTCGGGATCATGGATCAGCCCGACCGAAGCCAGAGTCTGCGGGGTGATCGAGGCGCCGTCCTCGAAGCGGGCGGCTAACTGGCCGACATTGACTTCCTGATACTCGATACGGAACAGATTGGTGAAGCCGCGCTTGAAGGGCAGGCGCCGCACGAGGGGGAGCTGCCCCCCTTCAAAGTAGGGGGGCTTGACCCCGCCGCTGCGAGCGTGCTGACCCTTAGTGCCGCGCCCGGCGGTCTTGCCGCGCCCGGCAGCGATACCGCGGCCGGGACGGGTCTTGCTCTTTTTAGCCCCGGGGTTGGGGCGCAGGTCATGCAGTTTCATTGCTCTCAACTTCCTCAACGGCTACCAGATGCTCCACCGTCCTGATCATGCCGCGAATCTCCGGGCGATCAGGGTGGATGACGCTCTGATTCATCCGGCGCAGCCCCAGGGCGCGCACAGTACGCTTTTGATTTTCCTTGTAACCGATGACGCTCTTGATCAGGGTCACCTTGAGGGCTTTGGTCTTGGCTTTGGGACTCATGCCTGCTTGCTCTCCTTGCGACGCCAGAACGGGCGTATCTCATCGGGAGACTTGCCGCGCATGGTCGCCAGCTCGTTAACATCCTTGAGCTGCTGCAGGGCGTCCAGGGTGGCGAAGGCCACGTTGAGCGCATTGGCGCTGCCCTGGCTCTTGCTCAGAATATCGCGGATGCCGACCGCTTCCAGCACGGCGCGCACCCCGCCACCGGCGATGACGCCGGTCCCGGGCGAAGCCGGGCGGAGCAGCACTTTGGCCCCCCCGTGCACGCCGACCACCTCATGCGGGATGGTCGTCCCGGTCAGGGCGACGCCGCCCATGTTGCGGCGGGCGTGCTCTGAGCCTTTGCGGATGGCGTCGGGCACGCCGCGGCTCTTGCCGATGCCGATGCCCACGTTTCCTCTGTTATCCCCTACCACGACGACTGTGCGGAACGCAAAGTGACGACCACCCTTGACCACTTTGGCCACGCGGGTGATATCGATCACGCGCTCATCCATTTCATCGTGTTCTTCTTCGCGGCGTTCGCGCCGGGGTCCACGACTGGGTTTTCCTGTCATAGTTTATCTCCCTAAAATTCCAGACCACCTTCACGCGCGCCATCGGCCAGGGCCTTGACCCGCCCCTGGTACCGCCAGCCGCCGCGGTCGAAGACGACAGCGGTGATGCCCGCCTTCCTGGCCCGCTCGGCGATCGCCTTGCCGACCAGCCGGGCAGCCTCGGTCTTGTTCAGATCGGCGGCCTGCTTACGCAGCTCGCCGTCGATAGTTGACGCAGAGGCCAGCGTATGCCCGGCTACATCGTCGATCAACTGCGCATAGATGTGCTCGCTGCTGCGGAAGACGTTCAGGCGCGGGCGCTCGCTCGTGCCGGAGATAGTCGCGCGCACGCGCTGATGACGGCGGATACGCGCAGTGTGCTTTGGACTTGTCTTGGCCATGGCTTACTTCCCAACCTTCCCTGCTTTGCCGGCCTTGCGGCGCACCACTTCACCCTGGTAGCGGACGCCCTTACCCTTGTACGGCTCCGGCGGACGCCACCTGCGGATCTCAGCGGCGACCTGACCGACAACCTGCTTGTCGATCCCTTCCACGATCACCACGCGACCGCGCTCTTCCACGTTGAACGCCATATTTTCAGGCGGCTCTACAACCACATCGTGGGAGAATCCCAGCTTCATCACCAGGTTCGCGCCGTTCATCTGGGCGCTGTACCCCACGCCTTCGATCTCCAGAACCTTACGGAACCCGGTGCTGACGCCGACGACCATGTTGTTGAGCAGGGCGCGGGTCAGGCCGTGCAGGGCGCGGTGATGCCGCATATCGGTCGGGCGGCTGACCCGCAGCGTGCCCTCTTCTTCCACGATCTGAATATCAGGGTGGAAGGTCTGTGTCAGGGTCCCCCGGGGGCCTTTAACCGTCACGTCAGGGCCGTCAACGGTCACCTGGACGCCTTTAGGCAGAGGAATAGGCTTCAAACCAACGCGAGACATAATGAATACCCTCCTCCCCCTTACCAGACTTCACAGAGGATTTCGCCGCCGATACCCTTGCGACGGGCGTCCTCAGCGGTCATCAGACCCTGCGAAGTCGAGACAATGGCGATGCCCATGCCGCTGAGCACCCAGGGCAGGTTTCTGCGGTCCCTGTACACGCGCCGGCCAGGGCGGCTGACGCGCTCCAGGCCGGTGATGACCGGGCGGCGGTGGCGCCGATCGCCATAATACTTGAGCGTGACACTCAGCATGGGGAACGGTTCTTCTTCCCCCACCTGATAGTCTTCGATATAGCCTTCTTCTTTCAGGATGCGCGCAATCTCGATCTTGAGCTTGGAAGTGGGGATCAGGACGCTGCTCTGCCCTGCCACAAGCCCGTTCCGGATACGCGTGAGCATATCTGCGATTGGATCGCTGTACATAGCTTCGTCGCTCCTACCAGCTTGACTTCACGACGCCGGGGATATTGCCCTTGAGCGCCTGTTCACGGAAGTGAATACGGCACAGGCCAAAACGGCGTATATACCCGCGAGGACGACCGCAAATCTTGCCGGAGCTTGGATCAACGTACTGGCAGCGGTTGCGGACGCGCACTTTGTACTTACGGTTCTTCTCGCGTGCCACGATGGACTTCTTGGCCATAGCTAGATAATAACCTCCTCCTGCCCTGGCGGGTGTCTAAAGGGACGCCACGCAGCCAGGGTGGTTAGCAACTAGTTGGATGCAAAGGGCATGCCCAGCAAACGCAGGAGCGCGCGCCCTTCTTCGTCGGTTTGCGCGGTGGTGACGATAGTGATTTCCATGCCGCGCAGCTTGTCGATCTTATCGTACTGAATCTCCGGGAAGATCAGTTGTTCGCGCAGGCCGAGCGTGTAATTGCCGCGGCCATCGAACGCATCGGGGTTCACCCCCTGAAAGTCGCGCATACGGGGCATCGCCACGTTGAACAGCCGGTCCAGCATGGCCCACATCCGCTCGCCGCGCAGGTCCACCTTGACGCCGATGGAGCGCCCTTCGCGCAGTTTGAAGGTGGCGATGCTGCGGCGGGCCTTGGTGATGACCGGGGCCTGGCCGGTGATGACGCGCATGTCTTCCACCGCGTGCTCGAGCGCCTTGGGGTTATCCAGGGCCTCGCCCACGCCGATATTGACGACGACTTTCTTGATGCGCGGGATCTGCATGACGCTGGAGTACTGGAACTCCTTCATCATGGCCGGACGAACTTCGTCCTGGTAACGCTGTTTGAGACGCGGAACGGCTGTAGCCATAGATATTACCTCACTGCTCAGTCGATATCTGCCCCGCACTTGCGGCAGACGCGCACCTTCTGGCCGTCCTCGTTGATGCGGAAGCCGACGCGGGTGCGCTTGTCGCACTGGGTGCAAACGAGCATCACATTGCTCAGGTGCAGCGGCGCTTCGAACTCAATGATGCCGGGCTGGATCTGCTGACGCCCGGCCTGGGTGGGTCGCTGGTGCTTCTTGGCGATATTCACCTGGGCCACGACCACGCGGTTCTCTTTTGTGAGGACACGGAGCACCTCGCCGCGCGTCCCGATATCCTTGCCAGCGATGACTTCTACTTTATCGCCTTTTTTAATGCGGTTCATGGTTCTGTAGCTCCCCTACAATGTCTCAGGGGCAAGCGAGACGATTTTCATGAAGCCCTTGTCACGCAGCTCGCGCGCCACCGGGCCGAAGATGCGCGTGCCCTTGGGGTTCTGGGTTTCGCCGTCCAGGATCACGGCCGCGTTATCGTCGAACTTGATATACGAGCCATCGCTGCGGCGGTATTCCTTGGCCGTGCGCACAATCACGGCGCGGACGATGTCGCTCTTCTTGACCGACCCCTGCGGCGCAGCCGATTTGATCGTCCCGATGAAGATATCGCCTATCTCGGCGTTGCGGCGCACCGAGCCGCCCGTGATGTGGATGACCAGAATTTCGCGTGCCCCGGTGTTGTCGGCCACTTTGAGCCGGGTCTCCTGCTGAATCATGATGCCTTACTCCTTGTCGCCCTCAGCGGCGAGCAATTCCGCGGCGGCGGCCTGCGCTTCAGGAGCTTCGGCTTCTATCGCGGCTACCTCGGCCTCAGCCTCGCTCACGCGGATGATGACGCCTTCCACAGCCCAGCGCTTGCGCTTGCTGATCGGGCGGCTTTCCACGATGCGGACGATACTGCCGACCGGGATGGCATTGCTCTCGTCGTGAGCCAGGAATTTCTTGCTGATGCGGATCGTCTTGCCATACAGCGGATGCTGTCTGGTGGTGGTGACTTCCACAACAACTGTTTTATCCATCTTGTCGCTTACCACGCGGCCCACCAGCCGCCGACGCTTATTGGGCATTCTGTTCTCCCTCCTGCTGGACGATCGCGGCTGCGATCTCGCGTTCGCGCAGGACCGTAAGGTAGCGAGCGATATCGCGGCGCAGTTCGTGGAGGCGATTGTAGTTCTCCAGGCTGCCGGCGGCCCGCTGAAAGCGCAGGTTGAACAGCTCGCTCTTGGCGTCTTCGACCTTGCTGCGAATTTCATCATTGCTCAACTGGCGAATCTCTGAGGCTTTCATCACGAGACCTCCTCGCCGCTGATCGGGTCCGTACGCTTGACGAACCTGGTCCTGACCGGCAGCTTGTAAGCGGCCAGGGTCAGGGCTTCTTTGGCTACTTCCTCATCGACACCGGCCATCTCGAACAGGATACGGCCCGGCTTGACAACGGCGACCCAGTGATCAACCGAACCCTTGCCTTTGCCCATACGGGTCTCGGCGGGTTTGGCCGTCACCGGCTTATCGGGAAAGACGCGGATCCACACCTTGCCACGGCGGCGGATATGGCGCACGATGGTCCGGCGGCAGGCTTCGATCTGGCGGCTGGTGATCCAGGCCGGTTCGACAACCTGCAGGCCGTAATCGCCAAAATGCACCTTGGCGCCGCGCAGCTCGGTACCCTTCATCCGGCCGCGCATCTGTTTGCGGTACTTCACCCGCTTTGGCATCAACATAAGTCGTCACTCCACCGTACTCAGACAGGGTCAGCGCCCGGGCGCTGGCTTACTGGCTGACGTACACGTCGGCAACTTCAGGCTCTTCCCTGAGCTGCACGCCCTTATAAATCCACACTTTCACTCCGATACGCCCGAAGCCGGTCAGCGCCTCGGCGGTGCCGAAGTCAATATCGGCGCGCAGGGTATTGCGCGGGACGCGGCCATCGACCTGCCACTCCCGACGGGCCATTTCTGAACCGCCCAGTCGCCCGCTGACCTGCACGCGGATGCCCTGCGCTCCCTGGCGCATAGCCTGGGTGACGGCGCGCTTGAGGGCGCGGCTGTGGCTGATCCGGCGCTCCAACTGGCCGGCGATATTGCGGGCCACCAGGGTGGCGTCCAGATCGGGCTTATCCACTTCCTCGACCTCGATCTTGACCTTCTTGCCGGTCAGCTCCTCGAGGGTCTGGCGGAGGATTTTGACATTGTCGCCTTTGCGTCCGATCACGATACCCGGCTTGGCGGTGTAGAGCGTGGTCACGATCTGGTTGGGGTAGCGCTCGATCTCCACACGGGAGATGGCGGAGCGCTCGCCCTCAGACAGGATCCGGCGGCGAATTTCGAAGTCTTCCTGCAGAAGCTCGCGGTACCGGTTGCCCTCAGCGAACCAGCGGGCGTCCCAGTCCCGGTTGATCTTCAGTCGGAAGCCGATAGGATGAACTTTACGGCCCATAGATGATTATCCCTCTCGCTCTTCGAGAACGATGGTCAGGTGCGACGTCCGCTTCACACGCGGCTTATACCGCCCGCGAGCGCCGGCTTTCACACGCTTCAGGCTGACCCCTTCGTCGGCCACGATGGTGCGGATGATCAGGTCCTGGCGGCTCAGCTCGAAGTTATTCTCAGCGTTGGCAATCGCCGATTCAAGGGTCTTACGGGCCAGGTCTGCACCTTTGTGCGGCATGTGGGCCAGGACGACGGAGGCTTCGCTGGCGTACATCCCCCGGACCTGGTCGATCACCAGCCGCAGTTTTTGAGACGAGATCGGCAAATGTTTACTGACAGCTCTGACTTGCATCGCAAACCGCCTTTACTTCTTCTTCTTCTTCTCAGCCTCATGCCCGCGGAAGTTACGGGTCGGGGCGAATTCCCCCAGTTTGTGGCCCACCATGTTCTCAGTGATGTAGATCGGAACATGCCGGCGGCCGTCGTGAACGGCGACAGTGTGACCGACCATCTGCGGAAAGATGGTGCTGGCGCGGCTCCAGGTGCGGATCACGCGCTTGTCACCCTTGGCGTTCATTTCTTCAATCCGCCGCAGCAGCTTTGGCTGGATGAACGGCCCTTTCTTGAGTGAACGGGACATACACGCTTCTCCTTAACTACCCACGCTTGCTCCCGCGACGACGGACAATGTACTTGTTCGTCGCCTTGTTGCGGCGAGTCTTGGCCCCATGAGCTGGCTTGCCCCAGGGCGTCTTCGGACCCGACATCCCGATGGGGGAGCGGCCTTCGCCGCCGCCGTGCGGGTGGCTGTTGGGGTCCATGGCCGTGCCACGCACCGACGGGCGCCAGCCCAGCCAGCGCTTGCGACCGGCCTTGCCCAGCTTGATATTGCCGTGGTCGGTGTTGCCGACCTGGCCCAGCGTCGCCATGCACTCCGCGCTGACCAGCCGCATCTCGCCGCTCGGCATACGCAGGGTGACGAACTGATTCTCCCTGGCCAGCACCTGGGCCGACGTACCCGCGGCGCGGGCGATCTGGCCGCCGCGGCCCGGCTGGAACTCGATATTGTGCACGAGCGAGCCGACCGGGATGTTCTTCAGCGGCAGGGCGTTGCCGGTGCGAACCTCGGCCTTGGGGCCGTTATGCAGCCGGTCGCCCACCTGCAGGCCCAGCGGCGCGATGATGTAACGCTTTTCACCGTCTTCGTACTGCAGCAGGGCGATGCGAGCCGAACGGTTGGGGTCGTACTCGATGGCGATGACTTCGGCGCCGCAGTCCACCTTGTTGCGCTGGAAGTCAATAATGCGATAGCGGCGCTTATGCCCGCCGCCCCGATGGCGCACCGTGATGCGCCCGGTATTGTTGCGCCCAGCCCGTTTGCGCAAATCGGTCAGCAGCGACTTCTCTGGCCGGCTCCGGGTCACTTCCTCGAAGCTGCTGCCGGTCATATTGCGGCGGCTGGGGGAAGTGGGCTTGTAGGTCTTGACTGGCATCGTTACACGTCCTGTTTACAGGCTACACATTGAACAGTTGGATGCTCTGTCCAGGCGCCAGGGTCACGATGGCCTTCTTCCAGGCCTGCTTACGCTGGTAGATTCGACGCCCGCGCTGGCCGCGTTTGGCCGGGACATTCATCGTCGCGACTTTATCCACGGTCACATCAAAGATCACCTCGACGGCCTCTTTGATCTGGATCTTGTTGGCTCGCATATCGACCTCGAAGGCGTACTGGCGCTGCTCATCGATCAGCGCATTGGACTTCTCGGTCACGACCGGGCGGATGATGACATCGTAAAGATGGATGCCTGCCATGGATCAACCCTCCTGCGCGCCCAGATACGAGCGTATAACATCCAGCGCACCCAGCGGCATGATGACCTTGTCGTGGCTGAACAGATCGCGGATATTGAGATAGCTCGCGTGCAGCACGGCGGCATCGCTCAGATTGCGGATGCTGTATTCCACCGCTTCATCCCGTCCGGGCAGCAGCACCAGAGCGCTGGCGTCACCGGCCAGGTTGCGCAGGACCTGCCGGGCTACTTTGGTCTTCGGCTCAGCCAGTGTGAAGGTATCCACCACCACGAGCTGGTCATCGCGGACCAGGGCGCTCAGCGCGCTGCGCAGGGCCGCCCGGCGCATTTTGCGGGGCATGCCCTGGGTATATTTACGCGGGCGCGGGCCGTGGGCCTTGCCGCCACCGACGAAGATCGGCGCGCTGCGGCTGCCGTGCCGGGCGCGGCCGGTGCCCTTCTGGCGGTACCATTTCGCCTTGGTGCGGTTGACCTCACTGCGCGTCATGGCCTTATGCGTGCCCAGGCGGGCGTTCGCCATCTGGCGGACATATGCCTGATGCATCAGATCGACATTGATATTCGCTTCAAAAATCTCAGCCGGCAGCTCAATGGTATCCACCTGCTGCCCGGCCATATTCCTCACCGGAACCTTCATCGTCATCGCTCCTGGAGGCCCTTACCGGCGGCCCTTGCGCTGGCGGGCGGCCTTGACTATGACCAGACCCCCCTTCGCACCGGGGACCGAACCCTTAACGGCCAACAAATTACGCTCGTCGTCCACCACCATGACTTCCAGATTCTGGGCGGTGACCCGCTCGTCGCCCATATGGCCGGCCATGCGCTGGCCCTTCATAACGCGGCCGGGAGTTGAGGTGGCGCCGATTGAGCCGGGGGCGCGCTCGCGGTCAGAGGCGCCGTGCGTCTTCGCCTGCCGGTTGAACTTGTGCCGCTTGACGGTGCCGGCGAAGCCGCGACCCTTGCTGGTCCCGACTACATCGACATGGTCGCCGACGGCGAACGCATAGCTAACCGTGATCTTCTGCCCTTCTTCCACGCCAGCCTCCCCGTTGCGCAGCCGGAACTCGCGCAGGTAACGCAGGGCGGGGAGATTGTTACGCTTCAGATGGCCGAGCTGACCACGGGTGAGACGCTGCTGCTTGGTTTCTTCAAAGCCCAACTGCACAGCCATATACCCGTCGCGATCCGCTGTGCGGATCTGGGTCACATAGCAGGGTCCTGCCTGGATAACGGTGACAGGAGTGACCGTGCCGTTTTCATCAAAAATCTGGGTCATCCCCACTTTTTTACCAATGATGCCCTTCATGGTGCCTCCACGGGACTGCCGGCGCCGCATTGGACCGACATCATCCCCACTTCACTCACGAACCAGAGCAGGCTGCCGCCCACGAGGCGGCTCCCCGCTCCGGCAGGCGCATCGAGCCGCCTACCTCAGATTTTGATCTCAATATCCACACCCGCCGGCAGGTTGAGCCGCATCAGCGTATCGATCGTCTTGCTGTCGGGATCCAGCACGTCAATCAGGCGCTTGTGCGTACGGATTTCAAAATGCTCGTGCGAGTCCTTGTCGATATACGGCGAGCGGCGCACAGTGAAACGTTCAAGCCGGGTGGGCAGCGGCACAGGTCCGACTACCCGCGCCCCTGTGCGCTCGGCGGTCTCGACGATGCGGCGAGCCGATTGATCCAGAACCCGGTGGTCGTAAGCCTTCAGGCGAATACGAATCTTCTGCTTTGCCATATTTTCCTCTCTGGAGCGCGTATCGGCGGGGCGGCGGGGCTGCCGGCGGCAGCTCCCCGCCGCTCCACATCGTCAGATGCTATTCCAGAATATCGGTGATAACGCCGGCGCCGACGGTGAGACCGCCTTCGCGGATGGCGAACTTGGAGCCCTTTTCGAGGGCGACGGGGGTGATCAGCTCGACGGCGAGGTTGACGCTATCGCCAGGCATGACCATTTCG
>JARKNX010000179.1 GCA_029976025.1 Aggregatilineales bacterium | reverse complement strand
GTACATACTGGATCTGCGCTCCCGCCCCCACCAGCGTCGCGATCAAGTCCGGGTTGTGGCGGTCCGGATCGCCGGTATCGACCAGCAGAGCGCCTTCGACAATGCGCGCTTCCTGCACGAAGGGCAGCCCGGCGGCGACCTGCCGGTGCGCTTCCGTCAGGTTGGCGATCTGAAGGCGCGCCGGCCGCCCGAAGAGATTCGTCCGCAGCGCCTCCGGCGTGTCCACGGCGATCAGGCGGCTGCGTATCACCCCCACCCGGTCACACAACCGCCCGGCTTCGTCCAGATTGTGCGTGGTCAGGAAGATTGTGCGCCCCTCGGTCTTAAGCTCTTCGATGAATTCGCGGACAGCTCTGGCCGCTGCCGGATCCAGCCCGGAGGTCGGTTCGTCCAGAAAAACGGTGCGCGGCTCGTGGATCAGGGCGCGGGCGATCGCCAGTTTCTGTTTCATGCCTTTGGAGAATCCGCCGACAGCTTCTTTGCGCCGATCCCACAGGTCCAGCATCGTCAGGTAACGCTGCACGGCTTTTTCCGGCGCTTCCAGCCCATACAGTCGGGCGTAGATGAGCAGGTTATATTCCGCGCTCAACCGGTCATACATGCCAGGCGTTTCGGTCAGCACCCCGACTGTTCGGCGCACGTCGGTCGGGTTGTCCCGCACGTTGTAGCCGTTGACGATGGCGGCGCCAGAGGTCGGCCCAATCAGGCCGCTGAGCATACGCACCGTCGTCGTCTTGCCCGCGCCATTAGGCCCCAGAAAGCCGAAGACTTCGCCGCTGGCAATGTCCAGAGTGAGGCCATCCACGACGGTGTTTTCGCCGAACTTCTTGGTGAGTTGTGTAGTCCTGATCATGATGAGAGCCTTTCTGCCGCCGGGCGAGTCGATGCCCGGATCGGGTGATCCACCCTGATGTCATAGCCGCACGCTATAAGCCTTACTCCCGTGAGGGGCGCCGCCACAGGATCAGGAACAGGCTGATTGCGCCGGCGCCGGTCCACCAGATCGCCGCCGGCAGCGGCCCGCCGTGCCCGAAGAAGATCGGGCCGATGAGCAGGAGAGCCGCCCACAGAGTCCCGGCGAAAAACCAGCCAACCGCCCCGGTCAGAAACATCGAGCCGATCAGCAGCGTAACCGCGACACCGGATGCCAGCCGGCTGAGCGCGGCGATAACCTCCAGCAGGGGATAGGCGGACAGGGCGGGGTCGGCTGCGCCTGATGCCTGCAGAGCTGCTATCAGGGTGAGGATGGCGCGAATGGCGATCTCTGTCCCGCCGTATCCCACCCCGATCATGAGAAGCGCGGGATATGTCCGCGCGCCGGGGGCGAGCCAGAGCAGGATCGCCGTGAGCAGTCCGGCGATCAGCAATCCGCCCGGGAATCCCACCAGGCCGGCAAATAGCGGCAGCCCCCCGGCCGGCAGGCCGGCGGTGGCGGCCCCGACCATAGCCTGCGCCACGGCGGCTTGCAGCAGCGCTCCGGCGATCAGGGCGGTGGTCCCCGCGATCATGCCCGGCAGGGCGAGGCCATAATTAATATCGCGCTGGCGATGCAGGCAATACGCCAGCAGAGCCGGAACTCCCAGCCCGACCAGCAGATAGGGTATTGTCATCATGCCCGCAGTCCTTTGTGGGGCAGCGCGATTGAGGAGTATCAGATTTGCTGCAAGGCATGGTGATTGTAGGCGCGGGTGGGCGTTTTCACAAACGGTCTTGCGAGGCGCCAACGGCGATAACTATATCGTATCGATATATATAGCGACCCTGATCATTGTCAATGATGTCTGCGGCATGTACAATGAGAGGTAGAACATACGGCGTCCGTCAGTTATGTAGTGTTCTTTTGCAGGATATACGGGTGAGGACCGGCTTGTTCAATTCTGACGCTGAGGTGCGGGCTTTTTCCCTGAGTGACCTGCCCCTGATCCGGCGCCTCAAGTCAAGTGGCATCAGCCTGGACAGTGAAGAATACCTCTCTCGGGGTCTGCATACGGTGGGTGATGCAGCCGTAGGCCGGCTGTCGTTATCCGGCCGCAGTGTATCTACGCTGGTGGCCCGGTCTGGATCGGAGAAAGCGATAGGGCAGTATCGCCTCAAGTCCGACACATCCAGCGCCCACATTGTATTCATGACGCCGGCCCTGACGGAGGGATTTACCGCCCAGCAGGAGACCGTCTGGTTGCTTTTGCTGGATGCGCTCGCTGCTGAAGCCGGCCGGGACCAGGCCCGCTATCTTCACGCTGAGGTGGACGAAAATAGCGCCATCTTTGAAGCATTTCGGCGGGCGGGCTTCGCCGTCTATGCGTATCAGGATATCTGGCGGCGCGATCCGGCGCCGCCCCCTGTGCCGTCTGACTTCGCCCCGCCGCTGCGGACAGCCCGGCCGGGGGATATGCCGGCGGTTCGGGCGCTCTACGATCAGACGGCGCCCTCTCTAATCCGGCAGGCCGATCCGCTGCCGGCCCCGAACGGGCTGGTGTATATGAGGGAAGGCCGTGCCCGCGGCTATCTGGAGGTACGCCCCGGTGAGCGCGGCCTTTACGTGCGACCGTACCTATCGACCGAAGAATGCGATCGGGCGTCAGGCGTCTTCAGCGCGGCGCTGCAAATGTTGAAGCAGCCGGCCAGGCTCCCCGTGTACTGCTGCCTGCGGCGGTATCAGAGCTGGATCGGGGAGGCGCTGGAAGGCCTGGGATTTGAGCCGTGGGCGCGGCAGACAGTGCTGGTCAAGCACACGACTTCCCGCGTCCGCCGGGCGGAATTCGGGCCTTTGCCGGCATTCGATGGGGCGGCTGTGCGCGGCGGTAAGTACTGAGCTACGACGTTTTAGAGGAAGTGCAACATGGGCAGAGTAGCTGACGTTTTGTTCCTGTGAGAGCCTGTCACCGGTACCAGCCGGATTCACGGCCTCGCCAGTTGCGGGGAGCGAGTCTGTGCATCCTCATCCTGTGTGATTTGACCCAATTCGGCCCTCAGCCGCCCGGGAAGAGCGGCGGCCGGGCCGATGGCTAACCAGAAAAGAAGGGACTGTGAGTCTGGATTATCGTATTACGGACGATCTGGAAAAACTGTGCGCGGTGCTGCCTACCGCTATTCGGCACAAACTTGAGGAACTGGGCCGCGCGGACGATTTGCTGGAGATCATCCTCGATCTGGGGCGCTTCCCTACAGCCCGCTATATCGACGGTGAAGTAGTCCTCTCTCAGCAGGAGGTGACGCCGGTCATGATCGAGTATGTCGTGGAGCGCCTCGGCGACTTCGATCTGGATAACCGGGCCGGCATCGAACGCACGCTGCACCGTATCAGCGCCATACGCAACCGCCGTAATGAGGTGGTCGGGTTGACTTTGCGCGTCGGGCGCGCCGTGTTCGGCACAATTGATATCATTCAGGACCTGATCGAATCCGGGCAGAGCCTGTTGATTCTCGGCCCGCCCGGCGTTGGCAAAACCACTATGCTGCGCGAGGCCGCGCGCTTCCTGGCTGAGAACAAGCGCGTTGTCATAGTCGATACCAGCAATGAGATCGGGGGCGACGGCGATGTGCCGCACCCGGCTGTTGGCCGCGCCCGCCGGATGCAGGTCGCCCGCCCCGATTTGCAGCATGAGGTCATGATCGAAGCGGTGGAGAATCATAACCCCGAAGTGATCGTGATTGATGAGATCGGGCGCGAGCTGGAGGCGCAGGCCGCCCGCACCATCGCTGAACGCGGTGTGCAGCTTATCGGCACGGCACACGGCAACACGCTGGACAATCTGCTGCTCAACCCGACGCTGTGCGATCTGGTTGGCGGGGTTGAATCGGTGACGCTTTCCGATGAGGAAGCCCGCCGGCGCGGCACGCAAAAGACGGTGCTGGAACGGCGTTCTCCGCCGACGTTTGACGTGCTGGTTGAGCTGCTGACACGCCACAGCCTGGTGGTTCACGAGGATGTGGCCGCTGCTGTAGATGCGGCGCTGCGAGGCCATCCGCTGCCTGCCGAGCGACGTGTCCGCACCGCCAGCGGCGAAATCCAGATCACTACCGAAGCGCCGGAGTATACAGTGGCTGCCCCGGAGCGTAGTGGAGGCCGCCGCCAGCGCAACGGCATCTCCAGGCCAAAGCCTGTCTTTGACCCTCTGGAACTGGGCGAAGGCCCGCGCAACCTGCCCACGCTCCATGTTTATGTGCATGGCGTGGCCCGTGACCGGCTGCAGCAGGCGGCGCGACGGCTGAACCTGCCCCTGATTGTCGAACCGGATATGGCCGGGGGGCAGGTGCTCCTGACCCTCAAGAACTATTACCGCCGCCGGCCCAAGCTGATCGTCGATGCCGAACGACGCGGGATGCCGATCTACGTGCTGCGAGCCAATACCGTCACCCAGATGGAGAACTTCCTGGTGGATGTGTTCCAGCTTGAGCGGCGGGAAAGCGACCCGCTCTCTGACGGCATGCTCCAGGCGGAGGAGGCCATCGAGCAGGTGCGCACTGGCACGCTGGAAGTAGACCTGCCTCCGCAGCCGCCCTATGTCCGGCGGCGGCAGCATGAGCTGGCCCGCCTGAATAATCTGGGCAGCCACAGTTTCGGCAAGGAGCCTAATCGCCATGTCCGCATCACCCGCGATCCGGGTGTCGGGCGGGATATGGAATAGCGGCGGTCAGTGAGCGTCTGACACAGCGGCGAGTCGCCCGGCTCGCCGCTGCCTGCCCGGTGAGAGGACCCGGCGTGTTTATTACCTTTGAAGGCCCGGAAGGCTGCGGCAAAACGACACAGTACCGGCGCACGCTGGCAGCGATGCGGGCGGCCGGGCTGAATGTGATAGCGACCCGTGAGCCGGGCGGCACCGCGATTGGCGAACAGGTACGCGATATCCTCCTCAACCGGCTCGAGAATGTGGCTATGACGCCGCAGGCGGAAGCTCTGCTCTTCAGCGCGGCCCGCGCCCAGCATGTCGCCGAGACGATCCGGCCGGCTCTGGCCGCCGGTTATGTGGTGTTGTGCGACCGTTTCTACGATTCCACGCTTGCCTATCAGGGGTACGGGCACGGCCTGGACCTGGCGGCGCTGCGACAGATCACGGTTTTTGCCACCGAAGGGCTGACGCCGGATGTCACCCTTTTCCTCGACTGCCCGCCGGTGGAAGGGCTGCGGCGCAAGCAGATTCAGGAAGAGATCAACCGCCTGGACAGCATGACGCTCGCCTTTCACGAGCGCGTTTATGCTGGCTTTCAGGCGCTGGCGGCGGCGGAGCCAGAGCGCTGGGTGCGTATAGACGCCAGCCTCGCTGCAGATGAAGTCTTCGCCGCGATTGTGGCGGCGTTAGGCGAGCGCGGGTTGAAGCTCGCTGCGTACTCCTGATCAAGCCGCCCCGGTCCGGGCTGTTATCCCTCCGCGGGCGGCAGTACCCAGGTTGAGGCGTCCAGCATCTCCCGCCGGCTGGCGCACGCATCATCTTCCACAGTTAGAGTCAGGCGGGGGACAGGGCCGCCGGCGGCCGGGGTATCCTCGTAGGTGGTGATGATGTAGCGCCCTGCCGCGCGGCAGGGCGCTTCTTCAGCGCCGCCGGTAATGATGCTCAGACGTCCGGAATCGTAGGTGAAGCGCCCCGCCCATATTGGCGCGTCGTACAGCAGCGCCGGGTCAGCCGCTGCGCGGAACTCCCCCCCGGCCAGGAAGAACAGATACAGAGGGGCATCCCCGGCCTGACCCCGCCACATACCGTCCAGGCTGGCTGGCGCGTTTTTCGCCACCGGAGCGACGGCGCACCCGGCCAGTATCAGCAGGATAGTACAACCGACCATCACGATCCTCTTGCCAGCATTCATAAAAACCCCTTTTCACGCGGAGATCGCCACGACCGTCTCGTTTATAACAGAAGTTGGACACCCTGGTGACTTCTGGTGTGATGCAGATTTTTGCTGAACAGCAGTTTCGGCTATACTGGAGCCGGAGACTCGAAGGAACAGAAGACTTCCATGAACGAACCCATCCGGCTAAATCCTGAAGTTATCCGCCTGGGTCTGGGGTGGGCGCAAAGCTGGACTAATGGTCCAATTCTGTGCGTGATCAGCCCAGACGCGATCCGGTTCACCATCGTGAGCGAGCGACGTTTCGTGGCCAGTTGGGAATGGGCGGAAGAGACGGAGGCTCCTTACTGCTTCTTCCTGATCCCGCCTTTCATCGCCAGCACGCTCTCCGGCCAGATCGCTTACAGCATCACCGGCTTGCGCGCCCGCATCAACCGTACCCATGTCGCCCTGACAGTGCGCGACCCGAACGGGGAATATGTCGTCCAGTGGCGCTGGCAGGCAGCCAGCTTCCAGGCTCCGCCGTTCTTCGACCAGATGTCCCAGCCTCCCGATGAGCCTCTCGAGGAGAAGGCCTATATGGCTATTGCCGATGCCGTCCACCTGGCTATCGCGAACATCGGCCGCCTGGAGGCGATGGAGCAGATTGATCGCCAGCAACTGGCGATTCTGGTCGATTTCGAGCCGGGGCGTTTCACAATTGACGGCCAGCCTATCACGGTGGGCAGTCAGGAGGGATATTACTTTGACCCGCGCCTGATTGTCCGCGGTCTGGAGGTTGTGCGCGGCAAGCATATCGGCTTTGCCATCGGCGAGACCCTGACACCGGAGCAATCGATCCTGTACATGGTCAGCGACCGCGATAACTGGCGCGTGCAGTGTTCCCTGCTGAGCATCGTCCCCGACGATCAGACCTTCATCATCAGCCAGCGCGTGCAACGCACCGCCCAGACGGGCACGCTCCTGCCGCGCCGGTCCTGAGTTGCCCGCGGCACACATCCTGCTGCTGCGCGTTAACTCCCTTTACCAGACGGGCGTGGTCTCCTGTCCGGCGCAGCAATTGTAACGGACTGATTGCGGAAGGAGGCCAGCCATAGAAACCCTGCTTGATGCGTTCCGCGAGGCCGTCCGGCTGATTCTCAGCTTTGACCCGGCGGTTGTCGAGATTGTGTTGCGGTCGCTACACGTCTCGATCAGCGCCATGGCGCTCGCCATGATTATCGGCATCCCGCTTGGCATCTGGCTGGCATTGAGGCACTTCCCGGGCAGGCGTCTGTTGACCGCCCTGATCTACACTGGCATGGGGCTGCCGCCGGTGGTGGTCGGGCTGTTCGTGTTTCTGATGCTTTCGCGCAGCGGCCCCTTTGGCGATCTGGGCTGGCTGTTCACAATGAATGCCATGATCGTCGCCCAGACGATCATCGCCACCCCTCTGATCATCGGCGTCACCATGAGCAGCGTGCAGAGCGTCGATCCGTCGCTGCGGATGCAACTGCGCGCGTTGGGGGCTTCCCGCTGGCAGGCCTCCTGGGCGCAGCTTTACGAGGCGCGTTTCGGCGTCCTGGTGGGGCTGGTGATCGGATTCGGCTCGATTATTTCCGAGGTGGGGGCTGTGATGCTGGTTGGCGGCAACATTGAAGGGCGCACCCGCGTCCTGACAACGGCCATTGTGCTGGAAACGCGCAAGGGGAGCTTCGACTTTGCCCTGGCCCTCGGCATTATCCTGCTGCTGATTGCCTTTGTGATGAATATGGCCGTGGTTGCTATTCAGGCCCGGACGGGCAGCGATAGCCAATGACATCTCTTTTGTATGAGCTTGAGCAGGTGAAGCAGGTCTATGGCAGCCGGACCGTGTTGAGCATTCCGGCGCTTCAGATCAGCCGCGGCGAGATCTTCGCCCTGATTGGCCCCAGCGGCGCGGGCAAGAGCACCTTGCTGCGCTTGCTGGCTCTGCTCGAAGCGCCTTCGTCCGGCTCGCTGCGCCTGCACCTGGATGATCGTATTGTCACCTGTGAAGACGCCACGCTGGAAGATCGGCGCCGGGTGGCTATGGTTTTTCAACGGCCGGTGCTGCTCTCGCGCAGTGTGCGCCAGAATATCGCCTATGGGTTGCGCTTGCGCGGGAAGCGCGACAGCCGGGAGCAGGTGGAGGCTATGCTGGAGCGGGTTTCGATGCTGCCGCTGGCCGACGCCCGCCCCCATACGCTATCCGGCGGCGAGGTGCAGCGCGTTTCCCTGGCCCGGGCCATGATACTGGAGCCAGATATCCTGCTGCTGGATGAGCCTACGGCGAACCTGGACCGGTACAATGTCAGCACTATCGAAGCCCTGATCCGCGATCAGCACGCCCGACAGGGGACCACGATCATCCTGATCACGCACAATATCTTTCAGGCCCGCCGTCTGGCGACCCGCATGGCCCTGCTGCTGGATGGTGAGCTGGTCGAGGTGGGGCCTACGGAGACGCTGTGCGAGCGCCCACAGGACCCCCGCACGGCTGCCTTTGTCTCCGGCGATCTGGTGTATTAGCCCGTATCGCGAGTCAAAAAGCGGGAGCCTCTATCTCCCGCCTGGTGGCGTGCTGCGCCTGCCAGCTACAGCTCCGCCAGCGCGTCGCCTTCCGATGCAAAGGCGAACATAGGGATCGGCGGCAGGCCGCGTTCGCCGCGGTGCGCCCCCATATGAGTCACAGCGAGCTGGGCGTCTTCCGCCACGATGATGATCTTCCTGACATTATCGTGGTACAGGATGCCGCGGGCGGGCTGGAGCGCCTTGTTCTCATAAATCGGGCGGTTCTGTCCGGCGACAATCAGGAGGGTGGCTTCGATTTCGACATTGTCCAGCGCGGCAAGCGCCTCGCGGAACATCGCCTCAGAATCGCGCGCGGCGTCCCATCCTTCCAGGAAGGCGATCCGGACGATATCCGGGCGGGGGCGTGTCACTTCGTAGGTTGCCATCGGCCTGGCTATCCTTTCATGCTTGTTCCGTACAAGCCGTTTAACCCTGTTGGAGTCCGAGTATGCCAGAAATCTACCCGTATCACAACCGAATCGCTGCCGCCCGCCTCGCCTGGTAGCGCCCTTCAGCCCACCGGGCCAGGATCGCCGCCGCAAATAGCCACCAGAACGCCTCCAGCGGAAACAGGTAGCGCGGAATGGCGCTCAACAGCAGATGGATGCCCAGAAAGTAGGCGAAGACCGCGTACAGGGGCCAGAGCTCGCGCCACCGGCGTCGGAACAGGAGCAGGCCAACCACGCCGAGAATCAGCCCCGTGTAGTGAAACAGGTAGATCAGCAATTTGGTCCAGAAGTAATCTGTCGCGGTCAGGGAGATCAGACCGCTCCATGTCCGTTCTTGCTTCAGCCAGTGCGCCAGCAGGCGTTTGATGCTCTCGCCGGGAAAGACATTTGTATTGTGCGGCTGCAGGAGCGCGCCGCCCAGCTCGCCGATGCGCCGCAGCGCATAGCCGGCCGGATCGCTCAAAACGACGCCGATCAGACCCTGTGTGTAAGACTGATCCCGCGTGATGCCGGAGACTTCTTCGCCCTGGAAGCCCATCTCTGCGTCAAGCTCAGAAGGGGGTTTCCAGCCGACCGCGCCGACATACAACATGCCCAGCACACCCTCACCAGTGAGGGTCAGATGATTCCAGCGGATGGCATTGAACAGCGTCCAGGGGGAGATGGTCAGGAAAAACGCGGCCAGCAGGATCAGACCGTCGCGCAGGGCACGCCGCCAGCCGCGCCTGATCACCAGATGCGTCAGGAAGATGATCGGCAGCACCAGCATCACCGAACGGGTCAGCGCGGCCAGCGCCAGCAGGATACCGGTGGCCAGCAGCACCCGCCTGCCGCCGCTCTCAAGATGTTCCATCCAGATGGCGAAGGCCCACAGGGCGAGAAAGACGGCCAGCGTCTCGGTGGTTGTATTGCCGGCCTCCGCAATGAACATTGGATTCAGCGCCGTGGCGATAGCAGCGACCAGGCCGGTTGGATGGTTCCAGGCCGCCCGCCCGATGCGGTAGATCATCAGGACGGTCAGCGTCCCCAGGAAGACATGCAACAGGCGGATGGCTGGCTGACCGGCGCCCAATGCATCCGGGAAGACTCTGCTGCCCGCGACCATGTCCCGCAGCAGCCAGCCTGGCTGCCCGGCCCCGAAGGCCGGCGCAAATTCTTCGGCATATCCGGCGATCAGCAGGAACAGCGGTCCGGTCTGCGGCGGCATCGCCCCCCATCCGGTACGGACCAGGGTTCTGCCGTAGTCTGCGTACCACCAGTAATCGCCGCCGTATATTGCGCCCCAATCCTGGTAGAGCAGGACATGCGCCAGCCGCAGCACGAAAGCGACCAGCAGCACCGCCAGCACGTAGAAGCGGCGGTCATACAGCACAGAGGTCGGAGAGCGGTAAGGGCTGTTCATCCGGGCGATTGTATCACACCAGCCTACAGGACCTCCAGGGGATCGAGATCCAGATACCAGCCTTTGGCCAGATCCAGCCCGTCGAAGACGATCCTCGGATCGGGCGACCGCACCATGACGTGCCAGCGGTACATGCCCTCCAGCTTGCCGAAGAAGCAGGGGGCGGGGCCGATGATGGAAGTGGCGTCCAGCCCCAGAAAGCGGATGCGCTCGCGCAGGATCAGGCCGGCGCGCTCTGCCTCGCGCTGGGCCAGCGAGGCGTTATGATGCTGGATGAGCAGGCGCGCTAACCGGCGGAAAGGCGGGTAAGCGAGGTCCCGGCGGCGGGCTATTTCGCCCTGATAGAAGGCGGAATAGTCGTGCCGGGCGGCGGCCTGGATAGCCGATTCGTCAGGTCGGTAGGTCTGGATGATCCCGACCCCCGGTTGTTCCCGGCGCCCGGCGCGCCCCACCACCTGCGTCAGCAGTTGGAAGGTCCGTTCCTGCGCCCTGAAATCGGGCAGCGCCAGCCCCAGATCGGCGTTGAGCACGCCGACCAGAGTCACATCGGGCAGATCGAGGCCCTTGCTGATCATCTGCGTGCCGATCAGGACATCGGCATCGCGGGCGGCGAACCGGGTCAGGATAGCATCGTGATCGCGGTGCCGGCTGGCTGTGTCGCGGTCCCAGCGGATAGAGCGCGCGTTGGGGAAAAGTTCCCCCAGCGCCGTCTGGACAGTCTCGGTCCCCGCGCCGAAATGCCGGATACGACGCCCCTGACAGTTGGGGCATTGATGGAGCACAGGCTGGCGGTAGCCACAGTGGTGGCAGCGCAGGGCTTCGGTGACTTCAGAGTAGGTCAGGGGCATATCACAGCGCGGACATCTGGCGACAAAGCCGCAATCCCGACAAAAGACGTAGCTTGCCGCGCCCCGCCGGTTGAGAAACAGGATGGCCTGTTGCCCCTGTGCCAGCGTCTCGTCCAGCGCTTTTTGCAGCGGACGGCTGAACATGCTCATGTTGCCGGCCTTAAGCTCTTCCCGCATATCAACGATGGCAACATCGGGCAGATCGATCGTCAGGGTATGATCCCCTCCGACCGGTGAATACAGAGCCAGGCTGTCCCGGCTCTCGCCCAGACGGAGCGGCTGCCCGTACCGCCCGGCCACGCGCACCGGCAGCACAATCCGTTGGAAGTAACCGCGCTCCGCGGCGTACATGCTCTCCAGGGAGGGGGTGGCGCTGCCCAGAATGACAGTCCCGCGCGTCCGGCGGGCCAGCTCGATAGCGGTATCGCGGGCGTGGTAATACGGGGGCGGGAAAGAGGGAGACTGTTTGTAGCTCCCATCATGTTCTTCATCCAGGACGATCAGCCCCAGATCGGGCAGGGGGGTGAACAGGGCCGAGCGCGTCCCCACGATCACGCTCAGCTCACCGGCGCGCGCCCGCCGCCAGGTGTCGAACCGTTCGCCCCGTGAGAGGTCGCTGTGCACGACGGCGACCTGGCCGGGGAAGCGGCTGGCGAAGCGGCTGACTGCCTGCGGGGTGAGGGCAATCTCCGGGACCAGGACGATCGCCTGCCGCCCATGCGCCAGTGTGTATTCCACCGCCCGCAGGTAGACTTCCGTCTTGCCGGAGCCGGTGACGCCGTGCAGCAGGAAGACATGCGGCTCGTCTACAGCCGGCGAAACCTCCTCCCACCGCAGAGCATCCAGATGCCGCTGGAGCTGCTCCCAGGCCGCCTGCTGATCAGGGGTGAACGGTGGAGCGACAGTCGGCGCGTAGTCCCGGCCGGCCAGCGGGTCGCGCCAGTCGTCGGCTTCGCCAAGCACAATCAGGCCCTCCTCGGCCAGCTCACGCAGCAGGGGGAGCCGGGTATCCGTCTGGGCGAATATCCAGTCAACCTGGACCGCCTCTCCCTCACGGGCCAGCAGGCGCAGCACACTCAGCGGTTTGATGCCGTTGCGCAGCGCGATCAGGCGGGCCATGATGGCGGCCTGATCCGGCTGGCCGTCCGGCAGCCGGTAACGCCGGTCGAGCGATGCCTGGGCCGATTGTTCGCTGGCTCGCAGCAGGCCCTTTTCCAATAGAGTCCTGGCTATGCCGGAGGGGACCTCGTCTGACGGCAGGACGCCCCCGGCCGGTACAAAGGCGGCCAGGGTCTCCTTCTGCTGCGGGACGCGATCATAATCCCCGGCTGCGAGCCGGGCAGCCATAGCGTCAGTTGGCATGGTCAGCTCCAGCCAGCGCGCCCTGGGAGTCAGGGTGATATCACCTTCGCGGGCCATTTCCCTGAGCACATTCTCGGTGCATCCGGCGGCCTGGCAGACGCTGGCGACTGACGCTGTTTGCTCCGGTGAAGCCAGCAGAACCTCCAACACGCTGGCCCGGCGGTTTTCGCGGCCCAGCCGGGTGGCGATATGATCGATTCGTTCGGCGGGGATGGCCAGCCGCGCAGTTCGCACGCGGCGCGGCTGCACGACAGGCGGAGAGAGCACAACCTCTCGCCGCGCCAGCTCATGCCGGAGCAGCGCTTCAGTCGCTCGCGCCCAGTCCTTGCCGGCCATAGCCTGGTTCATCTGCCGGCCATATAATGCGTCGCGGCGGGCCAGCAGCCGGATCAGGAACTGCGCATCCTCGTCCAGGTCATCCAGCGCCTCCGGCGAGCGCCCGACGATCCATTTTCCAGCTTCGGTCAGGCTGATACGGACATCCGACCGTCCGGCGATCCCCGGCGGCAGGAACAGCCACAGGCACGCGCCCAGCGGGGCCAGCGTCGTTTCGCTCAGCCAGCGCGCTGTTTGAATGTGGGCCGGGCCAAGCACCGGCGTGGAGTCGAGCAACTCTTTGATCGGCTTGGTCTGTTCGATCGGGCTGCTCTGCAGCAGGGCCAGGACGATGCCGGGCTGGTCAGCTGTGCCAAAGGAGACGCGCACCAGGTGCCCGGGTCTGAGCCTGCCGGCCAACTGGGGCGGAATCTCGTAATGAAACGTCGTGCGTACCGGCACATTGACGGCGACTTCGGCATACATCGGGGTTGTCAGCTCCTGGAGCGGCCGGGCGGCAGCGCGCTAGACGGCCTTCCTGTAAAACGCTCCTGCGGCATATCCGACGACCTGCCGGACATCCCCGCCGGTGTCGCCGGAGGTCGCATAACGCAGGATCGTTGTCGCATTGGCCCCCAGCTCTCTTGCTGCTACCATCACCGCGGCCAGGGCCGCCCGGCCGCAGGCGCCTTCGCCGGCGGATTTTCCGGCCGCCAGCACCTGTCCCGGCGCGAAGGCCCGCACGCTATCCAGCGTGCGCTGATCCAGCCGGTGGGCGACTTCTTGCGAGAAGAAGTGGGAAAGATCGGTGCTGGCGATCAGGAGAGCATTCCGTCCGGGGAGGATGGCCGCCAGAGCCTGCCCCAGGGCCTGGGCTGTCTCCGGCGACTGGTCGATCAGCATCAGGGGCAGCAGTTTGAACCCCTCCGGCAGGACGCGCTGTAAGAAAGGCAGCTCGATCTCCACAGCGTGTTCCTGATCGCAGCGCACCGCTGCCAGCCGGATATGTTCACCCAGCGCTTTAATGGCCGCGCGATCCACCGGAATGACGCCGAGCGGCGTCTCGTAAGCATCGTGGACCGTGGTGACGACGGCCTCGTTGTAGAGCTGATGGGGCGGGCGGTGGTAGGGTGACAGAATCGCCACCGTCTGTATCCTGTCGGCCATCCCCGCCTTCTGGAGCAGCTTGAAGCTGTAGGCCGCGACTGGTCCGGAATAGCGCAACCCGGCGTGCGGCGCCATCAGGCCCAGAATGGGGCCGTCAGGCACAGCGGGATCGGCCTCGGACAGGAAGCCTTCGACCATGGCCGCCAGATCATCGGGATCGTCCGGGTACCACAGGCCGGCCAGCGGCGACGGACGCCGGTCAGTTATTGGGGGCATAGCCTCATCCTCGCGAATGTCCACTACCCTGATTATACAGCACCCGGTGAGGAAATAGGCGACTGCGGCTGTAATAGAAGAAAGGTCTCGCCGGCTGGCGCCGCGCGGCCTTTTTGAGGATCGCCCGTAGACGCCGGTAGGGGGGTATGGTACACTTCCGAGGCCCGGCGCACGGTCTGGAGCGATCTTCTCGTGATTCCGCCGGAATACGGATAGCTTGCTGATGGGTTGGGGAGGATTTCGTGGCTCAGATTCTGGACCAGTTGAGTATCATCATTACCAATATCATTCAGACCCTGGGATACCCGGGTATCACCTTTGTCATGTTCGCCGAGAACATATTCCCGCCAATCCCGTCCGAGCTGGTGATGCCCTTTGCGGGGTTCCTCGTGGCGCAGGGCGGGATGGACTTCCTGCTCGTGATGCTGGCCGGGACGATCGGCGCCGTCCTGGGCACGCTGGTGCTGTATTACCTGGGCGCCTGGCTGGATGAGCCGGTGATCCGGTCGTTCATCCGCCGCTATGGGCGGTACTTCATGATCTCGGAGGATGATCTCGATCGCGCCCTGCACTTCTTCGAACGCTACGGCTCGCCCATTGTCTTCTTTGGCCGGCTGATCCCCATCATCCGCAGCCTGATTTCCATCCCCGCTGGCATGAACCGCATGCCGCTGCCCACATTCCTGCTGTTCACTGTGCTGGGCACGACAGTATGGAATCTCCTGTTGACCGGCGGCGGCTGGGTGCTGGGCGAAAACTGGGAACTGGTGATCGAGATCGTGGATACGTACCAGAACGTGGTCTACGTGATTCTGGCGGTGGCCGTCGTGGCGTTTGTGGTATTCCGGCTCAAGCAGCGGCGCGACAGGAAGCGCGCGGCGGCGATGCTGCCGGATACGCCCGAGATCGCCGAATAAAAGGTCCGATCCTCCGGATCGCGTTACTTTTCCCCGTTTTTTGCATCCAACCGGATGTTGGGTTTGAACGGGACCGCACACCTTTTGTTGGAAGGACAAAGCAATCGTGGAACTGGAAATCGTCTTCTCTGGCGGCGCGCGCGTGGATGCAGTTACCAACGGTATGGTGATCACGACCAATCAGGACGGATCGGCCCCTTCGCCTTTCGGGTTGTTCCTGGCGTCCATCGGCACCTGCGCCGGCATCTACGTCGTGGGCTTCTGCCAGCAGCGCGGCATCCCCACTGACGGCATCCGCATCATCCAGCGCGTCAACCGCAGCCCGCTGACGCACATGGTGGAGGAGATTGAGCTGGATATTCAGGTGCCGCCAGACTTCCCGGAGAAGTACAAGGAGGCCGTGATCCGCGCGGCCGGCCAGTGCGCCGTCAAGAAGCATCTGGAGAACCCGCCCGCGTTTGATGTGCATGTATCGGTTGTCGAGCGCGCCTGAGGTCTGCGCTGGACAGGCGGTCTGGAGAGCGGCATCTCGCCCGGCGGGATGCCGCTCTTGCGTTGGTGGTGTAAACTCAGGGCGCGGGGGCAGGGTAGACAGGGGCGCATGTCCGACCAAACACGTCAGGATGACCGGGAACGCGCTGGCGGCGGCTGCCGCCCCTTATTGATTCGCTTCCTGCCCGCCATTGTCGTGCTGTGCGCAGTGGCCTGGGCGGCAGCCCCTCAGTTGCCGGAATTTGTGGGGCGCTTCATCAGGTCGTTTGATGTGCCGGATGAACGCCACCTGATGCGTGACCGCGCCGGCGCGATCGCGCCGTTCTTCACGCCGGAGGTGGCGCACTGGCAGGACAGCATCGTGCGCTGGGCGGCGGATTACAACCTTGACCCCGGCCTGGTGGCGACGATCATCCAGATCGAAAGCTGCGGCGACCCGAATGCGCTCTCCCCCGCGGGCGCTCAGGGCCTGATGCAGGTCATGCCGCAGCACTTCGCCGCTGAGCAGGACCCGCTCGACCCGGAGACCAACGTCCGGCGCGGCCTGGATATCCTGACCGAATGTCTGACCAGCCCCTACAACACCCGGCAGGATGTCGGGCTGGCCTTCGCCTGTTACAACGCCGGGCCGAGCGTGTTCGTGACGGCCTGGGACTACTGGCCGCAGCAGGCGCGCGATTACTACATCTGGGGGACTAACATCTACAACGACGCCGTCTCCGGCGCGGCCAGCAGCGCGATGCTCGAGCGCTGGCTGGAGGCCGGCGGGCAGAGCCTGTGCCTTGCCGCGCGGCAGTCGCTGAGCCGGGAGTGAGCGTCTACGGCGCCGTAGACGGCGGCGCCATATCCCACGGCTCCGGGGCGCGGATGCCGGGCCGGTGCGCCTCGTAGATCGCGATCGGCAGCGCCGACCGCGCCAGCCAGTAGATCAGCACCTCCCGGCTGGCCGGCCATTCGAGCGGCTCGCCCAGCCGGACGATCGCCAGGCTGGCGACCCCCTCCCGTTCCCAGTCGCGGCCTATCTGCTGCGCCGCCTCTTCCACATAGCGGGGACGGGTGGGGCCGGCATGGCCCTCCCGCACGATCAGCAGCGCCAGCCAGGGGGCGGTCTCCCGCCAGAGCCACCAGCCCCCGACCGGCATCCGGCCCGCGCGGGCGCGCTTGCGGAAAGCGGCCAGAGCCGCCGGGTAGCGCTGGGCAATCTCCCCGACCACCGGGTCGATTTCGCGCTGCCCCGCCGCGTTGAAGCCGACAGCGATGACCCTGGCCCGGCTGAGGAAGATATCGCCTTCCACAAATGTGAGCGGCACCGGCCCTCCTTGCTGGCACGATTCGCCCCCCAAAGATAGCGCGACAGAGGCCGGCACGCCAGCCCTTGCCATGTGGTTGAAAATCCGGCTGAGATCAGTATGATAAGGAATATCACGCGCTAATAAACGGACGCAGGGGAGAGGCGGCCATATGGGCAAGCCGCGCATCACCGTATTCATCAGCAGCACCAGCATCGACCTGCCGGAGCATCGCGCTGCCGTGCGAGATGCTATTTTGAGTCTGGACCTGTTCCCCAGCGGGATGGAGCACTGGCCGGTCAGCGGTGAGAGCCCGGTTGATAAGTGCAAAGAGATGGTCGATGAGGCCGACATATACCTGGGCATCTATGCTCACCGCTATGGCTGGCGGCCGGACGGGCCGGGCACGAAGAGCATCACGGAGATGGAATACGACTGGGCTGGCGAACGTGAGCCGCCTATCCCCTGTCTGTGTTTCATCATGAAGGATGACCACCCCTGGCCTTCCTCCAGGGTAGAACATGATGCCCGGGCCGATCTGGACGCCTTCAAGACGCGTGTAAAGACCCGCCGTGTCGGGTTTTTCACCTCGCCGGATGACCTGAAAGCTCAGGTTACTGCCGCGCTTGCTGCTGCCCTGAAGGAGGAGCGTAACCTCTCCTCTACCGGCGCGCCCTGGTGGGGGCCGGGGGTGACCTTTGACCGATACACGCTGGATGAGCTGCTTGATGAGGGTGGTAACGGCCAGGTGTGGCGGGCGCGAGAGAAGCTGCCTGATGGCCATTATCATCCTGTGGCGGTTAAGCTCCTCAAACCGGCCATCAGCGCGGATCCGCAACGTGTGGAACGCTTCAAACAGGAGATTGCGGTGGCGCGTCGGCTCAATCACCCCCATATTCTGCGAGCGCTGGACTACGGCCTGCACCAGGGACAGTTCTATGTGGTCATGGACTTCATTGAGGGCAAGACGCTGCGCCACCAGATTAACGGCAGACCGCTGCCCACCGAGCTGGCGATCGCCTGGCTGAGCCAGATTGCTGGCGCTCTGGCCGAAGCGCACACCGCTGGCCTGATCCACCGCGATATCAAGCCGGAGAATATCCTCTACAGCCGCCGCGGCGAAATCGACTACCTGTATCTGACCGACTTCGGGCTGGTCTACAGCTCCGACCGCGAGGGCGCGATCACGGAATCGGGTGATCTGGTGGGCACGGGCCGCTACATGGCCCCGGAGCAGTGCGACCCGGACTTTGCCGAAGTGACCGCCCGCACAGATGTGTACGCCCTGGGCATCATGGCCTATGAGCTGCTGACCGGGGCGCCGCCCTTCAGCGGCGCGAACAAGGTTGTGCTGTGCCAGAAGCATCTGCACGCGCCGCTGCCGCCGCACCCCGTCCTGCCTGAATCGCTCCACCGCATTCTGGCGCGGGCGACCGCCAAACGCCCGGAGGCGCGTTACGCTGGCGTGGCGGAGTTCATCGATCACCTGCGACGCTGGCAGGAAGACCCGGCTAACCTGGAGCCGGTCATCGACGCCTACCTGAGCACGCTGGAAAAGCGGCTGCGCGACCTGGTGCTGGACAAGTTTGTGGAGCTGGCCGGGGATGAACAGACGCTGCGCGCCCGGCTCGTACAGGCCATGGAAGATAGCTTCGACCCTCTGGCGGGCTTCGGCGACTACGAAGACTTCTTCCACGAGATCTGTGTCCCGGTGGAGGCTGACCACGTGCCTGCGCGCGACGGCGAGCGCGACGCTGCGCCGGGCGAGTACGTCCCCAACGTGCGCGAACGTCTGATGGAACTGGATCGGGCGGTGCTGGTGGGCGAGCCGGGTTCGGGCAAAACCTGGATGCTCTACCGGGTGGCGCTGGGCTACATCCATGCTTACCGGCAGAACCCGGCCCGCGGCCTGATCCCGGTGCTGGTCCCGCTGAATGCCTACCGGGGGGGGCAGCCCTTCGCCGACTACGTCCGCGGGCGAGCCGGGGCGCTGGGGACACACCTGGACGCGCTGTTGGGCGCCGGGCGGATCGTGCTGCTATGTGACGCACTCAATGAGCTGCCCAAAACGTATGTGGAAACGATCCGCGCGTATTTGAAGCCGGTCAGTCGCTTTGTAGTGTCCTGCCGTGTGCGCGACTACCGGGACGAGCTGAGCGGCAGCGACATGCCGCCGCTGGAACAGGTCGTGCTGCGCGACATGGAACTGGACGCCATCCGGGAATTTCTGGGCCGGCGGCTGGGCGAGCCGCTGGGCGACGCCCTGTGGCGCGAGATGGGCGGGAACGAAGATCTGGTGGCTCTCTGGAAGCTGATGCGCGAGAGGGGGCGTGCCGCACGCTTCTGGGATGCAGAATATCTGTGGCCTGAAGGTGATAACTGGGAACAGCGTAAGGCGCACGCTGCCATGCACAGCGGCGCGCGCCTGATTCCGCTGGCCCGTAACCCATTCACGGCGCAGATGATCTGCGGCATCTATGAGCGCGAGCGAACAATCGAGAAGAATCGCGCTGCCCTGTTCGAGCGCTTTGTCAGCGGTCTGTTGGAGCGTGAGGCCAAAAATGCTGAGCGGCAGGGCCTGGCCTTCCCGGATAAGGAGAAGATTGAGGCGGCGCTGGTGGCGCTGGCGCGCGCGTTGCAAACCAAAGGGCGCACGGTATTGTCAGAAGTTCAGGCCCGCGAAGCCGTGCTGGCTGCCAGCAACCTGTGCAGCTCGGCGCAAGAAGCTGACGCACTGCTGAAAGCGGCCACCGACGCCAGCATTCTGAGTCAGGGAGGGGACGATCTGAGGTTTGCCCACCAGTTGCTCCAGGAATACTTCGCGGTGCGCATTCTGGTGGAGGCGATGGGCGATCCGGATCATCCGGACACAGCGGCGGCGGGGCAGTTCTTTGGCGACGAATGGTGGGACCCGGGCCCGTGGCGCGAAACGATCGTTATCCTGGGCGAATTTCTGGGCGGGGCGCGCGGGGCGAACCAGGCAGCCCGCTGGCTGGCGCCAACCAGCCCGGAGGTGGCGCTGGACGTGATTCGGCGCAATGGAGCAGGCCTGTCAATAGATAGCGAACGCGACTTTGAGCCGGAGACCCGGCGTCTGATTGTAGATATGTGTCTGGAGAAGATAAAATCTGGCACCGAAATAGACCCTCGAGGACGTGCTGCCGCAGGCAGAGCGCTCGATCTGTCAGGCGACCCGCGCCCGGGTGTTGGCGTCCTGGCCAATGGACTACCAGATATCGCCTGGGGAGAGCCCGTGCTGCCTGGCGTGTATCCTCTCGGGCACGAGGATGAAGGGGGCAACCCGCCTCGTAAACTCGAATTGACATACAGCTACCGTCTGTCGAAGTATCCGGTGACGTACAGGCAGTTTGAGGCTTTCGTGACAGCCGATGACGGCTTCAAAGACCCGCGCTGGTGGGAAGGGCTGGCCGCCAGTGCAGGGCACAGGGGCGCCCCCGACGAGCAGTGGTTCAAGTACTGGAACCATCCGCGCGAGAACGTGAGCTGGTACGAGGCGATGGCCTTCTGCCGCTGGCTGTCCTGGCGGCTGACCGGTCGCTGCTACGGTCTGGATGAGATCGAGGCCTGGCCGGTGCGGCTGCCGACCGAGAATGAGTGGGAGATTGCGGCGCGCGGCGAGGACGGACGTCTGTAC
>JARKNX010000162.1 GCA_029976025.1 Aggregatilineales bacterium | reverse complement strand
AAAACAAGAAGAACCTAGGCGGCATAGAAAGTAACCTCGGTAGTGCGCGTGAAGCAGCCGACCATACGGGTTATAGTGTATCGTTTCACGACCCGATGAGGCAAAAACATCTCCGTTTCGGGTTAAAGCACAATATCCCAGGCGGCCAGATCGGCGATGAAGCGGTGGGCGGTCAGGTCCAGGTGGATCGGCGTCAGGCTGGCGTAGCCGTTGTGCACAGCCCATAGATCTGTGCCAGCATCGTCGTAGACTCCGGTTGGCAGCTCTCCTACAATCTGGAACGCATCGCCGTTGCGGCCAAGCTCGTCGCGGTAGATACGGATACCCTGCCGGGTGAGCCGCAGCCCCTTGACCGCCCGGCCAGCCGGGACATTCAGGTTGAGGATTGTCAGCGGCGGCAACCCGCGCGCCAGCACCTGCCTGGCTACTTTGACGGCGATAGCGGCGGCGGCGCGATAATCTTCCACGTGGCGCGCTTCATGATCGTCGAGTGAAACCGCAATGGCGGGCACCGCGTGGATGACCGACTCGAAGGCGGCGGTGACCGTGCCGCTGTAGGTGATGTCCTGGGCCATATTAGGGCCGCGGTTGATTCCAGAAACGACCAGATCAGGCGGCCAGGGCGCCGCGCCCAGAGCGCAGATAGCGATACAATCGGCGGGCGATCCGCCCACGGCCCGGGCCGGCGTGCCGTCATCAAGCGTCGTTTCGGTCATCAGGATATCCTGAAAGAGTGTTTTTTTGTGACCGACTGCGCTCTGATTGGTGGCCGGAGCGATGACCTGTACGCTCCCGATCTCTTTCATCGCCTGAACCAGCGCCAGCAGGCCGGGCGCCTGAACGCCGTCGTCGTTGGTCACAAAGATGTTGGTCACGTGTTCCTCACTCTATCCTGACTGCGATTCCTTGCTCGTCCTGAACAAGGTGGATAGGATACCACTGAATGGGTCAGGCAGTAAGGGTTTGTCCCGCCGCATAAACCGGAGGAGGTGTGCCAGCATATGACACGAAGCATCCTGATCGCCGGACGGGACCCGGTGTGGCTGGGGCCTGTGCAAGAGGCGGCAGCACAGGCAGGGCTTGCCGTACATTGTTGCGACAGGGCTGATGATCTGGTTGCGCGCGCCGCTGTGGAGGACGCTACGCTGGTCCTGCTTGATGCGGGCTGGGAGCAGTGGGCGGCGGCGATTGCAGTGCTCAAGTCCAGCCCGGCTTCGCGGCGCATTCCGATCGTGATGATTGCGACCGATGCCGGGATAATCGAGGCGGAGGCTGGCGGGTATGCGGGCCTGGACGCCATTGTTGCGGCGGACGATCTGGCCGGGAGTTTGCCAGCCCTGCTGATGCGCGAGGCTGATCCGGCGCTCGCCGACGCGCTCGCCTGCCAGTGTGCCGGGCCGCTCCCGGCTCTGGCGGTGGAGGGTCTGCGCGAGTTTAACGCCGGCAACTACTACCGGCAGCACGATCTGCTAGAGGCGCTGTGGCGGGCGGAGGCCGGCCCCGTGCGCAACCTGTACCGGGCGATCCTGCAGATCGGGATCGCCTACTACCAGATCGAGCGCGGCAATATGCGCGGCGCGCTGAAGATACTCCTGCGCTGCCGGCAGTGGCTGGTGCCGCTGCCGGATGTCTGCCAGGGGGTGGACGTGGCCCATCTGCGCGTCTGTTCGGATCGGGTACGGGCGGCGCTGGAGAAGCGCGACCCGTCAGACTCTACGCCGTTCGATCGGAGTCTGCTGCAACCCGTGCGGCTGATTCAGAAGAGCGATTGAGATGACAGGCCCGGGGTCAGATTTTGTGAAATCTGTGATATGATGAGTGAAATCACTGGCGTGTGGAGCGCCCTGGCAGCGGAGCAGCGGTTATGTCGCAGCCAGTCTCTCGCTTTGAACCCGGAGTGTGGCACCATATCACGGTGACGACGGCGGCGCGCCGCCCGATCTTCACCGATGCTGGCCGTGTGCGCGTTTTGCAGGATCGGCTCAACCTGGCTCGCAGGCGCTTCGCCCTGTTGTGCGCCGCGTACGTCATCATGCCCGATCACTTCCACTGGCTGATTTACCCGACTGAGTCCGGCTTTGAGGATTTCGCAGTGGAACAGATTCAGCGGGGCGGGCGATACGCCAGCGACCCGGCCGCTTATTACCTCCCCCGCATCATTGAAGAGCTGAAACGAGGGACAACCCAGCCTATCCGACGCCTGAATCGCTCGCTCCCGGAGCAGTTCTGGCAGTCCGGATTCTGGGATCGGCCGCTCAGCGACATTCGCCGTCTGCCGAATATCGTCAACTATTTACATCTGACGCCGGTGCGGGCGGGGCTGTGCGACCATCCGGCGGATTACCCGTACAGCAGCTATAGCGCTCTGGTGCTGGAACATCCGCATCTGGTCGTCCTCGATCATGCCATCTGGGAGAATCTCAACATCTCGCCAGCCCGCGCTGTTGGCGTCGGATAGCCCACGCTCGCTTGAAAAGGAATCAGAAAGGCGGCCCCTCTGGTCAGGAGGGAACCGCCTCGAGTGCATGGCTCGCGAATCTTCTGCCGGGGTGTCAGGCGCTGAAGACCGCGATCTGGGCCTCCAGCCTGGCCCGGTCAATTTCCGGATACTCCCTGAGCAGGGTATCAAACCGGGTCATGTACTCCACCAGGGCTTCGCGAGTATATGCTTCGAAGCGCAGGGTGATGGCGGGCTGCGTATTGCTGGCGCGGACCAGCCCCCATCCTTGCTCGAAGATCGCCCGCGCGCCGTCTACGTCCACGACCTCATAAGACCGCTTGAGGATATCGGCAAGGGCCGTGATGATGCCGAACTTGGCGTCATCCGGCGTAGGCAGGATGATTTCCGGGGTGGCGAACAGCCTGGGCATGGCCTCCAGAAGCTGGGAGAAGCTCCGGTCAGTTTTGCTCAGGATTTCCAGCACCTTGAAGGCTACCAGCGGGGCGTCATCGAAGCCGTAATAGTCCTCGCCGATGAAGATATGGCCACTGACTTCGCCGCCGAGCGGCGCGCCAATCTCGTGCATCTTGGCCTTCATCAGGCTGTGGCCGCTCATCCACATCACCGGCGTCCCGCCACTTTCCGTAATCACGTCGGCCAGGGCCTGCGAGGACTTGACATCGAAGAGTATCCGGGCGCCGGGCCGGCGGATCAGCAGGTCGCGGGCTAGCAGCGCCAGCAGACGATCGGCGGCGACGTGATGCCCGTTTTCGTCAATGGTGCCGCAGCGGTCGGCGTCGCCGTCAAAGGCGATGCCGAGATCGGCTTTGTGGCGTACGACGGCGGCTTCGAGATCTTTGGTCAAAGCAGGATCTTCGGGGTTCGGCAGGTGGTTGGGGAAGGTCCCATCCGGCTCACAGTACAGGCAGATCACTTCAACGCCCAGCGCTTCCATGACAGGGGGGACGACAGCGCCGCTGAGGCCGTTGCCGGCGTCAACCACCACTTTGAGTTTGCGGCTTCCCAGCCGGACCTTGCTCTTAATCTCGGCCATGTGGCGGCGGCCCATGTCCAGGTCCTGAGTCACACTGCCCGGACCACGATCGAAGTCATCGGTCTCGATCATCCCCCGCAGAGTCTGAATCTGATCGCCGTAGAGGGCGAGATGGCCGTGGGCCAGTTTGATGCCGTTGAAGTCTGTCGCCAGATGGCTGCCGGTGACCATGATGCCGCCGGATTTCGAGCCGTGCTTTGAGGTCGCGTAGTAGACGGTCGGCGTGATCACCTCACCTACATCGGTCACGTCAACGCCGGTGGAGGAGACTCCCTCAATGACCGCTGCGCGCAGGGCATGGGAGCTTGGCCGGTTATCGCTGCCGATATAAACGCGCTCGATACCGAAGTTGCGCCGCATATAAGTCCCATAAGCCTTGCCAACGAGGAGCGCCAGCTCTGGTGTAATTTCCGGATCCGGGCCGGTGACAAGCCCGCGGATATCGTACTTGCGGAAGATATAGGACTTCACCTGTGTCATGCACGCACCTCTCTAGCGAAAGGCATCCAGATCAATCCGGGCGCCTGTAGCACAGTCCACCATATCGATGTGAGGAGCCGCGGTCTGACTGGCTTCGGCGACGATGCCGCACAGGACCAGCGCCCGGCGGATGACATCCTCCATGGAAGATGCCAGGCCGCCTTCGACCATAGCGCGCATCAGATTCGGCTCCGTCCCGCTGTAGCGCATATCCACACGCCCCTGATTATCGAACGCCGCCAGCGTCTCATCGATCAGCGGCTGAAGGGCGGGAATCGATTCGAGCGGGATGCGGCGATCCAGATGGGCGGAAGCGATCACCTGGGGGAATTTGGGCAGGTCGCGGGCGATAGTCTCCAGCAAGTCGAGCTGGCGAGCGACCAGTGCCGCAACCTGCAAGCTGATATAGAGGCCATCGCCGGCGGTGTGTTCCGCATCAAGCAGGATGATATGGCCGGCCTGCTCCCCGCCGAGGCAAAAGCCGCCCTCGCGCATACGGGCCATTACATAGCGATCGCCCACTTTAGTCCGTTCCAGGGTGATGCCGCGCTGGCTGAGGTAGTACGCCAGCCCGCTGTTGCTCATCGTGGTCGCCACAACGGTATTAGCTGCTAACCGACCTTGCGCCTGTAGATGCGAAGCCAGCAAGCCCATGATATGGTCGCCGTCGATCAGCACACCGCTCCGGGTCAGGAATACCACGCGGTCAGCATCCCCGTCGAAAGCGATGCCGATATGAGCGTCGTTGGCTTCCAGCGCTGCTTTGAGGATGTCCCGGTGCCGCCGGACATGTTCGCTGCCGCTCCGTACGTTGATGTTGGCGCCGGTCGGGCTGGTCCCCAGGGCGGTCACGGTGGCCCCCTGCCGGGCGAATACTTCCGGGGCCAGGGCGTACGACGCGCCGTTCGCGCAGTCGAGGACAACGTGCAGCCCTTTCAGCGCGCCCGGAGGCAGGCCCGCCGCCAGATGCTGGAGATAGTGTTCGGCGTAGGCCGCTGTCTGGCGCGCCGGCCCGAAATGCTCCGATGGCAGATGAGTAACCAGCCGTTCAGCGATGAGCTTTTCGATGACCTCTTCATCTTCGTCGCTGAGCTTGAACCCGTCGCCAGCAACCAGCTTGATACCGTTCTGGTCAGCCGGGTTGTGACTGGCGGAGATGACGATGCCCAGGCTATACCCCAGCCGGCGCGTCAGATGGGCGACGCCCGGCGTGGTCATCACGCCGACATCGTCAACTGCGATGCCTTCGGCAGTCAGCCCGGCCAGGAGGGCGTGGGTGATGTAAGGGCCGCTGGGGCGCGTATCCCGGCCAATCAGCACGGCCCGGGCGCGCTCCGTGCTGCGCAGCCAGCCGCCAATGGCCCGGCCAATCGCCAGAATTACTTCGGGCGAAAGCGGGTATTCGCCGGCGATGCCGCGTATACCATCGGTGCCAAATTCGATCAGATCGGCCATCAATAAGGACTCTTTCTGTTGTCCGGGCCAAAGCTGCTGCTTACGGGCAGTCTATGCTTCCGATTCTGGCACGGCTACCTTGAACGTAAGCGCATTTCTGGCTACGTGGATGCGAATCGTGGTGCCGGCTTCGGGATTCTCTTTCAGCAAATAGTCGGCCAGCGGCTCCCGCAGATACTGGCGAATGATGCGCCGCAGCGGACGCGCGCCCCATTCGGGATGCTCGTTTTGCTCCAACATCCACTGCCTGGCCCGGTCGCTGATCTCCAGCGTTAGGCCGCGCGTCGAGGCAAGCTGGCTTTCTTTCTTCAGCAACAGATCGAGGATTTGCGCCAGATGCTCCGGACTCAGCGGATGGAAGATCACCGTCTCATCCAGCCGGTTCAGAAATTCTGGCCTGAAGTGTCCCTCCACTTCTTCCATGACGGCATCGCGAATCTCGTCCGTGATCTCCGTTGTCTGGAGGTACCGCGCGCCGAGATTGCTGGTCAGGATGATCACCGTCTCGCTGAAGTTGGCAACATTGCCGCGCCCGTCGGTCAGGCGGCCTTCTTCCAGCACTTGCAGCAGGATGTCAACGACGCGCGGATGCGCTTTTTCGATCTCGTCGAACAGCACGATGAGATAAGGCTGCTGGCGCACTCGCTCGGTGAGCTGGCCGCCCGCCTCGCTGTCCACGTAACCTGAGGGGGAGCCAATCAGGCGGTTGACAGTTGATTCGTTCTGGAACTCGCTCATGTCCAGTTGTAGCATAGCTTCTTCATCGCCGAACATGAATTCTGCCAGTGCCCTGGCCAGCTCGGTCTTGCCCACGCCGGTCGGCCCCAGGAACAGAAAACCGCCGATAGGGCGTCGCTTATCCTTGAGGCCAACGCGGGCCATCTTGACCGCCCGGCTGACGGCCATCACGGCTTCATCCTGGCCGATGATGCGCTCGTGCAGGTGTTCGACCATGCTGGCGTAGCGGCTGCGCTCGTCCGCGCCGAGCTTGCTGACGGGAACGCCGGTCATCTGGCTGGCGGCCAGGGTGACATCTTCGGCGTCGAGGTTGTTATCGGACTGGTTGGAAGTCTCCGGCTTGAACGCAATATGCTGCTGGTTGCTCATGTTGACCAGGGCAGCGGCGCGGTGCAGGAGATTCTCCGCGCTGCGGGGCAGCGGCGTCCCCGACATGTAGCGCCGGGCCAGCGACGTAGCGACCGCAATTGCCTCATCGGCAACGGAAATGCCATAGTCGGCTGCAATCTGCGGCTTGAGCGTTTGCAGGATGGCGATCGCTTCCTTTTCGCCCGGTTCCGGCACACGAAGCCGCTGGCTTTCTTCGGCGATAGCCGGAATATCGGCGAGCTGCTCGTTGTAGATAGCCTCGGTTGTGCTGCCGATGATGATCGGGTCGGCACTCAAGAAGACCTTCTGCAGATCGGCGGATACTTTAGGCTGGCGCAACCTGGTCTGCTGGTCAAAGAAGCGGTGTATCTGGGGCACAAACAGCAGACCGCCCTGCGCCCTGTTCATGCCGGCCCGGATCGCCTGGACCGGGTTATCCAGCAAAGCGGTCTCGTCGATCTGAACGAGCCGGGTCAGCCCGGCCGGGCCTTTGCCGTCGGCTATGAGCAGCGCCAGGCTGTAGACCAGAGTGCGCTTGCCCACCCCCTCAGGGCCAACCAGAATGATGTGGCGGCGCACCTTCTGAGCCAGCATGTTCATCAGGTCGCGCAGCAGCGTTTCGCGATAGTAGACCGGGCGGCGCTCGCCGGCTTTAGCCAGGGCAACGTAGTCAACCGCCGTGCCGCCCATCTGCCGGGCTACTGTGGAGGTGCTGGCCGCCTGGCTGATGCTCCCGGTCCCGCCGCCTATAAGCTCCTGCACGATTCGGGGCGTGATCCCGTACTGCTGCAGGATGCCGCCCGTGCCCAGGCGATTGTCACTCAGCACCGCCAGCAGATCATCCGTCTGGACATATACCTCATTTCGCGCTTCGGCGAGGGTCAGGGCTTCATCGATGGCGATGATCATCTGTCGGGATAGCTGCACCTGTTTGTTATCGCGGGTGATGAACAGCAGATCGCCGGGCAGATCGCGCCGGCTCTCAACCGCCAGCCGCACCTGACGGGATAGCCGCGCCAGGTCGATATTGCGAGTGGCTGCCAGACGCTGCAACAGGGCGTAACCGGGCGTGTCTTTGGCCTCAATCAGCGCCATCAGGGCTATTTCCGGGAAGATGTTTTTCTTCCGGTAGCGATCCATGATCGCTGCGGTTTCGTTGAGCAGCTCGGTTGTATCTCTGGCTAACAGATTGGGGTTGAGTGTTGCTCCCATCAGCTTCCTCACCGGCTTTCGGACAACTCTGATGCTGTACACGGCATAGTTCAGCAGTGGTCAGGACGGACCATCGCGTTGTTGAGTATAGCACAGACTCACTGCGAAATGGGGTGCTGGATGCCGGTTCCCGCCGGTAAGTCGGAGGACAGAGTGACTGGAAGCCTCCCGGTGAGCGCCTGCCGCCCGAACAGAGCGTTGCAGATCGCCGGGATAACCGGGGGGAGGGGGCTGTAACTCGCCAGATAACCGGCGATGTCCGGGAATACCTGCCAGTCATAGGGCGAGCGCATAGCTACGACCAGCGTCTTTTCGGGGGGCAGGGCCTGAATCAGTTGTCGCAGCGGCGGGTTCTGGGCCGCATCCATGCTGAGGACGACGGCAATATCGCTGCCCAGGACGGCGCTGATGGCCCAGGCGCGTTCTTCATCCGTGGGGCCTGCTGAGACGCCAACCGGCCACAGATTGGCATGCCGGTCGCGGCAACTCTGCAAGATGCCGGGCATGGTAGCCGGGTAGATCAGGGCGACGCGGTCCTCGGGGCCGAAAGGGATACGCCCGGTCCGGTCGTAGACGAGCGTGACCGCCGCCGCCAGCACGTCGGCTACCAGCGCTTCGTGCGCGGCCCGGTTGACCCGCTCGCGGGCGTTCGCCGGATCGAGCGGCGCCCAATCCAGGATATTGAAAGCGGCTTTCTGGCGCAGTATACGACGCACCGAATCGTCAATGCGCTCCGGGGCGATCGTGCCGTCCTCTACAGCGGCTATGACCGCTTCGATCGCCGCCTGCTGCGCCTCCAGCCCGACATGCGGCCCCGGCGCGATCAGATCGGCCCCGGCCTGAACCGCCAGGATAGCAGCGGTGGAAAGATCGTACCGGGTATCGATAGCGTCCATGTCGAGGGCGTCAGTCATGATCAGGCCGTCATAGCTCATTTCCTGGCGCAGGAGATCGCTCAAAACGGCCGGGGACAGGCTGGCCGGGGTGTCCGGCGCCGGCTCGAGAGCCGGATACCAGATATGGGCGGCCAGGATAGCCCCGGCGCCGGCTGCGATCGCCGCCCGGAAAGGGGCCAGCTCGACAGCCTCCAGTCGAGCGCGGTCAGCCTCCACGACCGGGAGGGTGACATGCGAGTCCTCGCCAGTTTCGCCGTGACCCGGGAAGTGTTTGGCGGTTGCCATGACGCCGCCGCTTTGCAACCCATCGATCGTGGCGGCGACCATCGCGCCAACCTGTTCAGGGTCCGAGCCAAAAGAACGGCGGTGAATGACCGGGTTATCCGGGTTGGTCTCTACATCGGCGACCGGGGCGAGGTTCATGGTGATGCCTACCGCCCGCAGCTCCTCGGCCATGGCAGCTCCGATCGCCCGGGCGTAGTCCGGATTATCGGTTGCCGCGATTGCCATGGGCACGGGGAAGCGGGTGTAGGCGTCAGGATCGGAGAGACGCGAGACGGTCCCCCCCTCTTCGTCAATGGCGATCCAGGCCGGGATTACCCCGCCGCCGGCCAGGATCGCGTTTTGCATAGCGTTGGTGAGCGCGGTCACCTGTTCCGGTGGGCCGGTATTGTAGTCGAACAGGATGACCCCGCCGGGCTGGTATTCCATGAGGAGCTTTTGGCCGTCAAGAGGCAGTGTCTGCCCCCAGATGCTGACCAGAAACATCTGGGCAACCTTCTGGTGCAGCGACAGCGCGGCCAGAATTGCCTCAATCTGTTCTCCTGAATTCTGCGAAGGGGGGGACGCTGCAGCCGGTAGCATGGGCCTCGCCAGTGCCAGGAGTATCACAAAAACACCACCCAGCGCAGCCAGGTGGCGCTTGTAATTGCGAGAGCGCATGACCCTCCTAAGCGGGTGGCAGATCGGCTAACCTGTAGCCAATACCGCGCACGTTGACGATCAGGTTAGGATTCTGGCCAGCCTGCTTGAGCTTACGGCGCAGATTGCTGATATGCGGGCGGATAACCTCACGCGCTTCAGGCTCGTCGATAGAGTACCCGCGCACTTCGCGCACCAGCTCATGGCAGGGCACCACGCGGCCGCGATGCACGGCCAGATAGAGCAAGAGATCGAACTCCGTCGGAGTCAGATCAATGGGCTGTTCGCCAACGGCAATCTGATAACGCCCCGGGAAAATAGTCAACGGGCCAAGAATCATCGTGTTGATCGGGGTTGCGATGGGTGTGGCGGGTGCGGGCTGCGCAGCCGGAGCGCTGCCGGGCGCCGCTGCGCCTGGCATCATCGCCAGCATGCGACTCTGGGTGTCCGACACGTCAGCCAGCTCGGCCACGTTATTCTGGATAGCATCCAGCAGGGCGCGGCGGCGCTTGAGGTTCTGGGCGCGCTCGATGCCGCGGGAGACGCTGTCGCGGATATCCTGGCTCGAACTCGGCTTGATCAGATAATCGTGGGCGCCAAGCCGCAGGCTCTCGACGGCGGTATCCAGGCTGGCGTACCCGGTGAGGAGGATCACGATGGCGTCTGGAGACTCTTCTTTGATGCGCGCCAGCAGTTCAACGCCACTGATACCCGGCATGCGGATGTCCGTCAGGACAACATCGTACGGCTGTTGAGACAGCATATCCAGCGCTTCCTCGCCGCTTGCTGCTGACTCAACCTGGTAGCCTACCCGCTGGAGAGTTTTGGTGATCGAATAGCGGATGGCGCTTTCATCATCAACCACAAGAATATGAGCTGTTGGAGGATTTGTACTCATCGGCCACCATTGTCTATCTCTAGTCGTGCGTTTGTCAAGACTACCTTAACTTTACTTCATTGTTTCTGCAAATGCAAATTAGCTATTGTATGGCAAAGCCCTTATCGTGAATAAGCCCCCCGGTTCTGCAGCCGCATCACAGGTGCTGCGGCACCCACTGCACAAGCAAAACTGGCGCGTCCTGATCAGTCAGGGCATACGGCGCGGCGATGCGGCTTTCCGTATCTGTGGCGATCCAGGCGATTGTATCGTTCACCAGCAGCAGGGGCAGGCGATCGCGGCGGCGAGAAGGAATCTTCAGGTTGATCAGGAGCTTCTTAAGGGATTGATGGCGCCCTTCCATGCCCAGCGGCTGGATACGGTCGCCAGGCCGTCGGGTGCGAAGTGTAAGGGTGGCATCAGGCGGGATGGCCAGCGTGGCGGTATACGGGAGCTGGCGAAAGGCGGCGGCATCGGCTCCCGGGGGCAGCCAGCGGGTGACGACTGCCCATTCGCCGGAGGGCAGGGCGGTGACTCCGGGGACGCGGACCGGAAGAACCTGGTCGCTTTCCATCGTCGGGCCGGATGGCGGGGGCGGTGGGCCGCTTTCCAGAATAAGTGCGTTATAGGCGATACGCAGGATGACGCCGCCTGGCAAAGAGGCGCTGGCCCCGGTCGGGCCATTGAGGGCAACCGTCAGGGCGTTCTCGATAGTCTGAAACCCGGCCTCCTGCCCGGCGGGCGAAAGCCTATGGAAAGCCTGCCGCAGCACCAGCCGGCGGATGCCGGATGACAGGGATGCCCGTCGAAAGCGCTCGATGTCGAGAATGATCCGCTGTTCCGTTTGCTCCTGCAGCAGCGAGGACCAGTTCTCCTCGGCGATCTCTTCCAGCTTCGCATAGTCATCAACAATCAGGCCAGCCATACGCACAAGTATCCGGCTGATACCGGGGTTAATCTCCTCCAGGAGGGGAAGCACTTCGTGTCGAATCCGGTTCCGCAAGAAGTGTTGATCAATGTTAGTAGCATCTTCTCGCGGGTGCAGACCCTGTTCAGCGCAGTAGCGATCTATAGCTGCGCGTGATATACCGAGCAGGGGACGGATCAGGGTGATCTCTCCGATTGGTCCGGAGCCTGGCAGGAGATAGCTGGCGTCAAGCGCTGCGCTGGGCTGCATTCCACGCAGACCTCCCAGGCCGCTGCCCCGTATCAGATGCAGCAGGATCGTCTCCGCCTGATCGCTGGCCTGATGGCCGAGGGCAATCACGCTGCTGCCCGCCCGGCGGGCCGCAGCGGCCAGGAAGGTGTATCGCGCCAGCCGCGCCGCCGCTTCGACGCCGATGCGATGCCGGACGACCAGCGAAGGGACATCCTCTGTGCCCCGATATACGGGCAGGCTCCATTCACGCGCGAGTGCTTCCACGTAGTCGGCATCCGCCCGCCCGGCGTCCCCTCGCAGGCCGTGATCGAGGGTGGCGACGGTCAGCGCGAGTTCCAAGGCAGGAGCCGCGCGCCGCAGCAAATGCAGCAGGCAAAGCGAGTCTGCCCCTCCTGATACCGCCACCAGCACATGCTGCCCGGCCAGGTACGGAAGCAGCGAGAACCGGCGGATATCCTGTAAAAAGTGCTCATAAAGGTCCATGACTCTCAGTATATGCCAGTTGGCCGCGCCCGGGCAGCGTCTTTGTCCAAAACGAAAAGGTGGATAAACTAAAGCGGGATAGCCTGGACAGAACGGGCGATATGCTATAATCCTCCGTCGCGTCTTTGATGGCGGTCCGCTGGGAGACTGAGGCAACTGTGCTAAGTCCATTAGATTGGCTGCTGGGTCTGTTCTCGCTTGACGTAGGTATTGACCTGGGCACAGCCAACACACTGGTAAGTGTTCGAGGTAAGGGCGTCGTGATTAACGAGCCGTCCTATGTCGCCGTGGAGAAGAAGACGCGGCGCCCGCTGGCCATTGGCACAGAAGCCAAAGAAATGGTTGGCAAGACCCCCGCAAACATTCTGGCAATTCGCCCGCTGCGCGATGGCGTGATCAGCGAATTCGATATCACTGAGGCGATGCTGGGCTACTTTATTCGCAAAGCCCATGAACAGACCTGGGTGCCGATTCCGCGCCCCCGGGTGGTTGTGGGCATCCCCAGCGGAGTGACGGAAGTCGAAAAGCGGGCCGTGTATGATGCGACCGTGAACGCGGGCGCGCGTGAGGCCTTCCTGATCGAAGAGCCGGTTGCCGCGGCAATTGGCGCCGGGCTGCCGATCATGGAGACGCACGGGAGCATGGTGGTGGATATTGGCGGCGGCACAACAGAAGTAGCCGTCTTTTCGCTGGGCGGCATCGTGATCAGCCGCTCGATTCGGGTGGCGGGCGACGAAATGGACGAAGATATCGTCCAGTATATGCGCAACAAGTACAACCTGCTCATCGGCGACCGCACCGCCGAGCGGGCCAAGATTGAGATCGGCTCGGCCTTCTCCCTCCCGGAAGAGCGCGTGCTCACCCTGCGGGGCCGCAACCTGGTGACGGGTTTGCCAGAAGCAGTTGAGATTAGCTCGATCGAACTCCGGGAGGCGCTGGCCGGGTCCGTCGGCATCATTGTTGAGGCCATTAAAGAGGCGCTGGACGAGACGCCGCCGGAACTGGTCTCCGACCTGATGGAATCGGGTATCTGTATGGCAGGCGGCGGCAGCCAGCTCAAGGGGCTGACCGAACGGGTTGCCGAGGAGACCAATATCAGGGTCTGGCTGGCCAGTGATCCGATGACCTGTGTAGCGCGTGGGGCGGGCCGGATTCTGGAAGACTACGATAATCTGCGGCGGCTGCTGGTGGGTCTCGAACGGGGCAGCACCCTGCATTAGCGCGCTGGCTTTATGGCGAGCAGGTCGGTGCGACGGGGCCAATATGGGTGAGTAAATAAGGGGGCGCTGGCGGCTACGGCTTCCAGGATCGGCGCCCCTTTATTTTGTCTGGAGGGTCCGGACGATGCCAGATGCAGTGTTAATTGTTCCAGGTAGACACCTATGAGACGGTCGAGTCGATTGCTTCTGGTCGTTATCAGCGTGTTCCTGTGTGTCGCGCTCATCATGTTGAGCGTCAGCGGCGTGCTGTCGCCAGTGCAGGGGATTCTGGCGACGCCGCTCCAGTTCCTGCAGGGGCTGGCGAACTCTTTTGTGACGCGGGTCAGCAATTTCGCTGAGGGTATTGTCGAGCTGCAGTCACTTCAACAACGCAACCGGGAGTTGGAGGCTGCGCTGGCCGCGTACCAGTCAGAGATTGTCGAGCTGCGCGAAATACGCAGCGACTACGATCGGATCGCCGCCTTTCTGAAGTATACGCGCAGCCGCGAAAATGAGGAGTTTCTCGTCGCCGATGTTATTGGCCGGGATATCAGCGCATTCAACCGGGTCATCCAGATCAATCGCGGCACCCGCGATGGCCTTCGGGAGGGCATGCCTGTTGTGACCGAGGATGGCCTGGTGGGCCGGATCAGCCGGGTGAGCGCCAATGCGTCGCAAGTCACGCTTATCACGGACACAGTCAGCTCCGTCAACGCTCGCCTGCTGAGCTCGCGCGCGGAAGGCGCGGTACAGGGGCAGGTGGGCGGGCTGCGGATGACGTTTATCGATCTGGGCACGCGCGTCCAGGAAGGCGACACGGTCATCACATCCGGATTGGGCGGCAACTTCCCGGAAGGCATCATCATCGGGCAGGTTACCAGTGTGCGGCAGGCAGAGTCGGAGTTGTTCAGGGAAGCCGAAGTCCGCAGCCTGAATAACTTTGACCGGCTGGAAAACGTCATGGTGATCACGAACTTCCAGCCCGTCGATCTCTCTGTATTCGAATAGTCGGCCCAGGCCCGGACAGGAGTCCCTTCAGAGATGGTTGGATATCTCGGCGTTGTGGTCCTGGCGATTGTCGTCATTGTGCAGGCCACAGTGATACCGGAAATCAGGATTGCCGGCGGGATGCCCGACCTGTTGCTGCTGCCTGTGCTGGCGGTCACGTTGCTAAGCGGCCTGAATTTCGGGCTTGTCTGGGCTATTATTGGCGGTCTTCTGCAGGACCTGATCTCCGCCGTACCTCTGGGGACAACATCGCTGGGGCTGGTATGCGCGGTGGTGGCGGTACACCTGATCTTCGACCAGCAAGGCCCGCGCAGCCTGTTGATTCCATCAGTGGCCGCTGTCGCAGGGACCCTGATCCTGCACGGGGTGACTCTGCTGGTGCTGGCGCTCACCGGACGCTCGCAGATGCCGGGCCAGTTTCTGGTGTATGTCACGCTGCCCAGTATGATCTACAATGCTGTTGTCATGCTGCCGGTATACCGCCTGAGCGGTTTATTTTATCGTTCGGAACGATCCCGGCGGGTGAAAGGCCTGTAGACTGACTCGATTGAGAGTCAGGAGTGTAATGTAAGATGGACAAGCGTATTCTACCGTTTCAGGGGTGGCGCCTCACACTGTTTCAGGCGGTTGTATTTTTCTCGCTGTTTCTGCTGGTGATGCGCCTTTATGATCTCCAGTTCACGCAGCATGAAGAGTGGCTGCTGCAGGCAGAGGAGAATCGGCTACAGCTACAACCGATTGCCGCCTCACGCGGCGTGATCTACGACCGCTACGGGCAGCAACTGGCATTGAACGTGCCGGCCTTTAATGTCACCATCATTCCGGCGAGTATACCGGGCGATGATGAAGCGGCGCTGGAAGTCTATAACCGGCTGTCAGCTATGATCAACGTCCCCGCCACCCGGGCCGCCGCCGATGCGGCCGGGCGTTTTAACGAGCGCAGCCTGGAGGGGATGGTGCAGGAAGGGGCCGGTATTGAGCCGTACCGCCCGGTGGTCGTGGCGCAGGATATCCCGCGCCAGACGGCGATGCGCATCCTGGAAGAGCAGGAACTCCTCCCCGGCGTTGGCATTGAAGTAGCCTCCGTGCGGGAGTACCCGGCGGGCGAGTCCACCTCGCAGGCAATCGGCTATTTAGGCCCGATCCCCGAAGCGGAGGCTCAGGCGTTAATTGAGCAGGGATACAACCCCGCTTTTGACCGTATTGGCTATGCTGGCGTTGAATTCTTTTTGCAGGACGAGCTGGCAGGACGGCGCGGATCCCGGCTGCGAGAGGTCGATGTGGCCGGGCTGCCGCTGCGCGTCGTCCAGCAGGAAGACCCGATTGCGGGCCGCAATGTCACGCTGACTCTGGACCTGGAGCTTCAGCAGGCTGCCCAGGAAGCCCTGATTCGCCGTATTAACCTGGTCAACGCTGGCGCGGGCAAAATTGTGACTCAGTCCGGCGTGGTTATTGTCATGAATCCGCGGACCGGGGAAGTGCTGGCGATGGTAAGCTGGCCGACTTATGACGACCAGCGTTTCGCTCGCAGCATTGACGGCAACTACTATCTCGGGCTGGAAGCCGATCCGCTCCTGCCGCTGATCAACCATGCGATACAGTCGCTTTATCCGGCCGGGTCAGTGTGGAAGATAATTACTGCAGCCGGCGTGCTGGAAGAGGGCGTGATCGCCCCTGATGCCCTTCTGAACGATCCGGGCCACCTTGTCCTGCCGAACCGGTACGCTCCCAACGATCCAGCGGCTTCACAGACGTTTGTGTGCTGGCTGCGCTCAGGGCACGGCCAACTGGGTATGCGGGGGGCGATTGCCCAGAGCTGCGACGTGTACTTCTATCAGGTAGGTGGCGGCAATCCTGAGGTTTCGCCGGAGGTGCTGCGCCCTGGCGGGCTGGGCATTGACGATCTCTTCCGGTACGCCACGGCATTTGGCATTGGCTCGGAACTGGGTGTTGAGCTGCCCGGCGAGGCGGCAGGCCGGATGCCTGACCGCGACTGGAAGCGCCGCACCTATGGGGAGAACTGGTCAACCGGGGACACTTACAACGCCGCCTTTGGCCAGGGGTATGTGACCGTGACGCCGCTCCAGTTGATCTCAGCGGTAGCGGCAGTCGCCAATGGAGGGACGGTCTACCAGCCCACGATTGTTCGTAACTTTCTGGATGGCGAAGGGAACGTTGTGGAGGGCTTCACCCCCCACATCAACCGCACTCTCCTCAGGCCTGCCGCCGGGGAGCCGGCTGTCCTCTTCATGATCGAGGATATGATCATGAAGGGGCAAAACAGCCTGGTCTGCACCTGCGAACCGGACAGCGAATTCTACGATTCGGAACGTTGTAACCCGACGGAGTACCGGGCTGTCCTGGACTGGAACGGGGAGGAGATCCCCTATACAGTTAATGTGCCGCGCAATTACGTGTTTAACGGCCGCGTTTGCGACCGGACGCGCTTTGATCCGGATTACCTGCCTCCTTTTATCAGCCCGGGGACTATCCGGGTTGTACAGGAAGGCATGCGCCTGGCGGTATTGGAGGGCACAGCCAAAAACGCGGCTATATCCTATGCAGAGGTGGCGGGCAAGACGGGCACGGCGGAGTACTGCGACGATATTGCCCGCCCGCTTGGCCTGTGTGTCCCCGGAAACTGGCCGGCACATGCTTGGTATACGGGCTATGCCCCTTATGAGAATCCGGAAATTATCGTCATTGCCTTTGTGTACAACGGCGGCGAAGGATCGCTGGTGGCGCTCCCGGTGGTCCGTGAGACAATGGAGGCATACTTCCGCCTCCAGGGGGAGCGGGGGCAACTTACAACAGCCGCCCTGCGATAGCGGTATAGCGAAAACTGAGTATAGTTAAGCGTGTGCTCTGTGCGGTATGAATCTCCCGGTTGCTGAGAACCGGGTGGGTATACGGGCGAGCTATGCCTGGGAATAAATCGCTGGAGATCAAAGGCGTACGCGAAGGGCTGCTGGTGCGACTGTCGCCGACAGAGGACTGGAAGGCGCTGGTCAAGCAGTTTGTGAACTTGATCGACAAGCAGCGCGATTTCTTTCGAGGGGCGCGGCTGGCCCTTGATGTTGGAGAGCGCTCGCTTCGCCGGCAGGAGCTCGGCACCCTGCAGCATATGCTGAGCGACCGCGGCGTGATCCTGTGGGCGGTCCTGAGCGAGAGCATGACCACCCTCAGCACGGCGCGAAAGCTGGAGCTGCAGACTTCGCTGCAAAATGTCGAAGCAGCAGACAGGGGTCTGGTCGCCGCGCCGGCTGAATCGAGCGGGGCTGTGCCGGCGACTTTGCTGCGGACCGATGAAGATGAAAAAGCGTTGCCCCTTGTTGAGCCAGAGGAGATCGGGACTGCCGGCGTGCTGGTCAAGCGGACCCTGCGTAGCGGGCGGACAGTGCGCAGCGAGGGGCATGTTGTGGTGATCGGAGATGTTAATCCCGGCGCGCAGATTTTTGCCGGCGGAGATGTTATTATCTGGGGACGGTTGCGCGGCATGGTTCATGCCGGAGTGCATGGGGATGAAGGGGTGACTGTCTGCGCGCTGGATATGATGCCAATGCAACTGCGCATCGCCGGACACATTGCCACGTCGCCCAAGGAAAAGAGCCGGGTTCCCAGGCCCGAGGTCGCCAGGGTGCGCGATAATCGCATTGTGGTCGAGGCCTGGGACTGACCTTTATAGCAAAAAGGACTGATGATCATATGGGTGCACGGGTGATCACCGTTACTTCTGGCAAGGGCGGGGTGGGCAAGACAACCGTTACAGCTAATATTTGCGTCGCGCTGGCGGCGATGGGCAAAAAGGTTGTCGCCATTGATGCGGATATCGGCTTGCGCAATCTGGATGTTATTCTGGGGTTGGAAAACCGCATTGTCTATGACATTGTGGATGTGGTGGAAGGCCGCTGCAAGCTGCGCCAGGCCATGATCAAGCACAAGGCGTATTCCGAGCTATACCTGATTCCAGCCGCCCAGACGCGTGATAAGACAGCAGTTAGCCCGTCTGACATGCTCGATATTACGGCCAAGCTGCGCGAAGAATATGACTTTATCCTGATCGATTCTCCGGCGGGTATTGAGCGGGGGTTCCGCAACGCAGTTGCACCGTCCGACGAGGTCCTGATTGTGGCTAACCCGGAGGTTTCCTCGGTGCGCGACGCCGACCGGATTATTGGCCTGCTGGAAGCGGAGGAGAAAGGCCCCGGCAAGCTGATTGTGAACCGGGTCAAGATGGACATGATCAGGCGCGGGGAGATGCTTTCGATGGATGATGTGGTGGACATCCTCGCTATCAGCCTCATCGGCGTTGTGCCGGAGGATGACGAAGTGCTGACTTCCTCTAACCGGGGCGAGCCGGCAGCGGGGAACTCGAATTCCAAAGCAGGACAGGCTTTCCGTAATATCGCCCGGCGCCTGAACGGCGAAGAAGTGCCGTTCATGTCGCTGGATCAATCCGAAGGATTTGTCCAGCGGCTGGTCAGGCTGTTATTCGGCACCACCAATAGCGCAAGCTAGCCGAGGAGTAGACGTATGCAACATCTGATCGATCGTCTGATGGGGCGCAACACACCGCCGAGTTCCGCACAGATCGCCAAAGAGCGGCTGCAGCTCGTGCTCGTCCACGACCGACTGGACCTTGCTCCGGACAAGTTGAAGGAAATGGAAGAAGAGATTCTGGATGTGATCTCCAAGTATGTGCATTTTGATCGGAGCAATGTGGCGATTACCGTGGAGCAACGGAAGCGGAATAGCTGGCTGGTGGCCGATATTCCCTTAAAGGCGGATGAGTAGCGAGGGCGCCGCTCCGGCGCACCTTGATTTCCGGCCATGATTGCGGCACACTTATCCTGTGCCATGTCAGGGGATGTCAGGTATTCTGGCGAACCGAGGGGCGGCGTCGGATGGCGCGGCTCCTTTTGTTTGATGCGGGTTTAATGGGAGCGCGGGCGGCCAGGGCAAGCGGAGATGCAGCGGGCGAACTTTAGTATCTGGTATCGATTTGATTTTGTCCTGCTCGGGGCGGTAGTGCTTCTGATCATCTACGGCGTGCTGATGATCCGCAGCGCAACTCTGGGCGCGATTGACCCCGATATCATCAACCGCGTCCCCCGCCAGATTCAGTATGCCGTCGCCGGCTTGATTGTGCTCCTGGCCGTGACGATGATCGATTACCGGCTGCTGGGGGCGCTGCATAACTGGATTTATACGTTCGTCATTGGTTTTCTGGGGCTGGTGACGTTCTTTGGGTTGGTAGGGGCGGCGGGCGCGCAGCGCTGGCTGAACGTGGGTATCGCCATTCAGCCGTCGGAAATCAGCAAGGTGCTGCTGGTGATCGCGCTGGCGCAGCACCTGGCCAATCACTATCAACGCCTCGGCGAGATCAAAATCGTTCTGTTATCCCTGATATATATTGGCGTGCCGGCTCTGCTGGTGTTCCTGCAGCCGTCGCTGGGAGTCACCATTGTGATCATGACTACCTGGGCTGGCATGATCTGGGGAGCGGGCCTGCGCCTGAAGCACCTGGCGATATTCCTGATCGTAATCATGATTTTGCTACCCATTGTCTGGGTGAATATGGAGCCGTACCAACAGCAGCGTATCGTGAACTTCATCAACCCTGAGGCTGATCCAGACGGGCAGTACAATATCGAACAGGCCAAAATCGCAATTGGCTCGGGGGGACTGCTGGGGGCGGGTTATGCGCAGGGATCGCAGACGCAGCTCCGCTTTTTGCGCGTGCGGCATACGGACTTCATCTTCAGCGTGATCGCTGAGGAGCTGGGATTCGCCGGGGCGGTGCTGGCTCTGGCGCTGATCGGGGTGGTGCTGTGGCGCATTTTCAGGGCGGCGCGTCTGGCTATCGATCCGTTGGGCAGCCTGATCTGTTACGGAGTGGCGACTCTGATATTCTTTCAGACATTCGTTTCTATCGGCATGAATCTCAATCTGCTGCCCGTCACCGGCCTGACGCTGCCCTTTATCAGCTCTGGCGGCAGCTCCCTCCTGACGCTGCTGCTGGGCATCGGACTGGTTGAAAGCGTAGTGGTGCGCCGCCAGGTGCGTTAGGTCTGGCGGCCTTTTGACAGAGTTTGCCCCGGGGAGTGTGTTTGCAAGTTACTCATGACAGCCGCGAAGGCGGACTGTATAATGGGCCACATAACTGGCAGAAACCGAGGAGTATTGTAGTGGATCATCCTGTACGTGTCCGTTTCGCCCCCAGCCCGACTGGCTCCATCCATATCGGATCAGCCCGCACAGCGCTGTTCAACTGGTTGTTCGCCCGCCATTATGGTGGCCGGTTCATCCTGCGTATCGAAGACACAGATCAGAACCGTTTTGTTCAGGGTTCTCTGGAACAGATTATAGATGGGTTGCGCTGGCTTGGTCTGGATTGGGACGAGGGGCCGGAAGTCGGGGGAGAATACGGCCCTTATATACAATCGGCCCGGACGGAACTGTACCGCGAATGGGCGAACTGGCTCGTGGACCAGGACAGGGCTTATCGTTGTTATTGCACGCGTGAGCGCCTGAAGAGTCTGTCGGATAGCCAGGATACGCAGGGATACGATCGGCATTGCCGATACCTGACGGCGGAGGATCATGCCAGGAAGCAGGCTGACGGCGAGTCCTATGTTATTCGTTTTAAGATGCCGCTGGAAGGCACAACAACTGTCCATGATGTGATTCGGGGCGATATCACGGTTGAGAACAGCGGGCTGACCGATCTTGTCCTGATGAAGGCCGATGGATTCCCGACATACCACCTGGCGAATGTCGTGGATGATCACTTCATGGAGATCTCTCATATCCTGCGAGGTGAAGAGTGGATTCCAACCGCGCCGGTGCACAAGCAGTTGTATGATGCCTTTGGCTGGGAGATGCCCATCATCGCCCACCTGCCCGTTATTCTGAACCCTAACGGCAAAGGGAAGCTGAGCAAGCGGACGGTCAGCTTCACTCAGGATGGGCGTAAGGTGCTTGTCCTGCTCCATGAATTCCGCCAGGCAGGGTACCTGCCGGAGGCGCTTATCAATTTTCTGACCAATATAGGCTGGAGTTTCGGCGATGATCGCGAAATCTTCACCATAACCGAGTCAGCGGAGCGCTTCGACCTGAGTCGGATAAATCCGGCGGGCGGGCGCTTCCCGATGGAGAAGCTGGGGTGGCTCAATGGCGTTTACCTCCGACAGAAATCTTTGGAGGAGATGGTTTCTTACCTGCGGACAGCGCTGGAAGGAGCCGGCTACCAGGACCTTGACGAAGAGATGCTGCAGCATATCGCGCCGCTCATTCAAACTCGTGTTCAGTGCTACGAGGACGTGGTAGCCAGGGCGGGCTTCTTCTTCATGGAGGTGGTCCCTGTCACTCCCGAAACGTTGATTCAGGATAACATGACCGCTGAGATGACCGACAGAGCGCTGGTTGCCACCGTGGAGACGCTGGAAAATCTGCCTGAATTTGAGACGCAAAGCCTGGAAGAGGCGCTGCGCTCACTGGCGGAGGCGCTGGGGCTGAAGACAAAGCAGTTATTCGGTGTGCTGCGGGTGGCGTTGACTGGTCAGACGGTCGCCCCCCCGCTGTTTGAGACGATGGCGATACTGGGGCGGCAGACCACGCTCAAGCGGCTGCAGGCTGCTCAACAAACGCTGAGCAAGCCGCAGGTTGAGTCTTGACATCCGGGGCAGGATCGCTACAATAAGCGCGTCCTTGGGGGATAGTTTAATCGGCAGAACGACTGGTTCTGGCCCAGTTAGTCTTGGTTCGAGTCCAGGTCCCCCAGCAACGCCCGTAGCATCCGGATGCTACGGGCATTTTCTTTTGAACGTGCCACGACAGGTGCAACAGGAAGGACTGTGTGTATGGAGAATAAGGAACCGGCCCGGCAGGATACAGGCCCGAATACGCCGGCTGCTCCCTCCAACTTCATCCGGGAGATTATTGATGAAGATAACCGGACGGGCCGTTACAACGGGCGCGTCCACACCCGATTCCCCCCGGAGCCTAACGGCTACCTGCATATCGGCCACGCCAAGTCTATCTGCCTGAACTTCGGCCTGGCGGAAGATTACGGCGGCAAGTACAACCTGCGCTTCGATGACACCAATCCGATCAAGGAGGAGCAGGAGTATATCGACGCCATCATTCAGGATGTACGCTGGCTGGGCTTCGACTGGCAGGATCGGCTCTATTATGCCTCTGACTATTTTGAGCAGCTCTACCAGTGGGCGGTGCAGCTTATCAAAGCCGGAAAAGCCTATGTCGATCACCTGTCAGCCGAGGCTATGCGCGAGTATCGCGGCACACTGACCGAGCCGGGCCGCGAAAGCCCCTATCGCAATCGCTCTGTGGAAGAAAATCTGGCTCTGTTTGAGCAGATGCGGGCTGGCGAACTGCCTGACGGCACCTGTGTCTTGCGGGCCAAGATTGACATGGCATCGCCCAACCTGAATATGCGCGACCCGGTTCTGTATCGTATCCTGCACGCAGAGCACCCGCGCACCGGCAACGCCTGGTGTATTTACCCGATGTACGACTTTGCACATGGGCAGTCGGACTCGATCGAAGGCATCACGCACTCCATCTGCACGCTGGAATTTGAAGATCATCGCCCGCTGTATGACTGGCTGATCGAACAACTGGGCATCTACCACCCGCGTCAGATTGAGTTCGCCCGGCTGAATCTCACCTATACCGTGATGAGCAAGCGCAGGCTGATCCGGCTGGTGCAGGAAGGGTATGTCCGCGGCTGGGATGATCCACGCATGCCGACGCTCTCAGGCCTGCGACGACGGGGGTATCCTCCGGAGGCAATCCGGGCTTTTGTCGAGATGACCGGTGTGGCCAAGAGCAACAGCACCGTTGAGATCGCGATGCTGGAATACTGTGTCCGTCAGGATTTGAACAGACGTGCCCCGCGCGTGATGGGTGTCCTGCGTCCCTTGCGTGTAGTGCTGCTCAATTATCCTGAGGGCCAGGTGGAAGAGTTTGAGGCTGTCAACAACCCGGAAGACCCGGCCGCCGGGACGCGCAAAGTGCCGTTCTCGCGGGAGCTGTATATCGAGCAGGACGACTTTATGGAGGACCCTCCGGATAAGTTCTACCGGCTGGCGCCGGGGCGCGAGGTACGGCTGCGCTACGCCTACTTTATCAAGTGCGTCGGCGTGGTCAAGGACGAACAGGGCAATATCGTCGAGGTGCAGTGCACCTACGATCCCGCCACCCGCGGCGGCGACGCTGCCGACGGGCGCAAAGTTAAGGCGACCCTCCACTGGGTATCGGCGGCCCACGCCGTGGAGGCCGAAGTGCGCCTCTATGATCATCTCTACACCCAGTCTAACCCCAATGATGATCCTGAAGGGCGTGACTTCACCGCCCTGATCAACCCGCGCTCGCTTGAGGTTCTGACTTCATGTCGTGTTGAGCCGGGGCTGGCCGGCGCGGCAGCAGGCGCCCGGTATCAGTTTGAGCGGCTGGGGTACTTTGTGGTCGATCCCGATTCTGACGCCGGGCGGCTTGTCTTCAACCGGACGGTCACGCTGCGCGACGAATGGGCCAAGATTCAGAAGGCTCAGCAGGGGTAAAGACGGTGTTGTATCCTTCGCCGATATGATGAACACGGATGTTCATGAAAAAACGCCCCGGTATCTTCCGGGGCGTCTTTGTCTGTGCATCCGCTGAATCCTTCTTTACGGGCGGACAACCTGAATGCTGCACTGCCCGGTGTGGCCGTCCGCGTCATAGGCGATCGCCGTGATTGTGTGTGTCCCCGGCGACAGCCCGGCCGGGTTGTAAAGACCGCATGTAGCATCCCCGCTGCCCAGACAGTAGCGATAGACATACTCGGTGCGATAGTAGGTCCCGTCGATCAGGAACTCGACGCGGTCAATGCTGCCAGGCCCCTGATTATCGGTCACTATCGCCTCTATGCTAAACGGGGAGGTGACGGTAGTTCCGCTGGCGATGCCGGCGCACTGAACGCGCGGCGCTTCACACATACTCACGCGCGGCGCATGATCTCCCAGCCCCATGAGGGCATCGCAGAATACGCTCTGAATCTGCTGCCCGAGCAGGCCTACAATAACGATGGTAACGACGGCAACCAGCACCAGGATAAGTGCATACTCAACCAGCCCCTGACCGCTGGCCCCTGATTGCTGCCTGTCCTTAAGAGGCAACATAAGCGAACTCCTTATGAGGGGTACAAATAGATAAACGAAATAAGCTGTTCTATAGCTTCATCATAAGCCCAACTCGGCCTGTAGCATAGCAATTCGTCAAGTTGATACAAAACGCTAACAAATCTGACTGCATCCAGTCAAATATCAAATTCCCGCACAGCCCGGTTGACCGCTCTCGGTACCGGCCGAACATTGACATGCTTCCGGGCGCTGGTCATAATCGCGGCATGAAAACCTGGCAGACACGAATTGCGCGCGCGTTCTGTGCGATTGCGACGGCGGGTACGCTGGCCGCATGCAGCTTCACTTCCACCGCTCCGGAGCCGATTATAGTGACGGCGACGCCGGCCCCGGCCGCACCCGATCTGGCCACCCCGACTCCGTTGGTGACACCGTCTCCATCTCCTACAGCGACCGCTATCCCGGACATAGCCCTGCAAATGGCGGAGCGCCTCCTGCTGAATGGCGAATACGAAAATGCTTCGCTTACGTTTCAGACAGTCCTCGGCCAGCCTGAAGGGACGATGCCCGGCGATACCCGCGCCGCTGCCGCTTACGGCCTGGGCGAGGCAGCCCTCAGAGATGGGCACTTTGAAGAAGCCCTGGCTGCGCTGACTCAGTTTCTGGCTCAGTATCCGACGGATACTCGCGCGCCCTGGGCATATTTTTTGCGGGGGGATGCCCGCCTCGGCCAGGGACAATGGGTGGCTGCTATCGCCGATTTTGAGCAGTACCTGGCGCTCCGGCCCGGCGTGATTGACAGCTACGTTTATGAGCGTATAGCTGACGCCTATCTGGCTCAGTTCTTATTTTCACAGGCGCTGGAGACCTATGAGCGGGCGATTCAGGCGGGACGGGGCCTTGTGCCGCTCCTGGCCCTGCGGGAGAAGGTTGCTCAGGTATACCTGAATACCGGGCAGTATGCCGCCGCCGTCGCCCAGTATGACGCCATCTTAGAGGTGGCCCAGAATCCGGGGTATCGCGCCGAGATTATGTTCCTGGCTGCACAGGCCCTGGAGGCTGGGGATCAGACAGCGGAGGCTCGCGAACGATATCGCCAGATTATGACAGCCGCTCCAACGACGGATTACGCCCGCCAGGCGATGCGCATCCTGCGGGGGGCGGGCGAGGCTGTCGCGCCTGAGCTGCGGGCGCAAATCAGCTACGCGGCAGGAGATTTTGCCGATGCCATCGCCGCCTTCCATCTCTATACCAGCCAGACTCCACTGGGCGATATACCGCCGGCGATGCACCTCTCCCTGGGGCGAGCCTACCGCGAAGTGGGCAACATGAGCGCGGCGTGGACCTCCTTCCAGACGGTGCTTGACCTGGCGCCAACAAGTCCGGAATTCGGCACCGCCTTGCTGGAGCAGGGCCGGACTCTCTTCCTGGCCGATGATGTGAACGGCGCGATCGAACGCTACCTGTATCTTGCCGACACCTATCCGACGCTGCCGGAGGCCGCCGAAGCCCTGTGGCGAGTAGGATACCTGTACGAGATGCAGGGGCAGCAGGCGGAGGCGATCACCCTCTTCGAGCGTTTGGGGCGGGCTTATCCGGGCAATGAATGGGCGATGAGTGGGCTGCTTCGCGCCGCGACGATTGCGCTCAACCGCAATGATATGGCCACGGCAGAGCGCGTGCTGGCCGCCCTGGGGGCTACCGGCTCCGGCGAGGATGCGGCGGCGGCCTATTTGTGGCTGGGGAAGCTGGCGCAGCAAAACGGCAACACGACTCAGGCAGAGGCTGCCTTCCGGGCGGCGGCGATGGCTGATCCGGGTGGTTACTTCAGCATCCGGGCGGAAGACCTGCTGTCAGGGCGCGCGATCTTCGGTCCACCGCTTCAGTACCGTTTTGAGTTTGACAGCCAGTTGGAGCTGGGACAGGCCGAGGATTGGCTCCGGACGACGTTCGGGTTCACACAGACAGAAGCATTGTGGCCGATGTCACCCGCGCTACAGGCCGATCCGCGCGTCGTGGCCGGGCGCGAGCTATGGGCGCTCCTGGCGGTGGATGAAGCGGGGGAGGAATTTTACAGCCTGCTGGATTCGTTCAAGGATGATCCGCTCTCGACATACCAACTGGCTATCTGGCTGCGCGGAATCGGCGCTTATCCGCACTCGATCACGGGCGCTGCCAATATCATCAAGGTGGCCAATATCCCAACTCTGTCAGCGCCGCCATACCTGGCTCGAATGCGCTACCCGGCTTTTTATAGCGACCTGGTGATTCCGCAGGCTCAGGCCTACGGAATTGATCCGCTGCTTTTGCTGGCTCTGATCCGCCAGGAAAGCCTGTTCGATCGGTATGCTACCGGTGGAGCGGGGGAGAAGGGACTGACCCAGGTAATTCCCAGCACGGCGGAACATATTGCGGCGCGGCTGGAATGGCCCGGCTACCTGCCTTCGGTGCTGTTTCGGCCTTACGCGAGCATTGCGTTCGGGGCTTATTACCTGTGGGAGCAGCTTAATCGATTCGAATTCAACGTCCCGGTGGCGCTATCAGCCTACAATGCCGGTCCGGGCAACGCCGCGCGGTGGCTGGAAACTGCCGGGAGTGACCCTGACCTGTACATCGAAGCGATCGACTACGGAAGCACGCGCGCCTATATCCGCCGCATTTACGAGCACTACCATATGTACCGCCAGCTCTACGGGGCCGGGTAGAGCGATGCAAAGAAAAAAGCCTCATCCCGAAAGGGGAGGCTCTCTCCGCTCTAATTTGACTTGTGACCGGGCTGGCTACTCGGCAACCATGTTGATATCCAGCATCTTGCGGACCTTATCCACCAGATCGTGGTGCAAGATTGGCTTGGGCAGGTAATCGTTTGCACCAGCGTCCATACCTCGCATGACGCTTTCGGCATCACCGCGTGCAGAGAGGATCAGGACAGGAGTATCCATGGTCTGTGGGCGAGACCGGATCACGCGGCACAATTCGATACCGTCCATCCCCGGCATCATGACATCGAGGATGATCAAATCGGGAGAACCTTTTTCCAGTTCAGCCAGTGCGGCGTTGGCGTCTTTGGCTTTAAGGACGCTGAATCCCCCCCGTTCCAACATGATACCAATTAATGTCAGAGCACCAATTTCGTCATCCACAACCAAAATATGTTTCATCCCCAGAATCTCCCTTCTCGCGGCGGTGTCAGTTGGGATGTCACCACCCTGTGCGAATAGTGTAGCATCCTTTCAGGGCTTTGCAAATAAAAGTAAGAGGGAGTTAAGTAGAATTCAGAAATTATTAACAGCAATGACGGCTGTATCGTTAATCTTTTGTGAATCACTCATATTTCGGACATTTCATCTGCTGCCGGCGGGATACAGATGTAACTTGTGCGGAACGATGTACGCCGTTCATTCGGGGTTCGGTGAGGAGGATAGTATGCCGGATACAGAAGCGAACGACATCGCTTATGGCGATCAGGTGCTCTTTATGGGGCGGGATCGCAAGCCATTCCTGCGGACGCTGTTCCCGGGTGAGCAGCTCCAGACTCATGACGGGGTGCTCCGGTTTGACGATCTGGTGGGCATCCCGTTTGGCAGCATTGTGCAGACCCACCTTAAGCGGGATGTTCTTTTGCTCCGGCCCAGCACCGATGATCTGATCCTGTTCCTGCGGCGAGAGACGCAGATTATCTTCCCGAAGGACCTGGGATATATCCTGCTCAAACTGGGGATCCGCCCCGGGAGTCGCGTGATTGAAGCGGGGACGGGCAGCGGCGGCCTGACTATCGTGCTGGCTATGATGGTCGGCCCGACCGGGCACGTGTACAGCTATGACCGGCGCAGCAAGCCGCTTGCGCTGGCCCGGCATCACCTGGAACGCCTGCATCTGCTCGATCGAGTGACCCTGTATGAGCGGGACGTGACCGAAGGATTCGATGAGCGGGACGCTCACGCTCTTTTTCTGGACCTGCCCGACCCCTGGGAGTATCTGAATCAGGCGCATGATGCGCTGCGGGGCGGGGGCATCATCGGCTGTACCGTCCCTACGATCAACCAGCTCATTCGCCTGAATAAGGCGCTGCACAGTTACCGCTGGTTTTATATCCAGATTGAGGAGCTGCTGCTGCGCCAGTACAAGACTCTGGCTAACCGGGTTCGGCCCGATGACCGGATGGTCGGGCATACCGGCTTCCTCTTATTTGCCCGGCGCGTGTTCGTCAGTGAGGGGGGAGACAGCCAGCTCTTTGGCGAAGAATCTGAGTGGGGCAGTGATGCCGCCGACGGTGAGGCTGGATAGCGGACGGGGATTGCCGGCGCGCCGTTTGCTGCGCCGGCTCCGGTTGCAGAATAAAAAGAGGGCGCATTGACGCCCTCTTTGTCTGCGTGACGAAGAACAGGTCTATTACTCTTCTTCTTCGACTTTGCCGCGCTTGATGACTTCCACCTCGCCAGCTTCGGCCGCCATTTCTTCTTCTGACGGCTCTTCCAGGCGTGTCGCGAAGTCGGTCCGCACAAGCTCGACTTCCGGTTCGATCGCCACAGTGACCCCGGCTGGAATCTTGAGATCAGCAACTGTCAGGAAATCGCCGATCTCAACAAGCTGGGACAGGTCGAGCGTAACTTCGTGGGGGATGTTGGTGGGCAGACAATGCACCGGAACGGTGTTGGCGTTGGTGATCAGCATGGCCTGTCCGTTGCGGATGATTTCCGACTGCCCGATCAGCGTGACCGGAACATCAACAGTGATCCTGGTGGTCAGGGAGACGGCGTGGAAATCAACGTGAAGCAGCTCCCCCCTCAGGTGGCCGCGCTGAACATCGCGAACCAGGACGTTATGTGGCTGACCGTTGACAGTCAGCACGATCAGGTTCGTGCCGCCCGCCGCGCGCAGCGATGCCCGCAGTTCGTCATGCGGAATCTGGATATGGACAGGCGCTTCAACATTTGTCCCGTAGATCACGGCCGGAATCAGGCCCTGTGCGCGGAGGTGCCTGACCTTTTTGCCGGTGATGGTCCGGGGCTGGGCTGTCAAGGTAATCTGATCAGACATGGTATCTTGCTTCTCCCTGCATATTCTGGTGATAGGATGCTCGCCGTACTTCTGCTTTGAGTTGTGAGACTCTCTGCCTCCTCCGCGGCCTGCGCCGGCACCCCGCGCAAGATAGGGAGTGGATGTGCCGTCGCGCCTGCCGGACGGGGAGGCGGCAAGGCCAGAGAACGCGCCACCTTGCGTGTGGAATACTGTCCCGCGCACGGGAACCGATTCCGGAGATTGCCAGGGCTTCTGCCGGGATGCCTGCCATAATCTCTGGAAACGGCCAGGTACGGTGATGCTGTACCGGAGAGCGGCTGGATATCAACCTGATTCGAAAGCCTGTGCGGAACGTGATGCCGCCGTTTTCGGAAACAGATTGCGACGGAGTGAGCCGCGTGTCCTGCGCTAAAGACAACGCTTCTGACCGGAGTTTGTTAAGCATGCCTGCCGGACACCGGGCGGCGAGTACGTCAGAGTTGTGCCCTGGCGGAGCTGCCCCGCGCAACAATGAATCGGCGACCTGCAAAGCTGCGGGGCAATTGTAGCGGGGCGGTCTGCCGCCGTCAATCCTGATCTGCCCGGCTTTGGCCCGTTAACCGCCTTTGCCCTCTACGCTTGAGAACTTCGTGAAAGTGACTGCCTTACGCCCCTGACCCTGTGTATACTTCGGATATTGTCAGGTATTTGCTGGCCGGGAAAGAGCACATGGATCAACAATTACAGACCGCCATCCGTCTCATACATGCCTCACCGATCCAGGCGGCGCTGGTTGCCAGCGGCGGCGGCAGTCAGGCGTTCGCCTGGCTGATGAGCGTGCCCGGCGCAACCCGGACTGTGCTGGAGGTCACGCTGCCCTATAGCTACGCCTCTTTTGATCGATTTGTGGGATTTCACCCGGAGCACTATGTGACGCCGGAAATCGCTGTGGCGATGTCCCGCGTGGCTTACCGGCGGGCGCGAATCCTGGCGCCAGAGGGGACGCCCTCGATCGGAGTTGCCTGCACGGCCACTCTGGTCACCGATCGGCCCAAGCGCGGCGAGCACCGCTGCCATGTCGCTGTGATGGACGAGGCCGGAATCACCGCCTATACCCTCACCCTGACCAAGGGGAAGCGCGACCGGGCCGAAGAAGATGATGTGGTCAGCCGGCTGATTATCGCGGCGCTGGCCGATGTCTGCGGAGTGGAATCTGCGATTGAACTGGGGCTGTTGCCCGGCGAACAGGTTGAGCGGACGCGGACTGAATCGCCCGATCCGGTGCTGGCCCTGTTGCGCGGGCAGACGCCGGCGATCACGATTGCGATTTCGGGGCAGGTGTCCACGGCCCGGCTGCGCGGGGCGGTGCTTCTGCCCGGGGCCTTCAACCCGCTGCATGGCGGGCACTTGCAGCTCGCCCACGTGGCCGGGCAGATGACGGGCAGGCCGGTACATTTCGAGCTGTCGATCAGGAATGTGGATAAACCGCCTCTGGTAGAGGCTGAAGTCCGCCAGCGGTTGGAGCAGTTCTGGGGGCGCGGGACCATTGCGGTGACGGCAGCTCCGTTGTTTGAAGAGAAGGCCGCCCTGTTCCTGGACAGCATTTTTGTCGTAGGCTATGACACGGCGACCCGGCTGGTCAACCCGCGATATTATGGCGACAGCACTGCTGCCATGCTCCGCTCGCTGGCGTCGATACGGGAGCACGGCGGCCGATTTCTTGTCGCCGGGCGGCTGTACGGCGATCGTTTTCGCACGCTGGTCGATGTCCCGGTGCCGGAAGGCTTTGCCGACCTGTTCGCGGCTATTCCGTCGGACCTGTTCCGGGCGGATATCTCATCCACCGAGCTGCGCGAGAAGTTCCTCAATCATATCCTGGGAGAGTAAAGAAACGTATGGAGAGTGTGCTATCGCATCCGCGGCTGGCAGCCTGGTACCGCGCCAGTCGCCCCCGCACGCTGACGGCAACATATGCGCCGCTCGGGCTGGCGGCCGCCCTGGCGCTGGACGATAACGTGTTCGATCCGGGGCTGTTCGTATTCGCCCTGCTGGGGGCGCTGTTTTTGCAGGTGGCGGCCAACCTGATCAACGAATACGCAGATTACCGGCGGGGCGCGGATGTGCTCAAGCAGGCCGGGCAGGGCATGGTGATCAAGCAGCAGGTCCTGTCTCCGAAGTCAGTATTGCGTGGTGCGATAGCGACGACGATGCTGGGTGTCCTGATCGGGCTTTATCTGCTCTCGCGCAGCGGGCCGCTGCTGCTGTGGATCGGACTGGGAGGTGTCCTCGTCGTCATCCTGTATACGGCCGGGCCATTCCCGCTGGCCTATCACGGGCTGGGAGAGATTGCTGTGTTCTTCTTCATGGGGCCGCTGATGGTGCTGGGGACGTACTACGCGGTTTCGGGCGGCATGGTGAGCGGGCGCGCCGCGCTGACCGGGCTGCCGATCGGGTTCATGGTGGCGGCTATTTTACATGCCAATAATATCCGCGATATGGACGCCGACCGCGCCGCCCACAAATGGACGCTGGCCGTGATCTACGGCCTGCGCTTCGCCCATGCGGAGTATCTTTTCCTGGTCGGCGGGGCCTACGTGATGGTGGCGATCATGGTTCTTCTGGCCGTGATGCCCGTGCCGACCCTGCTGGTCGTTGTCACCGCGCCGGAGGCGTACCGTCTGATTCGGATTATGACGACCAGCGGCGATACGGCGCTCCTTCACCAGGCGCAGGGCCGCACAGCGCGGCTGCACGGGCAGTTTGGATTGTGGCTGGTCATCGGCTGGCTGGCAGCGCTGCTGATCAGAGCTGCGGCAAGCCTGTGACCCCCCGGGGCGGAGCGGATGCTGATCAGGGCATGGTGAGATCAGTCAGCAGGAGCGGGAACGTATCGCCGTACAGCCCCAGCGTCACCGTAACTCCTGCCGACGGCATGGCCGCTATTTCATTGTTGCTCAGCACCAGCAGACAGGCCGTGGTCAGCCGTCCTTCAGCGCCGGGGATATTGTCTCCCGCGATACAACTCCAGCGCTCAGGGCCGAACGCGCTATCGACCAGCCGGCGGTCGCCGCCTTCGTCGGCCAGCATGACGTGCAGTCCGCCAGCGAACAGCGGAGGCTCTGCGGCGTTCAGGCTGCCGTCGGGGGGCGCAGTTTCCAGGACTAACGAGAGGGTGTTCTGGTCAACGCGGATCAGCCGCATGGCCCTGACGCAGAACTCTGGCCCACAGACAGGTTGAGGGGTGGCTTTGCCGCCGCACGCTGCGCCAGCGGTCAGAATCAGCATGGCGGCGAGCATCAGCACGGACTTATTCATGGGGTGCGCTTTCCCGGTGGAAGAATGCAGATATCGCTGCTCTTCAGCATACCATGTGTCGTTGTGACGCCCGATAGTCCGCTGGTCTGGGTTGTCGCCTGATCGGAGTGCAAGAGTCAGATTCGCGTCAGGCATTGCCGAGGATTTTCGTCGATAATCGAGTATGATGTATGGTATAGGTGGGTGTTATCGGACTATGGCAAGAAACGGTCATTCCTCATCCCCCGGGACAGCCGTTATGTCCACTCCTGAAACGCGATCAGCGCCGGTGGAGGCGCGTCATTCTCCGACACCGCGTCCCGGCCGCGCCCGCGGGGTGCGGCGACGCGCCCCGGTTACTCGCCCTGATCCGGCGCCTCAGCCGCGAACGGCAAGCAGGATCGCGCCCGCCGCCTCACCCCGGCGGCGAGTCTTCCTGTGGGGATCTGTTGCCGGGATGGTGGCGGCTATCCCGGTTGTCCTGGCCGGGACGGCGCTGTTGTTCCTGGCCTTCGTCGCGGTGCTTTATGGGAATCGGATTTTTCCACGCGTTTCTGCCGCCGGGATCCGCGTCGGCGGCATGACGGAGGAGCAGGCCGCAGTGGCGCTGCGGGATGGCTGGCGGGTGCTCACGCTTCGCGATGGGAATACTGAGTGGACCGTTGATCCTGCGGCCTTCGGTGTGACGCTGGATGCGGAAGCGACCGCCGCCGGGGCATTTGCTCAGGGGCGAGGGCAGGGCGCCGCGTTGACCGGCCTGGCGAGCGCAGTCGATGTCGCGCCGATCCTGAATGTAGACACTTCTCTGGGGCGGGAGGCGCTGGCCGGGTTTGCGCCGCAGGTAGAGCGCGCGCCGGTTGACGCCGGCGTTCGCCTGGTTAACGGACATGCCGAGGCTGCGCCGCCGGTGAATGGACGGGCGCTGGATATCGAGAGGACGCTGGCCCGCCTGCAGGACGGCGCGGAGCTGGCCGACGGTGCGCTGGACCTGGTGATGGTCCCCGTCCCCCCGGCTATCTCCGATTCCAGCGTTATGGTCGCCGCGGCTGAAGTGCTGCTCAGCCACGATCTGAATATTCGCGCCTACGATCCGGTCACTGGCGACTCGGTTGTCTGGACAGTGCCGCCGGCTCAGTGGGCTTCCTGGCTGAACGCGGTTCCCGATTCCAGCCAGCCGACCGGCCTGATGTTCACCGTTGACGAGGCGGCTGCTGCCGCGTATGTCAGCGGGCAGGCGGCGTCCGTCCTGGACCCCTCGCGCTACGTGGTCCCGGAAGAGGTGGCGCAATCCATACGGGAATCGATTGAGGCTGGCGCGCCAGCGGGGTATGCGCGGGTGTATCACCACGACCGCGTGTATACCGTCCAGCCCGGCGAAACGCTGATTACGATCGCCTGGGACTTCGGCGTGCCCTATCCGTGGATTGAGCGGGCTAACCCCGGGCTGGGGTGGCTGGCGCCGGGGCAGCAGATCACAATCCCCTCCCCGGATAACTTTCTGGAATACCCGGTTATCCCGGACAAGCGCATTGTGGTCAGTATCAGCCGGCAGCACGCCTGGGTTTATGAAAACGGCGGCCTCAAATGGGATTGGGTTGTCAGCACCGGTATTTCGGACAGCCCGACCTGGCCGGGCATCTACCAGATTATCTCCCACGAGCCGAATGCTTACGCCGCCAACTGGAATCTCTACATGCCCAATTTTCTGGGGGTGTACCGCCCGATCCCCGGCGCGGATTTCACCAACGGGTTTCACGGATTCCCGACGCGGGGCGGCAGCCAGCTCCTCTGGACCAATAATCTGGGCACCCCGGTGACGTATGGGTGTATTCTGCTGAGCAATCAGAATGCGCAGTTGTTGTACAACTGGGCGGAAGAAGGCGTCGTGGTGGAGATACAACCCTGAACAGGCAGGGCAGGGCAATGTAAAGAGGGCGACTCCCTGAGCAGTCGCCCTTTTTGTAATCTCGGAACTGGAATTGCCCTTATTCTTCGTTCAGGTAGAGATGAATTGACTCGGCCGCGTGCAGCCCGGCGCGGATGGCCGTAGTGACCAGGTCCGGCCCGGTGACGACATCGCCGCCGGCCCAGATGTTGGCGACCGATGTCTTGCCCGTCCGGGCATCGGCTGTGATCAGGCCCCAGTCGTGAGTATCCAGGGCTGGCGTGGTCTCGCCCAGCAGCGGATCAGGCCAGTAGCCCAGCGCCAGGGCTACGGTGTCCGCTGGCTCGATATACTCGGAGTCGGCGATCTCGACAGGCCGGCGGCGCCCGCTGGCATCAGGCTCTCCCAGGCGCATCCGGACGAACTCAATGCCGGTCAGGCGGCCTTCTTCGTCGCCGATGAAGCGTTTGGGGGCCGTCAGCCATTCGAAGCGGGCGCCTTCTTCGCGGGCATTCTCGCGCTCGGCTTTGCAGCCGGGCATCTCGGCCTCGGTTCGGCGATACGCACAGGTCACATCCAGTTTGTAGCCCTGCGCCTGCTGCAAGCGCAGCGATGTGCGAGTGCAATCCATTGCCGTATCCCCGCCGCCGATGACGAATACGCGCTTGCCGACAGTCAGCGGCTCGTCGGCTTCCTGGAATGCGGCCGGCTGTAACGCGCGCGGGACATTGGCCCGAATCAGGAATTCGCCGGCCTGGTAGACCCCTTTGAGGTCAGCGCCTTCGAGTTTGGCCGGAGCATCGATATTGGCGCCAACGCCGATGAAGACGGCATCGAAGTCATCTGCCAGTTTTTGCAAGGGGATATCCTGCCCGATGCGGGTGTTCGGGATGAACTTGACACCCAGCTTTTCCAGATGCTTGACTTTGGTGACCACCCGATCTTTGCTGAGCTTGAACGCCGGGATACCATAGATTAGAAGGCCGCCGGGGAAGGGGTTGGCATCATAAACAGTTATGTCATGGCCTTTGCGGCGCAGATTTTCTGCTGCCGCCAGCCCGGCAGGCCCGGCCCCGACAATAGCAATCCGCTTGCCCGTATCAGGCGCTATATCACCGATCGGTATGCCTTCTATCGCATACTGATATTCGACCACGAATTTCTCGATCTTGCCGATGCGGACTGGCTCGCCGCTGTTGCCGCCGCCATGCGTGCAGGACCCCTCACACAGGCGCTCCTGCGGGCAGACGCGGCTGCAGATCTCAGGCATGGGACTCGTCTTGCGAAATGTCTCAGCCGCTTCGATGAAACGGCCTTGTTCCGTCAGGCGCAGCGCAGTGGGGATGTCGTTCCCGAGGGGGCAGGCGAGCTGGCAGGGGGCCGGATCGGGGCATTGAATACAGCGACCTGCTTCTATACAGGCGATTTCCGCCTCGTAGTTGAAATATATTTCGTTGAAGTTCTTCAGCCGTTCAAATGCATCCTGTTTGGAGACGGGCTGCATGGGGATGGAGGCCCGCGCTTTACGATCAATTTCGAGGTCGGCCCGCTTGGTCGGCATGCTGGTTTCCTTATGATGACAAAACAAACCGGACAGGTATGTTCTTTCTTTCTACAACACTATCCTGCTTATTCCACTACCTGTAAGTGAAATCTATCACATATCTGGAGCTAACCGTCAGCAGTTCCCTGTGAGACTCTTCACGTGGGGGCAGGCCCGGAGCCGCGCATGATTCCCGAACCCGGGCTGGCGGCTCAGCGGTGTTTGCAAGGATGCCCTCGCGTTACAGGCGCGGCGTTTCAGGAAGAGGTTTCGTCAGTAGAAAAGAAAGACCGCCCTGTTGGGCGGCCGGGATGGAGCGGGTAACGGGATTCGAACCCGTGACATTCAACTTGGGAAGCTGACGTTCTACCACTGAACTATACCCGCCTGCGCTACTCTATGGGGCCATTATAGGTCTGGCTCATACGACTGTCAAGGAGAAGCAGCCTGAGTGAGCATATTTTCGCCGGATTGTGTAATACAGGATATCGCCCGCCGTCCCGGACATTTTCATAACAAGCGCGCGGCTACAGAACTCGTGCCTGGCGTGCTATAATGGGCCGTCGTTTTGCGCAAAGATCGGGGCCACAAGAATCGCCTGCCATGAAGCGTCGCTATACGATCGTTGCCGGGCTGCTCATCAGCCTGGTGATGCTGGTCCTTGTTCTGCACGATGTCGATCTGAATCGGGTGCGGCTGGCCCTGACCCAGGCTGATTACGGCTACGTGATTCCAGCGGCGATCATTCTGGCCCTCAGCCTCCTGACGCGGGCGGTCCGCTGGCGCGTGCTGTTAAGCTGGCGCCTGCCGCTGAGGCATGCCTTCAGCATCCTGAGCATCAGCTATCTGTTGAACGGGACTCTGCCATTCCGGATGGGGGAGGTGGCGCGTCTGTTCCTGACAACCCGCGTCCCGCAACCGGTATCGGCCTTCACGACATTGAGCAGCATTGTTGTGGAGCGCCTGTTTGATGTTCTGATCGTGATCGGGATGCTGGGTATTGTGCTGGCCGTCCTGCCGGTGCCCGGCACAATTGTGGCGGCAGGCCTGGCGCTGGGAGTGACTTCGCTGGGCGGCCTGGTGGCGCTCATTCTGGTCGCCCGGTATCCGGCCCGGGCATTCCGGATACTGGCCTGGATGGAGCGGCCCCTGCCTTTCCTGCGCCGCTGGCCGCTTGAGCGCTATCTGGGCCGCTTTCTGGATGGCCTCGCCGTGCTGACCTCCTGGCGGAGCGGCTTGCTGGCGATAAGCTGGTCTCTGATCTCCTGGGGGCTGTCCGTTGCGGCAGGCTATGTGCTGATGGCTGCGTTCTTCCCGCAGCCCTCCTGGACGGTGGCGCTCTTCTTTGTGGCGATGGCGTCGCTGGCGATCACGGTGCCTTACGCGCCGGGCGCGGTGGGCACATTCGAGGCCGCCGTTGTGCTGGCCCTGAGCCTGACCGGGTACAATCAGCCCGAAGGATCGGCGGTGGCGTTCGCGATTGTGCTGCATGTCATGAATACTTCTGTTCACTCGCTCGCCGGTATAGCCGGCCTGCTGCATGAAGGAGTTACGCTGGGCCAGGTGATGCGCGGGGCGCAGGATGTATCCGCCCCTCCGCCCGTTATCGTAGAGAGCGAGTAGCGCGTCGGCGCTGTTGGACCGGCCTGATTGTTGTGATGGATAAGGATAGACTGTTGACAGATGGCGCTGGGGTTGCCCCGGATCGGCTGAAGATACTGATTGCATTGCTGTACTACGTGCCGCATCGCACCGGATACACGATTCATGTCCAGCGGGTGGCTGAGGAGCTGGTCCGCCGCGGGCATGAGGTGACCGTGCTCACTGCCCGTTACCGGCTGGACCTGCCGCGCGACGAAACGGTGGTCAACGGGGTGCGCGTGATCCGGCTGTGGGCGCCTGTCCGCCTCAGCCGGGGGATGCTGATGCCGGCTTACCCGTGGGCCGCTTACCGGCTGATCCGGCAGCACGATGTGCTGTGGCTTAATATCCCCATGCTGGAGACGGCGCTCCTGGCATTTTTTGCGGAGCGCCTGGGTAAGCGCGTGGTCGCCACCCACCACGGCGATCTGATTCTTCCCCGCAGCCCGTTCAACGGGTTGATCACCTGGGCGATGTACCGCCTGTATGCTTATATGGCGGATCGGGCCAGCCGGCTGATTGCTTACAGCCAGGACTATGCCGATGCCTCCTACTATCTGATGCCATACCGGGACAAAGTCACCCCGATCTATCCCCCGATCACTGTGCCGGAACCGGATCAGAAAGCGGCGGCGCTGCTGCGGTCTCAGTGGTCACCGGAGGGCGGCCCCATCATCGGCTATGCAGGGCGCTTCGTTGAGGAGAAACGCCCCGATCTGTTGATCCGGTCGCTGGAGGTCATCAACCAGCGCTATCCCAATGCGCGCATCGTGTTTGCCGGCGAGTATGACATCAAGTACGAATCCTTCTGGAAGCGCTGCCAGCCTCTGATTCAGCAATACCAGGATCAGCTCATCTTTCTGGGGCTGTTGACCAGCATGGAGGAGATGGCGAACTTCTATGCGGCCTGTGATGTGTTCGTCCTGCCCAGCGGAACCGAGTGTTTCGGTCTCGTCCAGGCTGAGGCGATGCTGTGCGGCGCGCCGGTGATCATGACTGATATTCCAGGGGCGCGGGTGGTGGTCCGCGAGACAGGCATGGGGCAGATTGTCCCGCCCGGGGATGCCGACGCTATCGGCAGGGCAGTGCTGGAGGTGCTGAATGACCGCGGCAGATTCGTCCGTCCGCGCGCCGAGATTGAGCGCATCTTCAGCTTCCAGGAGACGGTTGATCGCTATGAGCAGCATTTTCGCGCCAACGCGGTGAGGGAGTAACAGGCGATGGTGGACGAGGCGACCCTGGCCCATATGACCCGCAACGAGGCCGATATGGCCTTCAAGCGACGGGTCCGGACGATCTTCGAATGGGTCGATCCGAATGACGATGACGTGATCCTCGATTGCGCCTGCGGGCGGGGTTTCTACCTCAATATGCTGCGGTATGTCGGCAAAGCGCGCCTGGTGGGGCTGGAGCTTGAAGGCGATATTATTCGCAAAGCGCGGCGAAATGTCGGTCACCTCCCTGATGTGACGCTGACGCAGGCCAATATCTACCGGATGCCCTTCCCGGATGCCTGCTTTGATGCTGTCATCCTCTCGGAGATTCTGGAACATATCGATGATGATGTCGCCGGGCTGCAGGAAGTCTACCGCGTGCTTAAGCCGGGCGGCGTCGTCGCGATCACCGTCCCCAATGCGAATTACCCCTTCCTGTGGGACCCGATCAACAAGGTGCTGGAAGGGCTGCTGGGGAGGCATATTCAGCGCGGCCCGCTGGCCGGCATCTGGGCGAATCATGTCCGTCTCTACGAGCGTGCTGATCTTCGCCGTGCCGTGGAGCGGGCTGGCTTCGTCGTGGAGCAGGAACGCGCCTTCACCCATTACAGCTTTCCCTTCACCCATAATCTGGTCTACGGGCTGGGCAAGCCGCTGCTGGAAAGCGGCATCCTCCCGGATACACTGGCGACCGCCGCCGACCGGACAACTTTCGATAAGAATGATGGCAGCCTGCTGAATCCAATTAACCTGGGCCTGCGGGTCTTCAATACTGTGGACCGCCTGAATCGTATGAACGAGCCGGAAGGCCGTTCGACCGTGAACCTGTGCATCAAGGGACGTAAGCCGGTATGAGAGAGTTACCGCCTGAAGGACGCCCGGACGATATTCAGCCGTCTGAACCGCCGGATGCCGCGGATGGCCCGGAGGGTACGCCTGCTGACCAGCCGGTTGAATCGCCGCTCGCAGCGGCTGGCGACGAACCCGGCGCAGGCGGCTTTAGCGCTCTGACGCTGTGGGATGTGCTGGCGCGCGGCGTGCGCGCGCCGCGCCGGACGTGGCGCCAGTTCTGGCGCACCATTCGCGCCCCCGAAGCGACCGCCCCGGAATCAGCGCCTCTGCCTGAGGAGGTCGTTTCGAAGATTTCGGCTCCTGAGGAAGGCGCGCCGCCGGATTCACGTGCGGTATCGCGCCCGGCTGCCCGGACTGTCGTGAGGGCGGCGGGGCTGGCTCCGCTGGGGCTGATGGCGCTGGGGCTGGGATTCGGGCTGATTGGCTCGACGATTATGGCCGTGGGCACAAACCGCTCTGAGGAACTTGAGCTGGCGCACGGCGCTCCCTGGCTCCTGCTGGGATTTGTTCTGTGGCTGATTGCCGCCGCGGTCAAGTACCGGGCCGGGCTGGCGCACTGGCGGCAAAGGCGGCGCGGCCGGCCTGCGCTGGAGGCGCCGGGTGAAGATTCAGGCGGGGAAGGGGCTGAAGCAGCCGCACATCCGGATATTCGCACCGGGGTCAAATCCTGGCTGCGCCGCTACCAGTCCCGGCTGGGCCTGGCGGCGTTTGGATTTGTGTTGAGCCTGGCCGCCTATCTGTTCAACGGCAACAATACCTTCACCTCGTTTGGTGTATTCGTCTGGCTGTGCAGTATCATGGTCTGGCTGGCCGCCCTGACGCCGCTGGAGTTCGACCCGGTGACCTGGGTGAACCAGAAGCGGCAGATATGGATCGGGTCCGGCCGTCGCAATACCATCAGCGTGCGCCTCTCCTGGACCGTGATCGCCCTCATCGCCATCATGATCGTCGCCGGATACTTCAGACTCACTCGCCTCGACGCGGTGCCGCCGGAGATGACCAGCGACCACGTGGAAAAGCTCCTGGATGCGCAGCGCGTCCTGGAGGGCACGACGCAGGTATTCTTCCCCAACAACGGCGGGCGAGAGCCAATCCAGATGTATCTGGTGGCGTTGTTCTCTCAGATCACTGGCCTGGGGATGCAGTTCATAACGCTCAAGTGGGTGTCAGTTCTGGAAGGGCTGCTGACCATCCCGATCCTGTGGTGGATGGGGCGGGAGATCATCGGCAGGGATCAGCCGAAACTGGCGAATATGGTGGGACTGCTGCTGGCGGCGCTGGTGGCGGTCAGCTACTGGCATGTCGCGCTCTCCCGGCTGGCGCTGCGGATCGTGATCACGCCGCTGGTGATGGCGCTGGTTATGGTCTTTCTGGCGCGCGGTATGCGCTACAACCGGCGCGCCGACTTCCTGAAGGCGGGTCTGGCGCTCGGATTCGGCGTCTATGCCTACCAGGCCGTGCGCATGATCCCGATCGTGGTCGTCCTGGGTGTGGCGCTGGCTTTCCTGTTCCGCGCACATACCTGGGGGGAGCGCCGCCGCTATCTGACGAATCTGGCCGCCCTGGTGCTGATCACGGTTGTGGTCTTTGTCCCGCTGGGGCGTTTTATGCTGGAGTATCCGAACCTGTTCTGGATGCGCACAGAAGGGCGCCTGCTGGGCGACGATATCATCACGGAGACAGATCCGGAAACGGGCCGTCTGGTCGAGCGGCAGGCTACGCTGGAAGATCGGTTTGCGGCGCTGGAGCGGAACCTGCCCGTGCTGAATAACAATATCCGCAACGCGCTGTTTATGTTCAACTGGAAGGGCGACGTAGCGTGGATTAACGGCGCGCCGAACCACCCGGCTATGGACGCGATCAGCGGCACTTTTCTGGTGCTGGGCATAGCAGCCTGGCTGGTGCGCATGGTCAGGCGGCGGGATGTGGTGGACTGGCTGATTCTGCCCGCGCTGTTTATCATGCTGCTGCCCTCGGCGCTGTCGATCGCTTTCCCGGTGGAGAATCCCAGCGCTACCCGGACCAGCGGCGCGCTGCCTCTGGCTTACTTGCTGGCGGCGTTCGGGATGGCCGTCCTGTTCGTGCAGATCGAGCAGACCTTCCGCTCGCGTTATATGCGGGTGGTGAGTGTGGCGGTGGCGATTGTGCTGTTATGGGGGGCGTATAGCCTGAACAGCGGCCTCTACTTTGGCGAATATGTCCGGCGCTACACCGCCGCCTCACAGCCTTACCGGCAGGCCGGACGCATCCTGCGTGGCTTCGCCGAGAGCAATGGGAGTTATGGCAACGCCTTCATGGTCGCCTATCCTTACTGGCTAGATCATCGCGCCATTGGCATTGAGAGCGGGTTGATCAACTGGCCGAACGGCCTGCTGGAAGCTAACGAGCTGGCGCAGAAAATGCGCGAGAATGCAGGGACCGCCTACGGGTTTGACCCGAATCGATCGGTGCTCTTCTTCTTCAATCAGAACGATACGGAGACGCCGATCACGCTCCAGGAGTGGTTCCCCCAGGGGACGATCCTGGCGCAGCCGAACGAAGACGGGCAATCGGTCAAAGACTTCTACACCTTCATTGCGCCGCCGCCCGGTGAAACATGGTTCAACAGATTTCTGGCCTCACACCCGCCTGAGCAGCAATGACGTACGGCGCTGCTGAGGATTGTGATGGCTGGCTGTGTATTGATTGAGATTCTAAACGCCCGGATAAGCCCTGATGCCTGAATCGCACTCATTTGATGAACTGGAACCTCGCCCCGATGACCGCACTCCTGAAAAGCCAGCGGGCGAATCTCCGGCGGAGGAAGTGATCGCACCAACGCTGGAAGCTGCCCCGACGGAGCCGCTGACCGCCCCCGCTGACCGGCAGCCGTCCGGCCAACCCGCCCGCCGGCGATGGAGCTGGTCAACGCTTGTGGTGGGCATCCTGCTGCTGGTAATCCTGGCGACTGGCACATATTTTCGCTTTATCGGCCAGAACTGGGATGATTTCACCCACCTGCATCCTGACGAACGCTTCCTGACCGGGGTGGTCTCCAGCCTGTATCCTGTCGCGAATATCGACGCGTATTTCAACACCGCCGAAAGCACCCTGAATCCGAACAATCAGGGCGCAGGCTTCTACGTTTACGGGACCTTGCCGCTGTTCGTGGTTAAGGCGGCTTCTGGCATCTGGGCCGACCTGACGCATGACTCGAGCTGGACAACATACTACGGGGCGCAACTGGTCGGGCGGTCGGTGGCGGCTTTCGCTGACCTGGCTACGATACTCTTCATCTTCCTGATCGGACGCCGGCTTTACAGCCGGTGGGTGGGTCTGCTGGCGGCGGCGCTGTACGCCTGGACCGTGCTGCCGATCCAGCTTTCGCACTTCTGGACGACCGATACATTTTCCACCCTGCCCGTGGTCATCGGCTTCTGGCTGGCTGTGCGTATCCTGGATGACGGCGGCTGGCATAACTATATCGGCTTTGGGGTGGCGTTTGGAGCCGCGCTGGCCAGCCGGATCAACGTCGCACCGCTGGCCGGGCTGGCGGCGCTGGCGACGCTGGTGCGGCTGTGGCCGATCTTCGGGGTGGATTTCCCGGTGAACAGGCGGCAGGACCTGCTCACTCGCGAGGGCGGCGGCCTGATACTGGCCGCGCTGGCCAGCCTCCTGACCTTCCGGATTGCCCAGCCGTACGCCTTCAATGGGCCGTCGTTTTTCGGGGTACTGCCTAACGCGAACTGGCTGGCTCAGATGGCCGAAGTCAGCCGGCAGGTCTCCGGACAGGTGGATTTCCCCCCGAATCATCAGTGGACGGGGCGGATTCGCTATCTGTTCGCCTGGCAGAATATGGTGTTGTGGGGGATGGGTCTGCCGCTGGGATTGGCGGCGTGGCTGGGCTGGGCCTGGGCCGGGATTCAGACCATCCTGCGCCGGCCAACCTGGAAGCGCCATCTGCTGCCGGTTGTATGGGTTCTGGCCTACTTCGGCTGGCTGGGCGGCGGCTGGGTCATGACCATGCGCTACTACACGCCAATCTACCCCTTCCTGATTCTGCTGGCAGCCTGGGGGCTGGTCACCCTGGTCGCGCGATCTCATCGCTGCGTCCGCGAAGCGCCCGGTTCCGTGCTGCGAAGGGCGGCTTTTGGCGCCTCCGTGGCGCTGCTGGTGCTGGTGACCGGCTTCACGCTGGCGTGGGCTTTCGGCTTCACACGGATATACACCCGCGAGCTGACCCGTGTCAGCGCCTCCCACTGGATTCTGGAGAATCTGCCCGCCGATTTTTCCTTCACGATTGTGGCTGAAGACGGCACATCGCGCATGGTCAATATCGGCCTGCCCAACGACAGCGTCGCGGGGACGAACGCGCTGATCGGCAATGCGACGCGGTATTTCACCGACGGGGCAGCCAAGGATATCGGCTTCACGGCGCCGATAACCGGCACAGTGACGCAGATACACGCCGAATATCTGGGCGATCCGCTGCAGGACGATGACACCGAAACGCTGTGGGTGGGGCTGTGGGATGCCCACCAGCACCAGCTTCTGGGGGAAGGGACGATCACGGCTGACTTCAGCCAGGGCGATTCACCGCTTGGCCAGTCTTACGAGATTGCGCTGGATCGTCCGGTGACGCTGGTTGAGGGGCTGGACTATGAGCTGCGAACGCGGGCTGAGGCCGGCGCGCCCTTCACATCGGCAGGAGTCGTGATCGCTACCGAAGGCCCCTGGGACGATCCGATCCCCTGGAAGGTTTGCGCACTGCCTGACGGCCAGGCCTGGTCCGCCGACACCCCGCCGCTCGCCGGCATGTTGAGCCTGGACAACCTCACCAACGGATTCGCGAACACTGCGCTGCACGACTGTGTAGGCGTTGACGGCTACGGGATGGGCTGGTATCAGGGCCTGGAGCTGTTCATGGCGGCGGAGGATAACGAGCAGAAGCGCGCCACGATGCTGGATGTCCTGAACAACGCTGATTATCTGACCATCAGCAGCAACCGGTTCTACGATTCGCTGACCCGGCTGCCCATGCGCTTCCCGATGTCACAGCGCTACTACGAGAATTTGTTCGGCGGCGAACTGGGTTTTGAGCTGGTGAAGGTCTTCGAGTCAACCTTCACCTTTGGCGATCTGGTTGTCTCTGATCAGGTGCTGCCGACGTATGATGTGCCGGCCTGGCTGAACGAGTTTGAGGCCGAAGAAGCCTTCCATGTTTATGACCACCCGGTCGTTTTTGTCTTCCGCAAGACGGAGAATTACGATCCGGAAGCCGTGGAACGGTTTCTGTACGGTATGGACCTGTCGTCATCGGCTGATGATTCTGTCTGGGCGGATGGCACGCGCACAGTCGGCGTGATCCCCTGGACAGGGGCGCAGGCCAGCGCAGCGCCGACTGCTCTGATGCTCACCGACGCCATGCGCGAGATTCAGTATTCGGGCGGCACCTGGACGGACCTCTACAACGAGAACTCTCCCCTCAACCAGAGTGAGCCGCTGGCTGTGATCGCCTGGTGGGTTACGATGTTCCTGCTCGGATGGGTGATCTGGCCGGCGCTGTTCGTTATCCTGCCTGGTCTGCCCGATCGCGCTTATCCGCTGGCCAAAATCGCCGGGCTGCTGGTGGTGTCCTGGCTGTCCTGGCTGGGAGCCAGCCTGCGCCTGCGGACCTGGACGCGGGAGGGCCTCCTGCTGGCTATACTGCTGGTGCTGCTGCTCAGCCTGGCCCTCGGCTGGCGGCGCCGGGACGAGCTGATTGACTACCTTCGGCGGCACTGGCGGCGGATGCTGGCGATGGAAGGGCTGGCTCTGTTGTTATTCGTCGCTTTCCTGGGGGTGCGGCTGGGTAACCCGGACCTGTGGCATCCTAACTTTGGCGGCGAACGTCCGATGGATTTCAGCTATCTGAATGCTGTCCTGCGCAGCACAATCTTCCCGCCTTACAACCCCTGGTATTCGGGAGGCTACATCAACTATTACTACTACGGGTTCGTACTGATGGGGACGCCCATCAAGCTGCTCGGCATAATGCCTTCGGTTGGCTTCAACCTGATTCTGGCGACCTGGTTTTCGCTCACGGGCATGGCCGCTTTTTCCGCCGCATTCAACCTGGCGGCGGCGTGGCGCCGCCCGCGTCGGGACGGGACGGCAGGCGCCTGGTACGGGAACCCCTGGGTCGCCGGGATTGTCGCCATGCTGCTGGCGGCTGTGCTGGGCAATCTGGACGATCTCCGCCTGATCGTCGCGGCCCTGGCCCGCACCGGCGGCTGGCGTCCGGTGGTCGGCGACGAATTCCTGCCGTCGCTGGAATCGATTATCGCCGGGATTGGCAATGTCTTCAGCGGGCAGCCGCTCAACTTCAGCACGCACTGGTGGTACTGGAATCCGACGCGGGTGATGGCGCATACCGGGAACGCGATCAATGAGATTCCGTACTTCACCTTTCTGTACGGCGATCCACACGCTCACGCCGCCGCTATGCCGGTGACGCTGCTGGCGCTGGGCTGGGCTATCAACGAAGTCCTGACCGCCGCCGGGACGATCCACCGTCGAAGGACGGAGGCGGCGCTGGCGCTGGCGTTCGGGGCGCTGGCGGTGGGCATCCTCAATGCGACCAACTACGCTGACTGGGTGACCTATTCCGTGCTGGGCGTGTTCGCCCTCACGCTGGCGAGCTACCTCTGGCTGCGGGAGCAGCGGACGGCCGAAGATGAGCCAGAGATCGCCAGCCCGGGCCGGGGCTGGCGCGTGCTGGGGTTGTTCGGCGGCGCGGCCCTGTTCTATGCCTGGGACGCGGCGAAACGGTTGCGCCCAACCGGGGCGGCGCTCCTGCGCTGGATAGGGCAGGTGGCCGCTTTTCTGTTGCTCGGGGCGCTGGTTGTGGCGCCTTTCAACTACTGGTACGCCACCGCGGACGCCGTGCCTCAGCTCTGGACAGGGCCAAGAACTCCCCTGTGGGCCTACCTTGATCTCAACGGCGTGTTTTTATTCCTGGTAATCTCGCTGCTGTTCTGGGATACTGCCCGCTGGCTGCGCGCTGTTGAGGTGCGGCGGCTGGTCGGAAAATCGGCGCTGGTTATCATGACTCTGATCGGTCTGGGCTGGCTGGTTATCATCACCCTGGTTGTGGGCGCGCTCGGATATTCTATTGCGCTGCTGGCTCTGCCGCTGATCTTCTGGGCGACGATCCTGTTCTTTCGCCCGGGGCAGGCCGCAGTTATGCGCCTGATATGGGCGCTGGTCGTGCTGGCTATTGCGCTGACGTTTGTCGTCGATATCGTAGTCTGGGCTGGTGATATCGGGCGGCAGAACACCGTGTTCAAGTTCTACCTGCAAGTCTGGCTGCTGCTGAGCGTGGTCGGAGGCGCCGCGTTTGCCTGGGTCCTGCGGACCAGCGAAAGCTGGCGAGGGTGGACGCAGACGCTCTGGCGGATGGCGGCGGTGTTCCTGCTGATGGTGGCGACCATGTATCCGGTGCTGGCGACACAGGCCAAGTGGATCGATCGTATGGCTCCAGAGGCGCCACATACGCTGGATGGGGCGGCATTCATGCCTTATGCGACTCAGGGAGAACATGGAGAATGGTTCTCCTTACGCGAAGATTACGAGATGATCCACTGGCTTCAGCAGAATATCCAGGGATCGCCGGTCGTCCTGGAAGGGCAGAGCGAGCGCGAATACCTGTGGGGATCGCGGGTGTCGATGTACACCGGACTGCCGACTGTCATCGGTTATAATTTCCACCAGCGCCAGCAGCACACGCTTGAGCCGCTCTCCCGGCTGGTTCAGCAGCGCATCCTGAATGTCAATACGCTTTACAACACGACAGATATTGAGACGGCATGGCGCCTGCTGCGTATATTCGATGTAGCCTATATCGTGGTCGGCCAGTTGGAGCGGGCATACTACTCGGCGGATGGGCTGGCCAAGTTCCAGCAGATGGCCGAGCAGGGCCTGCTTGATGTGGCCTATGAACAGGGTGAGACGCGGGTCTACCGGGTTCATGATAACGCGGTGCTGTCATAAAATGGGTGAGGTTCTATGATCCAGACTATCGTGGACTGGCTGGGCCGCGAAGGGCTTACCCTCCTGAGCTGGTGGGCGCTGGTTACAGCGGCGGGGGCGATGGCGTGGCCGCTGACCTTCCGCATGCTGCGGGCGCTGCCTGACTGCGGCTATACGCTGGCACGGACCGCTGGCCTGATGCTGGTTGCCTACGTGTTCTGGCTGGGCGGCAGCCTGGGACTGCTGGCCAATACGCCGGGCAGTATCCTGCTGTCGGCCCTCCTGGTGCTGGTGGTGAGCCTGATTCTGCTGGATCGGCAGAGTATGGGGAGCTGGATCCGGCAGAACTGGAAGTTCATACTGGTGTCGGAGGCGCTCTTCCTCGGCCTTTTTCTGCTGTGGGCGGGCGTACGCGCCCTCAACCCAGCCCTGACCGGCACCGAGAAGCCAATGGAGGTCGCCTTCACCAGCGCCATCCAACGCAGCCCGGCTTTCCCCCCCAACGACCCCTGGATGAGCGGCTACGCCATCAGCTACTACTACTTCGGCTACGTGGTGGCGGCGATGCTGGGCAACCTGGTCGGCGTTCCGGCCAGCATGACGTTCAACCTCATGATCCCGACTCTCTTCGCCCTGGTTGGGCTGGGAGTGTTTGGCGTGATCTATAACCTGCTGCGTTCCCGATTTCTGGGTCACCGGCGCAGAGGGGCGGTCCAACCGACGCCGCGCTCGATCGCCGTGCTGTTCGGGCTGCTCGGCGTTGTCCTTGTGCTGCTGCTGGGTAACTTTCACACCATCGCGGTGGAGATTCCCTACCAGCAGGGATTGGCTTCATCGGGTTATCTGGCCTTCTGGGATCAGGAGGAGCGTGACCAGTCCCGGCCGGCTGCGGCGGGCGGCCTTGAGGGGTGGAATTACTGGTGGTGGTTCCGGGCGAGCCGGGTGGTGCGCGACCGGGATCTCAGCGGCGCGCCCAGCGGCATCCAGCCGATTGATGAGTTCCCGGCGTTCAGCTTTGTACTGGCCGATATGCATCCGCATGTGCTGGCGCTGCCTTTCGCCGTGCTGGCGCTGGGCCTGGCGCTGAACGTTGCCCTGAGTCGCCAGGGGCCAACCAGAGACCAGATCATTTTCTACGCGCTCTGTCTGGGGGCGCTGGTCTTCTTCAATACCTGGGATGGGCCGATCTACATGGTCCTGCTGGTGGCGGCGGAAGGGTTGCGGCGGCTGATGGTCAACCGCACGGGCGGGCTGACCTGGCGCGGAGACTGGCTGGTCCTGATCCGGCTGGCGTTCTGGCTGACGCTGCTGGCGATCCTGTTTTACCTGCCGTTCCTGATCAGCTTCCGCTCTCAGCTTGGTGGTGTGCTGCCCAATGTCATCCATCCGACGCGCATCCATCAGTTCTTCCTCATGTTCGGCCCATTTCTGCTCCTCACGTTGTTCTTCCTGGGGGTCGAGATCTGGCGCGGGCAGGACGAGATGAACTGGCGCCTGGCCGGCACGGTGCTTCTCTTCGGGTTGCTGGGCCTGGTGCTGCTTCTCATCGGTCTGGGGGTGATTGCCTGGCTGCGGCCGGAAGTGCGCGGCGCGGTGTACTCAGTGGTGGAAGGCTCCGGCGGGCTGGCGGCCATGGCCGGGGAGCTGGTCAGCACGCGACTGGCCGGGGCGCCGCTGCTCCTGCTGCTGGGCGGGATGGCGGCGGTTGTCATCGCCCGGCTGTTCGCCCGCCCGTCGATTGAGGAAGACGACGTGCCCTATTCAACCGCAACCGGCTTCGTCCTGCTCCTGATCGGGGCGGGGGCGGTGCTGGCGCTGCTGCCGGATTATCTGTACCTGCGGGATAACTTCGGCGTCCGCATCAACACCGTCTTCAAGTTCTACTACCAGGTCTGGCTGCTCTGGGCAATCGCCAGCGCCTATGGCGCTTACACTATCCTGGCTGACGTGGAATGGACTCTGCGCCCTTCTGGCGTAACGCGGGCGATTTTCGCTGTCCTGCTGGTTGCGGTGCTGGCTGCCGGACTGACTTATCCCGTCCTTGCGCTTTATTCACGGACGATAGTGGAAGCCGGGCGGTCCGGCGATCAGCCGGTTGCGCTGACCCTCGACGGCGGGCCGACGCTGGCGACAGCGGACGACTATGCGGCGCTTCAGTGCCTGGCCCGGGCTGTGGGAACGCGGGAAAGCGTCCTGGTCGAAGCGGTCGGCGCTGCGTACCGTCCGGAACTCGGCGGGCGAGTCTCCGCCCTGACCGGCATCCCGACGGTCCTGGCCTGGGAGAATCACGAGCGGCAGTGGCGCGGGGCGACATACAATGAAGCGGCGGGGACGCGGGCGCAGGATATTGAGCGCCTGTACAACGATATTGACTGGTCGAGTGTGGCAGAGATAGCGCGCCGCTACGGCATAAACTATATCTTCATTGGCTCTGCCGAACATCGCGCCTATGATTCCTTCGGATTGGATAAGTTCCTGCGGAATCTGACTCTGGTGTGCCAGAGCGGCGATACTATGGTCTTTCAGGTGGACTAACGACACGGGTGATCTGGCATGAATCAGACAGATGAGATGGTGATGAACGAGTCACTTGAACAGGTCCGGGAGGCGACTTCCGCGCCTGCCTGGCGCTCTTTGCGGCTCAGTGTGAGCGCAGAGGCGGCCCTGTATATTGGACTCGCGTCGCTGGCCCTGATCCTGCGGCTATCTCAGTTGGGCAGCGCTCCGCTCAATAACGCTGAGGCGCACGAGGCGTTGGCGGCGTGGCGTTTCGCCCAGCCTGCCGCGCCTGGCGCAGCACCGCTGGCTTCCAACCCGATCCTGTTCGCGCTGAACAGCCTGATCTTTGCAGCGTTCGGCGCGTCGGAGTGGACGGCGCGCCTGTTGACGGCGATAGCCGGGACGGCGCTCGTCCTGACGCCGATCCTCTGGCGGCGAGAGCTGGGGCGTTCCGCCGCGTTGATGGCGTCCCTCCTGCTGGCGGTTTCCCCTGTCACATTTGCTGATGCGCGGATGATGAGTCCGGCGATCTGGTCGATGATGTTAGCTATTATCGGGTTGCGGCTGACCTGGCATTTTGTCCAGACCCGACAGGAATGGGCAGCCCTGGCCGCCGGCCCGGCCTGGCTCGGCGTCATCCTGATGGCCGATCCGGCGGGCTGGGTGCTGGTGGCGATTCTGCTCTTTGCCTGGTGGTTCGCGGCGCGCCGGCATGAAGATGACCCGCCGGAGCAACATCCGGTGACGCTGACACGGGCGGCGCTGGGGCAATGGCCGTGGTTGAGATCGCTGCTCTATGGCGGCCTGGCCGTCCTCCTGATCGCCACGCTGTTTTTTGTTTTTCCGCGCGGCCTGTCTCAGGTAGGAGAGGTTATCGGGCGCGGCCTGTCCGGTGTGCTGACACGACCGGCGGGGGGGCGGTTTGCTTTTCCGCTGCTAACTTCATTTCTGTATGAGCCTGTGCTATGGTTCCTGGGCATCGTGGGGGTGTACGGGGCGGCCCGCGAGCGGAACTACCCGGACAGCTACCTGATCGGCTGGCTGATTGGCGCGGTGATTGCTGCGTTGGTCTACGCGGGGGCCGGCGCCCAGTACGCGCTGTGGATCACAATCCCACTGGCGGTGCTGGGCGGAAAGGCGTTGGCCCGGCTGGTTGGGCCGGTCCGGGATGCCTACTGGACGGTGCCCCGCTGGGCAGTGCCCATGGTCATGATGGGTACCCTGGCGCTGCTGTGGATCGCCGCGACGAACTTCATCCGCGTGGCGCGCTCGCTGCTGGGGTACACGCCGGGCCTGAGCGCGCTGCCGCAGCCGCTCCATCTGCTTCTGGCCGGCATGGCGTTCCTGCTTCTGGTGATTCTGTTCTTCCTCTCTGGTAGCCTGTGGGGCAGCCGGGCTGCCTGGAAGGGTGTCGCCCTGGGCCTGGTCCTGTTCCTGGGGACATATGGCCTTTCAGCCGGCTGGAGGGTGGCCGTCACCCATATCGACAGCCCTTACGAGTTCTGGCATGTGCAGCCGGTCAGCCGCACCCTTACCCTTTTGCGCGAGACGATGATTGACAGTTCCCTTCGTTATACCGGGCGACCTGACGCTATCGCCATTGTGGCCCAGACGCCGGATGATCAGGCGGTCGCCTGGCAGTTGCGGGATTACGCCAATCTCCGATTTGTGAATGCCATCAACCAGCGGGAAAACGCGCCGGTGATTGTCGCCCCGGACAGCTTCCAGCCGACATCTCTGGGAGCGCGCTATGTCGGGCAGGATTTTATCCTGACCAGGGACTGGGATTTCAATACGCTGCGTCTGGAAGATGTGCCGGCCTGGATTATGTATCGCGTGGCACAGTCCAGGCCGTTTGTTAGCGAGCGCGTGGTAGTCTGGCTGCGGGACGATGTGTACGGCTTGCCGCCACTGCCGGACCTGCCTGGTGAGGAAATAGCCCCCTAGAGGGGTACTGGATAGCATGAACATGAGCGTTCCGGATGACGGCAAAGAGGCTCTGTCTGATCTGATCGCCCGCTGTATCAAGGGCGATCAGAGCGCCTATGCCGCCCTGTACGACCAGTATGCCGCGGGTCTGTACCGCCTGGCCTATAGCATCCTGCTGGATGTAAAGGATGCCGAGGATGTGCTGCAGGAGGCATTCATCTACGCCTTCCGCAACCTGCATCGCTATGATGCGGGGCGCGGCGAGTTTCGCACCTGGCTGTATATGATCACGGTCAGCCGCTGCCGCAATATGCGCCGCCGTAAATTGCTCCCGAGTATCGATCTCGGGACGCTGCTCTCCATCGGACAGGACCCGCCCGGCCCTCCCCATGAAAGGCCGGAAGCGGTGCTGGCCCGTCACACCGTTCAGGAGGCCCTGCAGGAGGCCCTGGCGACGCTTTCACCGCGTCTGCGGGAGGCGGTAGCCCTGCGCTACGGACATGGACTGACCTACCGCGAGATGGCTGTCATCCTGGATTGCCCGCAGAAAACGGCGGAGAGCCGCGTCCGGCTGGCTCACGGCGCGCTGGAAAAGGCGCTCGGGGCCAGCGGTGAGTTTCTACTGGAAGAAATGTGGAGCTTTTCGTAACCTGGCTGTGCCCCGGCCCGGTCAGAGACCGGCGCAGGCCGGATAACTTTGAAAGCTGATCGCTGATGGCCAAACATGTTTCGCATCTTCTTGCGGCCTATGTGCAGGATGAGCTGCCACTCCATCTGCGGCGGCGTGTCGCCACGCATCTACTGACGTGCGAATCGTGCTGCCTGGCGCTGGATCGCGAACGTACGCTCGCCCGTACGCTGAAAGGCGAGATGCCGATTCTGGGCGCGCCCCGGCCGGAGCAGGTGACCCGGCTGCTGCCGGGAATCCTGGCTGAGGTTATTCCGCCGGCGGGTGCGGAGCGTGGTTTTGCAGCGTGCCGTTTTCCAGGCCTGGGCATGGTGATGCTGGTCAGCCTGGCGCTGGCTATTCTGGTGCCGGCCATGGTGCTGCCGCGATCTATAGCTGTCAGCGCGCCGGACCAGCCGGCACCTTACCAGATCGCGGCTACGCCGACGCTGAGCATGACAGATTCGCCGCAGCGGGTTTTGCCAGTGTCGCCGACGGTGGTGGCCGCGCAGCGCGATATCGCTACCGAGCCGGCCATGAATCCGTCTCCGGCGCCGATTGTCTGGCTTCCGCCGGGCCAGTAAAGTGCTGATCCGGGTGATATACCCCATTGTTTTTCTGCAGTCTATGTTGCACGGTGAGGGACAATGACTTTGGAACCGCTTTCTTCCCCAACTCAACAGGAATCCTCCACAGTCGATCGGGTGCTGAAATATGCCTACGCGATCAACTGGGAGGTCATTACTTACCTGGTGATTTTTGTGCTGGCCGTGGCGACCCGCTTCATAGGTCTGGGCGATCGTGTGATGAGTCACGACGAGAGCCTGCATACCAAATTTTCCTGGGACCTTTACAGCAACGGTAACTTCCAGCACACGCCGCTGATGCACGGGCCGCTGCTGTTTCATATGACGGCTTTCTTCTACATGCTTTTCGGCGACAATGACTACACGGCGCGTATCTATGCAGCAGTTGTGGGCGTCCTGGTCGTGATGACGCCGATTCTCTTCCGGCGCTGGCTGGGCCGTGCCGGGGCGATATTCGCCTCGATCATGCTGCTGGCGTCGCCGATGATCATGTACTACGGCCGCTATATCCGCGAAGATATGCCGGCGATTCTGTACACCATACTCATGGTCGCCGCGGTGTTTCATTACCTGGATGGCTCTGAACGGGTGCGCCGCAAGCCCGCTTTGCTGGTTGGCCTGGCGGCGGCGCTGTCGCTCCTCCTGGCTACCAAAGAAGTCTCCTTCATCTATGTTGCAATCTTCGGCAGCTTCCTGACGTTGTACTGGATTTTCACCCTGGTACAGCGTTATCTGGCGATCAAGGGCGGACGCTCTCTGTTCACGATCGTGGCTGGCGGGCTTATTCTCAGTGTTATTGTCGCGCTGGCGCTGGTCATTGTCTTTTCGCTTCTGCCGCCGGGCGATCTGGACGCTGATAACGTGCCCAATGCGGTTGATAACTGTGTCAACATCGCCAACCCGCTGCAGATGGACGATGACGGGGATGGCATCGGCAACGAATGTCAGGTTAATGCTGGCCCGCCTCTGGCTGGCTATCTCATTGCCAGCATCCTGGCCGTGGTGGCGGTAGTTGGCGTCACCCTGATCGGGACGGCGCTGTGGGAGATGCGCGGCAGCGGGATGTTTCCCTGGCGCGAGATTGTCCTGATCGCCCTGATCGCGACAGTGTTGTGTGTGTTTTTCCTCATGGTGGAAGAAGCCACGCGCATTGTCCCGGCGACAGCGGTCCCCCCGGACCCGAATGAGACGAGTGTCGCCCAGGCTGAGACGGTCAACCCGACGCCGATCATCCTGGCCTGGGTGGTCGGGGCGGTTGTGGTGGTGCTGGCCGTGCTTGCGCGGCTTTTTGGCTTCTGGGAAGAGCTGCGTCGGGAGCCTGTCTTTGATGTGCTGATCGTGCTGGGTACGCTCATCCTGCCCTGGCTGACCGCGTTTGTGCTGTACGCGACCGGCGCGCGGCCTACTGATTATTCTCCTGAAGGAATCTGGCGCGCGCTCTTCGCCGTCATCCCCTTTCTGGCTATCTCCATCGCTGTCGGCCTGGCCTGGAACTGGCGTGTCTGGCTGGCTGCGACCGGCGTGTTCATGGCTATTTACGTATTCTTCTTCACCACGATGTTCACCAATGGTCAGGGCCTGGCCAGCGGTATGGTGGGCAGCCTGGGCTACTGGCTGGAGCAGCAGGCAGTGCGGCGCGGCAGCCAGCCGCAGTACTATTACACGCTGCTCCTGCTGCCGTTTTACGAATTTCTGCCGTTACTCGGGGGTTTTTGCGCGGGGATCATGGGCCTGCTCATGTTCTGGCGCTTCCGCCGTGAGCGATATGAGGAAGTGACACAGGCCGCAGAAAGCGCGGATCGGGCGGTTCTTCGCGATGCTACAGCCAGTGCGGATGATGCGATGACTTCAGCAGCGGAGCGCACCGCCAGCCCGGAGCCTCGTGAAGTTGAGCGGGGCGGGGACGCCCCGGGTAAGCGGTCAGAGGGAGACCGTTCTGACCGGATCGAGGAGCGAATTCGCGCTGACCGCTCAAGCCGTGTCCCGGCCATGGAACGCCTGATCCGGGTGCCCTTCATGCTTTTTGTCGGGTACTGGGCGGTCTTCAATGTTTATGCTTACACGCTTTCTGGCGAGAAGATGCCCTGGTTGACGACTCACCTGACCGTGCCGCTGATCTTGCTGACGGGATGGTATGGGGATCGGATCATCGCCGGTATCCGGACCGCCGAGTTCCGGAAAGATGGCTGGAAGCTCCTTCTTCTGCTGCCGCTGTTCCTGATAGCCGTATTCCGTGTGCTATCCGCCTGGGTTGTTGGTCGCGGGCCTTTCCGGGGTGTAACTCAGAGCGAGCTGGAGCATACCGGCGCCTGGCTGGCTGCGCTGCTGGTGGTCATCGGCGCTGGATATGTCGTACACCGGATTATCCGCCATATCACCTGGCGGCAGTTCTGGCGCGTATTCGCCATCAGCGCCGGCAGTATCCTGCTGCTGATCACTTTTCGCGCGGCCTTCATGGCTTCCTTCATCAACTATGATGATGCTACCGAGTTCCTGGTGTATGCCCACGGCGGGCCAGCGCACCGGACAATCTTTGACTGGATGCGCGAGGTCAGCCTGCGCACAACCGGCGGCATGGACCTGCGGGTGGCGTACGACTACAAGATGTCCTGGCCGGGGAGCTGGTACTTCCGCGAGTATCCCAACGCTGTATTCTTTGACCGTAACCCCAGCGTGCAGGTGCTGGATGAAGCGGTCATGGTCGTAATCGGCTCGGAATCGCGGGCACAGGTGGAGCCGCTGCTCGGTGACCGATACAACCACTTCGAATTTATCCGGATGTGGTGGCCGATGCAGGAATACTGGAATCTGACCTGGGCCCGAGTTGCCAAGATCTTCGACTTCAACCCCAACAACCAGTCGGCCCGGCTGCTGCGGCAGGGCCTCTGGGATATCTGGTGGAACCGCGACTATCGGGCCTATGGACAGGCCACCGGCGGCAACTTCGCGCTGACACAGTGGCCTGTCTCCGAGCGTATGCACCTCTATGTCCGCAAGGATATCGCCGCGCAGGTATGGGATATGGGCATTGGCGCGGAGGTTTCCAGCGGCTCGGACACGTCCATGGCCTACCTGTGGACGCCGCGCGAGGCGTCGCTCGTGTGGGGCGAGTCCGGCGCGCTGGACGGGCAGTTAAACCATCCGCGCGGCCTGGCGATGGCCCCTGATGGCACGCTCTATGTGGCCGACAGCCTCAATCACCGCGTACAGGTCTTTGATAGCGACGGCAACTATCTGCGAGGCTGGGGGCGATTCGAGGTGGGAGAGCACGGCACGGCGCAGGGCGGTAACTTCAACCAGCCCTGGGGGATCGCTGTGGGGCCGGATGGTAACGTCTACGTAGCCGATACGTGGAACCACCGGGTTCAGGTCTTCACACCAGAAGGTGAGTTCCTGCGAACATGGGGCCAGCTTGCTCAGCTTGAGAGCGCGACCGGGCTGTACGATATGTGGGGCCCGCGCGATGTGGCGGTAGATGCCGAAGGGCTGGTGTATGTAGCCGATACCGGCAACAAGCGCGTCAGAGTCTACACGGCGCAGGGCGAATATGTCCGCGATATCGGCGGCGGCGGCACCGGCCCCGGCCAGTTGAACGAGCCGGTTGGGCTGGCTATCCACCCGGACGGCCGCCTGTTCGTGGCCGACACCTGGAACCGCCGCATTCAGGTCTTCAACACAATGGGGCAGTACCTCACCAGTTGGATGGTCAATGGTTGGTTCGGCGATCAGGGCAACCGTCCTTACCTGGCGCTGGACGCCGGGCGCGGCCAACTGTACGTCACAGATCCTGACGCCGGGCGTGTCATCGTGTATGACCTGAGCGGCAATATGCTGGGCAGCTTTGGCCGGTCTGGCCCGGCAGAAGGCTCCCTGGGACCCGACCAGATCAGCGTCGTAGGCGGAATCACGATTGATGATCAGGGGCGGACCTTCGTGGCGGATGCCGGGGCGGCCCGCATCCTGCGCTTTGCGCCGTGGGATGAGATCGCGGTTGCGCCGCTGGTTCCGTCTGGCGATCAGCAGGACACGGTGAGTACTGCGGAAGTCACGGAAGAAGTGACGGAAGAAGCAACCGAGTCGGTCACAGAAGAAGCGACTGAGGAGCTGCCGCCGGAAGCTACTGCAGCAGGAGCCACGCCTACCCCGGCTGGTTAGCACGCCTTCAAAATACGCTAATGGAATGTGCATGGCCCGGCTGTAAAGTCGGGCCATGTGATTTGCAGCCTACAGGGCAAACCCATCGACGTGGTAGGAGGCGACGCGCGTCTGTGGAAACCGTTGTCGCAGCGCCCGCCGCATGACCGCCGCCTGCGCTTTCTCTTCGTCCGGGGTGAGCGGGAGGATGCCTGCCTCAGCTATCTGTCCGGGATATTCGGTGCCCGGGGCGGGGCGGTAGGCGGAGAGATAGATCACGTCATGCCGGTCGAGCGGCATCGCGCTCACAGTCTGTACGGTGTTTGCGATGTGCTGTTCGGCGAAGGCGCCGCCCCCTAGCCCCACCATGATAATAACGCCGACCGAAATTCCGGCGCCCTTCAGATCGCTGACGGCTTGTCCCGCGTCAGCGGCAGTCCCCGGCTTGTTCACAAAGCGCAGCAGGTCATCGTCCCCGGTTTCCAGGCCGATATACACCCGCTGCAAGCCGAGCTCTCGCAGGGCGCGCCAGTCATCGCGCTGTTTGCGCCGCGCATCAAAGGCGCTGATGAAGGAGAAAAGCGGGCGCGGCGCGGACGGAGTGCCAAAGACTTCCTGCGCCACGGCGATCAGCTCGACAAGCCGCGCCTGGGGGATCGTCAGCGCATTGGCGTCAGCAAGGAAGATGCCCCGGCGGATACTCAGGCCGGCGCCGAAATAGTCGCGCACAGCCAGGCAGTGAGCGCGAAACTCCGCCACGCTCCGGACGGCGAACTGGCGATCGCGGTACAGGCCGCAGAAAGTGCACCGATTCCAGGAGCAGCCCACCGTCGCCTGAAGCACGAGCGCCAGATACTGATCAGGCGGCAGAATGCTCACAGGGAGGAACAGGCGCCGGTAAGCCTCACCATCGTCCTGCAGAGCTTCAGGCTCCATGCGCCGGATAGCCCCCAGAATCTCCGTTATCGCCGCCTTCCGGGCCGGAGTCAGCGCGATCGCAGACAGATTGTCCACCAGGCTGTCGATCTCGGCGAAAACATGTTTCAGGAGGGCATCACGCGTTGTATCGGGCAGTGCGATACGGCGGGATGGCGACCCCTTCTGACGCTCCAGCAGGCGATGATCCAGCGTCCGCTGGTAGCTGCGGCCATCCTGGAAGACGCTGAGCAGCCGCCCGGCCCGGTCGAAGCTGTAGCTTTCGCCGTAACGGGGCGAGATCGTGATCGATGCCGGTTGGATGTTGAGGGTGATGCGCCGGTTATCTCCGGGAGCGGTGAATGTGATCAGCATGGGGGCGATTATGCCTCTGTTAGGGAGTCCTGCCTATTGTTTTGCGGAAGGAATCCTGCTACGATGAGAGTTATGCACGTAAATTGTCAGCATCCAGCCTCTGCCAGCCGTCGCACAGGCTCCCGTGAGGGAAAGCCCGCTTAGGGCTGTCCGGGCAATACAGACTACCAGTCACCGGCGTCGGGCATTCCTGACGCCGGTATTTTTTATGAACAGTGACAAGGAGACAGCGATGCGCATTCAGGAGGTTTTCGGCAAAACGCTGCACGATGCGCCGGCGGAGGCCGAGCTTATCAGCCATAAACTCGCCGTGCGCGCCGGGCTGGTCAGGCCGCTCGCCAGTGGCATCTACGCCTGGCTCCCCCTCGGCCTGCGCGTCTTGCGGCGCGTGGAGCGTATCTTGCGCGAGGAGATGGAAGCTGTCGGAGGGCAGGAAGTGAAGATGCCGGTGGTGCTCCCGGCTGAGCTGTGGCAGCCGGCCGGGTGCTGGCAGGGCCGTTTCGATGGGGAGCCGCTTAAGTTCGATAACCATGATGGGCGGCATTTCGTGCTGGGGGCGACGCATGAAGAGGTCGTGATGGCTCTGGCGGATCATGAGGTGAGCAGCTACCGCGATCTGCCCCGCATCCTCTTCCAGATTCAGGCCAGATATCACGATACGGCGCGTCCGCGCGACGGCCTCATCCGCCTGCGTGAATTCACAGCGAAGGACGCCTACAGTCTGGATCGCGATGCCGCCGGGCTGGAGGACGCGTATCGGCGCATAGTCGAAGCATACCTGTGCGTCTTCGCCAGAGTTGGCCTGAGCGTTATTCCGCTCGACGCTGATGCAGGCGCGCGGGGAGGAGCGGAAGGGCAGGAGTTTTCGCTGCTCCATCCCCAGGGGGAGGATCAGGCGGCGCGCTGCGATCATTGCGATTATGCGGCCAACAGCGCAATCGCTGAGTTTATCGCGCCGGAGGGCGTTAGCGAGGCGCCAGCAGAAATGAGAAAGGTCGCCACGCCTGACTGCAAGACGATTGCCGATGTGGCCCGCTTCGTCGGCGTTGAAACGCGCCAGACGCTCAAGGCTGTGTTTTTTATGCACAATGAGTCCGCGTTCGTCTTCGCCGTGATTCGGGGCGATCTGGATGTGAGCGAAGCCAGGCTGATTAACGCGCTTGGCGGCGGATGTATCCGCCCGGCGACGGAGGACGAAATCCGCGCCGTCGGTGCGGAACCGGGGTACGCCTCTCCCATAGGGCTGCGCGTACGCGCCGAATCCGGAGGCGAAGGCATTATCGTGGTGGCCGATCGCTCAGTCCAGATGGGGGCGAATTTCGTAGTGGGTGCCAACGAAGCGGGGTATCACCTGACTGGCGTCAACGCCCCCCGCGATTTTGCAGTTACAGTTATCGCCGACATTGCCCGGGCTTATGACGGCGCCGTTTGTGCCCGCTGCGGGGAGGGGCGCCTGCAGCTGGAGCAGGTGATCGAGCTTGGCCACTGCTTCAGGCTGGGCGCGCGCTGCAGCGAAAGGATCGGTGTGACTTACCTGGATGAGGCTGGCCAGAACAGGCCGGTTATGATGGGGAGTTACAGCATTGGCCTCGACCGGTTGGTTGCCGCTATCATCGAGGAGCATCACGACGAACAGGGGATCATCTGGCCACGCTCCGTTGCGCCATTTGATGTGCATATCGTGACGCTGGGCAAGGACAGGACATATCATGAACGCGGCCGGCTTTTGTATGAGGATTTGCGCCGGGCTGGCCTGGAAGTCCTGCTTGACGACCGGCCGGAAAGGCCGGGGGTGAAGTTCGCCGACGCCGATCTGATCGGCGTGCCGCTCCGGCTGACGGTGAGCGAGCGGGCGCTGGAGCGCGAGACTTTGGAAGCAAAGTGGCGGCACAGCGATGAGCGTTTTGACGTTTCGCTGGAAGACGCTGTGCAGGAGGTCCGGTATCTGACCGCTGACAGGTAGCTGCCGCCCGACATCGGAACTTTTTTCCGTTCTTTACCTTGTCAGCATGGAGCCGGCATGTTATAATGTTGGGCAGTAGAGACCTCTTTGCAAAAAGTGGGCAAACCCCACTTTTTGTGTTCTATTGAGGGATATAACGGCAGAATGCGCCTGGCCTCATCCAGGGGGGCGGGCGGAAGGTTGGATGGAGCAGGATGAAAAGCGAATTTGTCCTGGCAATAAACGAGATTACTGAAGTACGCGCTTTGCCGCGCGAGGTCATTCTGGAAGCGTTGCGGACCGCCCTTGTCTCAGCGTACCGGCGCGACGTTAGCGTCAGCTCGGCTCAACGAGTCGAGGCGACGATTGACATCAACACCGGATCAGTCACCCTGCTGGTCGAGAAAGAGGCTGTGCAGAGTGTCCAGAATCAGCGCACTGAGATCGCGCTTGACGAGGCTCGCCAGATCGACCCTGAGGTGCAACTGGGCGATACGCTCATGGTCCCGGTTGCTGATACCACTCAGCGCTTCGGGCGAATCGCAGCGCAGACGGCCAAACAGGTCATCCTGCAAAAAATTCGCGAAGCGGAGCGGGATTCGCTTTATGACGAGTTTGTCGAGCGCGAGGGCGATCTGATTTCTGGCACTGTTCAGAGCGTAGGCCCCCAGGGGGTGACGATCAGCCTGGGACGGGCTGAGGCGCTCTTGCCGCGCGCGCATATGATGCCTGGCGAGCGTTACCGCCCTCATGATAAGGTCCGCACCTATCTGCTGGAAGTCAAGAAGGGCACGCGCGGGCCGCAGATTATTGTCAGCCGCAGCCATCGCAATATGCTCCGCCGCCTGCTGGAATACGAGGTCCCGGAGATTTATAACGGCCAGGTTGAGATCAAGAATATAGCCCGCGAGGCCGGGCAACGCTCCAAGGTGGCCGTTGCGGCCCTCCAGGAGGGTGTCGATCCCGTCGGGGCCTGCGTGGGGATGCGCGGCATTCGCATTCAGAATATCGTTCGCGAGTTGAACGAAGAAAAGATCGACGTCATCGAATGGAGCCAGGACGCCGCGACTTTCATCACCAAGGCGCTCAGCCCGGCGCGTGTGACCGGGGTATACCTGGATGAGTACGCTGACAGCGGCAAGGGCGGCATGGGGACGGCAACTGTGATCGTGCTCGATGATCAGCTTTCCCTGGCTATTGGCCGCGAAGGTCAGAACGCCCGCCTGGCGGCGAAACTCACCGGCTGGCGTATTGACATCAAGAGCGTGACCGAGGCCGCCGCTGAAGCGCTCCAGAACACCGGATCGGCTGCGCTGGCAAGCCTCCACGAGAAGAATGCCGGGCTGGTGGAAGAGATTCAGCGCTTGATGGCGAAGCGCGAGGCCGGCCGGCCGCTGATGCCTGAGGAATTCCAGACGGTGACGCAGTACGCTCGGATGGCTGAGCAGGCTCAGCTCGAAGAGCGGCGGTCGGCCAACAAGAAGCATCAGGAGCACGTGCAGACTGTTCGCGCCACGCTGCCGCCGCGCGCCTTTGATCTGAATCTTGAGCATCTCGATCTCCCGGCCGCCCAGATACGGGCGCTTGCGGCTCGCTTTGAGTCCGTGGGCGATCTGATGCTGTACCTGATTCTTGATGAGAGTCGGATCCAGAAGGCGTTGAAGCGGGCGCAGGAACAGGATGACGACGGCCTGGAGGATGTGAAAGCCGCAGTCGAGTTCGCCCTGGAGAAGATGCTGGACGAGCCAGCGCCACCTGAGGCTGAGGCGGTTGAAGTAATCGCCGGGCCGGAAGAGCCAGTTGCTGCCGCTACTGCTGTCTTGCCTGATCTGCCTCTGGCTGAGGAGGCCGCGCTGGAGGAAGAAGTGCTCCCGGCGGTGGCCGAGCCGGATGTCGAGGAAGAGCCGGAGCCGGTCCGACCCCCGGTCAGGGTGGAGAAGGCGGAGCCGGCGCCGGTCCAGACGATTTCTGTGGCGGAGTCTTTTGCTGTGGTGGATGACGACGAAGTTCTGGATAGCCTCGGCGGTCGTGGCCCGAAGAAGAAGAAAGGCAAGAGCCAGAGTCGTGAGCTGGTTTACGATGAGTCGCTGGGCAAGACGGTGGCCCGTCGCAAGCGTAAAGGGAGCCGCCGCTCATCATCGTTCTATGACTTTGACGACGAGGAAATCTAGGCGGTGTCACAGGCGCAGCGAAAGTCTGGCGGTAAACATATCCCTCAGCGGACCTGTGTCGTCTGCCGCCAGACAACAAACAAACGGGCATTGTTTCGCATCGTTCACGATCCTGAACGGGGTCTCGTGGTGGATGCGACAGGTAAGATGAAAGGGCGCGGCGCTTATCTGTGTCATGAACAGGCTTGCTGGGTGCAGGCGGCAGCCACCGATGTGCTGGATCGCGCCCTGCGGACTACCCTGACCGCACAGGCGAAAGCACAATTGCTGGAGCAGTGTCCGGTTCGATGAGGACTAGCTCCCGGCAGTATCTTACCTGCACGACTACATGGATGTTGGTATGGTTACAGCGATCCGCAAAGGAAATGCCTATGTAATGAACTCGCTGTAGGCCATCCAGCCATCTTTGGCCAGTAGAGGCACGGAGGTGATGATGGCTAAAGAAAAGCAAGTAATTGAACTCCCCGATTTTGTAACTGTCCGCGAGCTGGCGGAACTGATGGGCGCCAGCCCGATCGATGTCATGAAGCAGCTTATCAATAACGGCATCATGGCATCTATCAACCAGCAGATCGACTTCGACACGGCTGCTATTGTCGTGGAGGAGATGGGATTTGCGGCGCAGTCGCGCGCCCCCGAAGTGAAAGAGGTGGACACATCCGCCCTTCCGGCGTGGCGCCATCTCTATGACGATCAGGCGCCCGAAGTTCTACGTCGCCGCCCCCCTGTGGTTGCTATCCTGGGCCACGTAGATCATGGCAAAACATCCTTGCTGGATGTCATCCGTAAATCTCATGTGCAGGAAGGTGAAGCTGGCGGAATCACGCAGCACATTGGCGCCTACCAGGTCGATCATCACGGCCAGCGTATCACCTTTCTGGATACGCCGGGGCATACCGCCTTCACGGCGATGCGCGCCCGCGGCGCACAGGGGGCGGATATCGCCGTCCTGGTAGTCGCGGCGGACGATGGCGTGATGCCGACCACCAGAGAAGCTGTGTCTCACGCCCGCGCGGCCCATGTGCCGATTGTGGTGGCGCTGAATAAGATCGACCGCCCGAATGCGAATCCTCAGCGCGTGAAGCAGGAGCTGGCCGAGATCGGCCTGGTTTCGGATGAATGGGATGGGGATACACTGGTGGTGCCCGTGTCAGCTAAAGAAGGGACCGGGCTGGAAGACCTCCTGGAAGCGATTGTGCTGATAGCCGATGGCATGGAGATTGTCGCTAACCCGGATGCGCCGGCGGCGGGCACAGTCCTCGAGGGGCGCGTCGATCGGGGCCGCGGTGCGGTGGCTACCCTCCTCGTCCAGAACGGCACGCTGAAACAGGGAGATGTTGTCGTTGCCGGGGCGAGTTATGGGCGTATCCGGGCTATGTTCGATGAGAATGGCAACCGGATCACCCGGGCGGAGCCTTCCCGGCCTGTTTCTGTGACGGGCCTGGACAGCGCCCCCCAGCCGGGCGACGCTTTTGAAGTGTCGGAAAGCGATCGGGATGCGCGGGCGCTGGCGGCGGAGCGTCGGTCAGAACATGAGGTTGCGGCCCGGCGCGGCCCACAGACGCTGACGCTGGACGAGATCTTCGCACAATATCAGGCCGGGAACGCCAAAGAGCTTAACCTGATTGTGAAGGTTGATGTGCAGGGATCGTTGGAGCCTGTTGTTCACTCCCTTGAGGAGCTGGGCGATACGGCGCTCGGCGTGCGCGTCCTGCATGCCGACGTGGGCAATATCTCTGAGAATGACGTCATGCTGGCCAGCGCTTCCGGGGCGATTGTCCTGGGCTTCAATGTGCGCGTGGATACGGCTGCCCAGGTGATGGCTGACAGCAACGGGGTTGATATCCGACTGTACAGCGTTATCTACAAGCTGATTGAGGATGTCGAACTGGCGCTCAAAGGGATGCTGGAGCCTGTTTACGAAGATGCCGTGATCGGGGTAGCTGAGGTTCGGGCAGTGTTCAAAGTGCCCCGGGCGGGCAGAATTGCCGGCTGCTTCATTCGCGAGGGTGAGGCGCGCCGCAACGCCCAGGCGCGTGTCAAGCGCCACGGCGAGATCATCTATCAGGGCGGGAATGTCAGCTCCCTCAAGCGCTTTGAGGAAGACGTGCGCGATGTGCGGGCCGGGTTTGAGTGCGGCGTCGGTCTTTCGGGGTTTGATGCCTTTGAGACCGGCGACTTCATCGAATTCACCGTCCGCCAGCGTGTAAACTAAGGGCCGGACCATGTCTGTGAAGCAAAAGCGTATGGAGGAGCGGGTCCGCGCCATTCTAAGCGAGCTGCTCCGGATGGAAGTGCGTGATCCGCGCCTGCGCGATGTGACGGTCACCAGAGTCCAGCTCGATCGCGAGATGCAGATGGCCGACGTGTACGTGAATGCTATGGGCGACGAGTCGCGTCGTGATCAGGTCATTGGTGGCCTTGAGAGCGCCCGGGGATTCCTGCGGCGGGAGCTGGGCGCCAGGGTGCACCTGCGCACGACGCCCGATCTGCAGTTTCACTGGGACTTGAACCTGGCTCACGGGGAACAGATCAACCGCCTGCTGGATGGCCTGCATATCCCGCCGGGCCAGGTTCCGGTGGCAGCCGAAGAAGAGGACTCCGCAGAGGATTTCGGGGATGGAACTTGAATGGGGCAGGGCGGACGCGCTGGTTCTGTCCGCCCGGGATATTGTCGTAGTGACTCATGTCGCGCCGGATGGCGACGCCATCGGCACGCTGCTGGGGCTTGGATATGCCTTGCGGCGGCTTGGCAAACATGTCACGCTGGTTGTTGATGGACGCGCGCCGGCTGAATTTTTGTTCCTGCCCGGCGCGGCGACAATCGGCGAAACGCTGGACAACGCGCGGACCGATCTGGTGATTGCGGTGGATTGCGGGGATGAACCCCGTATGGGCAGCGTCGGCGCCCAGGCCCTGGCTACCGGAGCGCCAGTCATCAACCTGGATCACCATGTGACTAACACGCAGTTTGGCACGGTCAACCTGGTGGTCACGGCGGCGGTCGCGGCGGCGGAGATTGTGTACGACTGGCTGCCCCGGCTCGGCGTGCTGCCGGATTATGAGATAGCCGTCTGCCTGTTGACCGGACTGGTGACCGACACCCTGTGCTTCCGCACGAATAACGTAACCTCCCCGGTCCTGGCCAAGGCGCAGCGGCTGATGGAAGCGGGCGCTTCGCTGCATGATATTGTCCAGCAAACCGTCGATCGAAAATCCCTGGCGACCCTCCGCCTGTGGGCGGTCGTGATGCCGACGATGCACATGGAGAAAGACGGCATCATCTGGGCGGTTATCGATCGGGCGGCGCGTGCGCGCGCCGGATTCACCGAAGATCGCGACGGCGGGCTGGTCAGCCTGCTGATCTCCGTTGATGAGGCCAATGTCGCCATTGTCTTTCGCGAGAAGGACGACGGGCGGATTGAGATCGGCTTCCGCGCGGTGTCAGGATATGATGTCTCCCGGGTGGCGGTGGCGCTCGGCGGTGGAGGCCATGCCCTGGCTTCCGGCTGTACGACGGACGGGCCACTGGAAGCGGTCATTTCCCGGACGCTGGGGCTGCTGCGTAACTCCATGCTGGAGGGGACCGCCGTTGTCCCGTGAGTCAGCCTATGGCCTCCTGAATATCCACAAGCCGGCCGGCCCTACCAGCCACGATATCGTGGAGCAGGTCCGGCGGGGGACCGGGATTCGCAAAGTCGGGCATGCCGGCACGCTGGACCCTCTGGCGAGCGGTGTGCTCGTTTTGTGTCTGGGGCCGGCGACCCGCCTCAGCGAGTATGTGATGCGCTCCCCCAAACAGTACCGCGCGTATATCCGGCTGGGCATTACGACGGCCTCCTACGACCTTGAAAGCGAAATTATCGAGCGGCGCCCTGTTGCCCGGTTGGATGCGGCAGATGTGGAAGCCGCTCTGCCGGCATTTGTTGGCGACATTGATCAATTCCCGCCGATGCACAGCGCCATCCAGCGCAATGGGCGGCGGCTCTACGACCTGGCCCGGGCGGGGGAGGTGGTCACTCTGGAGCCGCGCCCGGTCACGATTTACGATCTGCGGCTGGTCGAATGCAACCTGCCCGATCTTGTGCTGGATGTCACGTGTTCGCCGGGCACTTACATCCGCAGCCTGGCTCACGATCTGGGACAGCGGCTGGGAGTGGGAGGCGCCCTGACCGGCCTGGTGCGCGTGGCGAGCGGCGCCTTTCATATCGATCAGGCGATCCCGATGGCAGATTTTGCGACTGCGCTTGCTTCGCACACCTGGCGCCGTTATATCCTCCCTCCGGATATGGCGCTGGCAGATTTGCCGCCCCTGACGTTGGATGCTGATGGCGCGGCCCGGGTGGCCCATGGCAACTCTGTCCCGGCGGCGGAGGGTGACGCGGGCGAGGCGAGAGCTTACGGGCCGGATGGGCGGCTGCTGGCGTTGGTCCGGGCTGCGGGTGGCCGGTGGCACCCGGTTAAAGTGTTCCTTCCGGAGTGATGATCAGGTCTGTTGTCCGGGGACCTGAAGTACGGTATTGTCGAGTCGTCTGGCGCCATATTCTTCGAGATTGAAGGGTACCTGCTTGTCCAGCCATATCCACTTGCTGAACGATATTCAGCTCTCAACTCCATCTATTGTCACTATTGGCGTTTTCGATGGGGTGCATGTTGGGCATCAGAAACTGGTGCGGCGGCTGGTGGAGGAGGCCCGGTTAGCCGGACTGACCAGCGTTGTATTGACCTTTTTCCCTCATCCCGATGTCGTGCTCCGGGGTGTGCAGGGGCGATACTACCTGACGTCACCGGAAGAACGGGCCGATCTCCTGCTGGGGATGGGCGTCGATCGGGTGATCACCCATACTTTTAATCGGGAGATCAGCCGCATTCCGGCTGCTGAGTTTGTCGCCCGGCTTGTTGAGCAGCTCAAGATGACTGCGCTGTGGGTTGGCGCTGATTTTGCGCTTGG
>JARKNX010000120.1 GCA_029976025.1 Aggregatilineales bacterium | reverse complement strand
GACATATTCCACGACGAGCGGCATAACTTCAAGCTCGTGGACCATTCACGCCAGACACGCGAGATCAGATTCCAGGTCATGCAGCGTTAGGCGTCGGGCGGCTGTTTCAGCAGTCTCTTATTCACCTGTGCCGCATGCTCCTCATGTCGGCCCGGCTTCTGGAGCCTTGCGTGCCAGCCTTTCCCGCAGGCGGCCCGGCAGCAGGGACATGAGCCGGGCCTGTTCGACCGGGTCCAGCGGGCGCAACACGATAAGCCCGCCCAGGTAAGCCGCGCCCCCCGCCGCCAGCGCCACTGCTCCGCTGGCATTCCACAGCGCCGCCATCGCCAGCAGCATGATGCCCCCCGCCGCTGTTGGCCGCCATAACATACCTGCCAGAGCGATCGATTGTGGGGCGGCGGCGTCCGACAGCCGGTTCCGCAGGGTGTTGTTCATGATGCGCAGGAAGAACGCCAGCAGCAGACTCTCGCTCAGGATGTGGATGAACGCCGCCGCCCGGTAGCTGAACGCTGGCAGGAAGATCAGGTTGGCGGCGATATTGAAGATCACGGCCAGGGCGAAGACCCACGTCAGCGTGCGCTGGCGGTCCAGCGCGATCAGGGCGTACTGGGTGACGCTGTTGATCCAGCCGAAGGGGATGCTCCAGACCATGATCTGGAGGGCGATCGCGCTGTCCGGCAGGAATTCCCGCCCGCCCAGGACGAGGATCAGGGCCGGGGCCAGGAAGGTGGTTGCCACGGCCACCGGCAGCGCCGTCATATACAGCAGCTTGATCGAGAACCGGTATGTCCGCACCAGGGCCGGGACATCTTCGCTGGCCTGCCGGCTCATCACCGGCAGCAGCGCCGCCGAGAGAAAAGCCGGGATCACCTGCAGGGCGTCCAGCCACTTGTACGCCACGCTGTACCAGCCGACAGCGGTGACGCCGTTGATCGCCTCCATCAGGATCACGTCAATCTTGTAAAAGACCGTCGCCAGCAGGTGATTGATCATCAGCGGCCAGCAGGCGATCAGCATCCGCCACATGAGGGACCGGTCCACGTCGCGCCCGGTGACGCCCTGCCCGGCCAGCAGCGGGCGGGCCAGCCACAGCATAACCGCCAGCACGATCACGTTGGTGATAATGCTCACCCCGGCCAGCCCGATCACGCCCCCGCCCAGCAGCAGCGCCGCCAGCCCCAGCACCGCCTTGGAGATCGTGCCGATGGTGGCTATGCCGGCGGGATATTCAGCCTTCTCAAAGGCGTAAAACAGGGCGCTGAGGCCGGTACTCAGGCTGTTAGGCAGCAGGCCGATATAGAGCACGACAATGGCGACGACGGCCGTCAGCTCCAGCGGCGGGGCGATTGTCGTCTGGCGGAGGTACAGAAAGCCCGCCAGCAGGGGGATGCCGGCGATGCCCAGCCCGATCCGCAGCAGACTGGTGTTGAACAGGTAGTGCCCGGCCAGATCGTGCCGCCGCGAAACCTCCCGAATCAGGTAGGTGTTGAGGCCGAAGTTGGTCAGGATATCGAACCAGCCGAAGACCACGACTGCGTAGTAGTAGATGCCCGCGTTCTCCGGCCCCAGCACGCGCAGCATGACAAAGGCGAAGGCGAAGTCGATGCCTTTGTTGAACAGGTTCATCACGATCGGCATCAGGCTGTTCTTGGCCACCCGGTGTATCTCGGCGTTCTCCCCTTCTGGCGGGCGATAGTAGCGCCGCCAGACCCACACCCCGGCCCCGAACAGGAGGATCACCGCCGCCATGAAGGTCAGGAACAGCCCCAACTGCACGCTTTGCGGGCTGTAGCGGAAGCGCACCGTCCAGGTATCGGAGAGCGCGACCTCTGCCTCCTGCCCGGCATAGGCTTCCGCCAGCGCCGCCGGGTCGATCTGCACGGCGCGGAAGTTGCCATTGGCGGTCCTGACCGGGATCTCGCGCTCGGCAGAGTCAGCGGCGCCTGCCGGGCGGATGAAGGCCCGCCAGCCGTCGAACATGCTGTCGGCCAGCACCAGCCAGGACGGCTCAATCACGGTGGCGTCCACCGTCACTTGCAGGGTGCGGTGTTCGGTGATTGGCTGTGGCTGGAGGGCGGCATCCGGCAGTGTCTCCGGAGCGCTGGACAGGCGTTCCGGGTCATAGATCATGACGGCCTGGCGCGGGTCTGCCTGCCGGGCCAGCGCGGCGAATGCCTCCGGGCTGTCGTAATAGAGGGTCGTCCGCACCGGCAGGGTGTAGGCACGGGGCATGACATGGCTATTCTCGTAGACGGCGACCGCTTCATCCCGGTAGACTCGCTCCCAGCCGGGATTCTCCACCGGCGTCTCGCTGATCAGGTAGCGCACGTTCAGCGCGTCGAGCAGCGGCGAGTCGAGCGCCCCCGGCTGGTCTGTCGTCAGCGGGGCGACGCGGTTGTACTCAAGCTGAAACTGCGGCGCGATCAGGGCCATATAGTCGGTGTACTGGCGGGGGATGATGCTGTCGTAGCCGCGCACGTCCTCCAGATCGAACAGCCAGGGGATATTGGCGTTGGCCGTGTTGGCCCCCGGCTCCTCGTAGGTCGTGATGCGGAACGGCCCCTCTTCGGCGTAACGGTCCCGGAGCCACGCTATGGCCGGCGGCGTGAAGTCCAGCAGCGCCGGGTCTGCCGCCGGGTTGAAGCCGGCTGTGGCGATCATCAGGTCGAGCGCGGTCACAGCTACCGCCAGAACCTGCCACAGCGGGACGCCCCCCAGCCGCCGCGGTCGCCGGGCGAGCAGGAAGGTCGCGCCGGTCCCGATCAGGACCAGGCCCAGGATCAGGACGTTGACAAATTCGTAGCTGTAAAACATGCGGGCGTCGGCGAAGGCCGTCTCCGCCAGCGCCAGCGCTCGCAGCGCCCGGTCGATCAGCGGCTCAATCTGCGGGTAGAGCGCGAAGCTCAGGCCCAGCCCGGCCAGCGTCAGCAGCCCGGCCCCGAAGAACGCCCGGCCAAACCACCCCGCCGCCCGCCAGGCCAGCGGCGGCGGCGCCTCGCCCCCGCGTGAAGCGAAGCGCGCTTCCCACAGGCGGGCCAGCGCGTCCGCGCCGAAGCCGGCCAGCGTCGCGACAGCCAGAGTGACGGCGAACATCCAGCGGAAGGGGGAGTGAAGCTGGTTGATGCCCGGCAGCAGGGTGTACAGGAGGCCGTAAGTCGGCAGGCCAAAGACGAAGGTCAGGGCGATCGCGCCCATGATGGCAAAGATGCTTCGGTAAGGGCGGCCCGGCTCGCCCCGGCTCTTCCCGGCGCTGACCAGGCCAAAGATCGCCAGCGCCGCCGGCAGGATACCCAGATACTGCGCCCCTTCTACGTAATTCTTGATCTCCCAGTAGATCGTGTTGATCGGCTGTCCGAGGGCGTTGATCGTGGCCGGGACAGTCTGGCCGCTGAACACATCAAAATAGCTGTGGTGGGCCGGGCTGCCGAAGAAGTTGGGCATGGCGAAGGCGATCAGCCGCCGGAGCGGGTACGCCCAGCCCAGGACCTGCTCCAGCGTGGCGGAGCCAGCGCGGAAGTTATGCCCGACCAGCTCATACAACGGCACGAACTGCCCCGCGCCCAGCAGCAGGCCGATGGCGACCATCGCCAGCAACCACGCACCGCGCCCGACCAGCCAGGCGAGGGCGCCACCCGCCTGCCGGACCGCCCACCCCCCGGCCAGCAGGCGCGCCGCCGCGTAGAAGCCCATTAGCAGCAGGGTGTAGTAGGTGATCTCGATATGTCCGGCGTAGATCACCAGCCCCAGCGTCACCGCGCCGCCCGCCGCCCACGGCAGGGTGGCCGGATGGCCCCGGAGCGGCCGGGCGCGGATAGTGAACTCCACCATCAGGATGAGCAGGGGCAGCCAGGCCGCCGCGCTCTGGATCATGGGGAAGACCGTCTGGGCCAGGAAGAATGCGCTGAGCTGCCAGCTCACCGCCGCCAGCAACGCCCCGATCCGCCGCTGGCCCAGCCCGCGCCCCAGCGCCAGCATACACAACCCGGCCAGCCAGAGCTGGATTACAGCGTACCAGCCGTAAGACGACGACGGGGGGAGGACGTAATGCAGGGCGCTCAGCGGGTAGAGGGCGCTGTGCTGGCCCGCCGCCAGGAAAGGCACGCCGCCGAACAGGTACGGGTTCCAGAGCGGCAGTTCTCCTCCGGCCAGCCGCTCGCGGATGAACTGCTTCCAGGCGTAGTTCTCCAGCACCAGATCGGAGAGCAGGCTGTTGTGCGGCACATCCGGCGCGCCGACAACGGCGCGGTAAGCGGCGAACGGCTGCCACTGGTACAGGTTATCGGCGGGGATCAGGGTGCGGTCGCCCAGCGTGACCGGCGCGAAGAAGATCAGCGGCAGCAGGAACAGCAGCAGAACCATGAACAGATCGGGGACAACCTTTTGCCGCACAGCACGCCTCTTCTCCCACCGCCACACGCTTGAAGCGGCGGGATTATACCGTATTCCGCCGGCTGGCGTTGTGATGGCCCGGCGCCCGGCGCGGATATTCCCCATAGCCAGCCGGCGAGGCGAAAAGAAGCGCCCGAAGATCAGCGGGGGGGCACGGCGAAACATGCGAGCCATCAGGGCGGTTGCTGGCGTCGCCCCGCGGACGAAGCTGCGTCAATCGACGCCCTGGATCAGGCTGCGCGCCAGGCTTTCGCCACGCATACAGCCCCGATGAAACGCGCCTGAGGCCCGCGTTCCGCGGTCCGCGGTCCGCGTCTTGACTCTGCCGGGGCGAATGGTAGAATCGAAAGCTGTCGGAGAGATGTCCCTATAGCTCAGTGGATAGAGCGTTGCCCTCCGGAGGCAGAGGCCCAGGTTCGAGTCCTGGTAGGGACGCAGCACAGCCGCCCGCGGGCGGCTGTTTGTATTTCACCCGCCGGTGTAGATACGCCGCAGGCGGGGCAGCAGAGCGGTCGTGATGTGGTAGTTGATCGTATGGGCGCGTTCGGCCAGCTCCTCCGCTGTGATGCGCGCGCCGCCCTGCTCGCCCAGCAGGATGACCTCATCATCAAGGTGGACGGGGCCAACTTCCGAAATATCGACGACGAACTGGTCCATCGCCACCCGGCCCACGTTGGGCGCCCGCCGCCCGTTGATCAGCACGTCCACCTGGCCGGTCAGGAAGCGCGGGTAGCCGTCGCCGTAGCCGACCGGGATCAGGGCCACCGGCGTCGGGCGCGGCGTGATGTAGGTGCGGTCGTAGCCGATACTGGCCCCGGCGGGCAGGGTGCGCACGCGGGCTACATGGCTGCGGATTGTCAGCGCCGGACGCAGGGTGACGCGCCGGCTGACCTGCGGCGAGGGATACATGCCGTAGATCGCCAGCCCGGGCCGGACGGCAGCCAGGGCCATTTCCGGCAGGTCCAGCGCGGCCCCGCTGTTGGCGACGTGCGGCAGGGGGATGTCATGCCCGGCGGCGCGGGCTGCCTCCAGCAGGCCGGTGAATACGGCGAACTGCTCCCGCACGTAAGTTTTGTCAGCGGAATCGGATGTGGCGAAATGCGTGAACATGCCCTCCACGCGCAACCCCGGCAGCCCGGCGACCCAGTCCAGGAATGCGGCCACCTCCCCTGGCAGCAGGCCGAAGCGCCCCATCCCCGTATCTACTTTGACGTGTACGGCGATCGTCCGGTCCCGGGCGGCTGCCTGCGCGGCGAGCGCAGCAGCGGCTTCCGGATCGCCGACGGCGGGCGTCAGGTCATGCGCCACGACGGCGGCGGCTTCCCCCGGCGGGCAGTAGCCCAGGATCAGGATCGGCCCGGCGATGCCCGCCTGACGGAGCTGCACGCCTTCCATCACGCGGTTGACAGCCAGCCGGGCCGCGCCGGCGGCCAGCGCCGTCCGGGCGACCGGCTCCATGCCGTGGCCGTAAGCGTTGGCTTTGACGACAGCGATGACGGCCGCGCGCGATCCGACGTGCGCCCTGATGGCGCGGATATTCGCGGCAATCGCGCCCAGATCGATCTCGGCACAGGACAGGACGGCGGCCCCATCGGGTGAGCCGGCTGAAGCGGACATAACGATCCTTCCCTTTCTGGCGGGATCAGCGCCGGGCCGATCATACCACAGGCCGCGGCGGGCGGGGTGCAGCAAGACTTTATTGATCTGTTTTTAGCAAGCTAACGCAGACTAAGTGTGGCGCGATCAGGAGGGCTGTAGGCAGGTCGCTTTTTGTGTAATTTGGCCTAATCCGGTTGACCGCGGCGGGCGATCGGCCTTACACTGAAGGCACAAGGGTTCTGAAAAACCGGGAGGAAACAGTAAAGCCAGGGAACGAAGCCTGAAAGTGTACTGAAGCTGGTGGCCGAAAGCAACAAGCATTTGTTGAAAACGGCGGTGGGATGGGGATGAGGCATATCTCCGTCCGCGAGCGAGCGGTCAAGACCCAATCGTGTTAAGGTCAATCGGGAACCAGCGTAGGAAGTCACCCGCTAAAGCGGCTGATCAGTAGGGCTTCAGAGAAACGGCTTTACCGGTGGACCGGATGGATCAGGGCCCTTGTGATTCCCGCCTCCGCGCAATCGCGGGGGCGTTTTTTTGTCCCGCGCCCGTGATCGTCTACAATGGAGAGCCTGAATCAGGCTTCTCCGGCCCGCGATGATCATAATCAGGGCCGCTTGCGCACTCCATCCGCCAGAATCGAAGATCATTCATGACTCGTATCATCGCCGTTGTGGCCGCCTACATCGCCGCCCAGATGCTCTCCGATATCATGAGCCTCCGGATCGTCGTCGTAGCCGGCCTGTTCGTAGACGCCGGGACCTTCCTCTACCCGATCACGTTCACCCTGCGCGATCTGGCTCATAAGACGCTCGGCAAGCACAACACCCGCGCCCTGATCTTCGCCGCCGCCATCATCAACGTGGTGATGGCCGCTGCCTTCTGGTTCGCCGCCGCCCTCCCTACCGCCCCCTCGATGATCGATCCAACCTCTCCGGACTTCGCGCCTTCGACAGCATTCTTTGGCGAGGTGCTCAGCCCGGTATTCCGCATCGTGGCTGCCTCTATCCTGGCCGAGCTGGTCGCCGAGCTGGTCGATACGGAGGTCTACCACCTGTGGGTGACGCGGGTGACGACGCGTTACCAGTGGTCGCGGGTGCTGGTCAGCAACGCCATCAGCGTGCCGCTGGACAGCATCATTTTCGCTGTTGCGGCTTTCGGCGGCGCTCTACCCTGGGCAGTGGTACTGGATATCATCATCGCCAATATCGCCATCAAGCTCCTGACAACGCTGGCCAGCCTGTGGCTGATCTACCTGGTTCCGGAGGGCAGGCCGGTCACCTTTGATCCCGCCGAGGATCAGTGAGTGCCCTTGCCAACACCAGTTCAGAACCTGCTATACTGGGGGATAATCTGGTGGAAATGGAGAGGGTAGCCGTGCTCAAACAACTCCTGCACCGAATCGTATCCCATTCGGTTGTCTATGATCGCGTTCAGGAGCTGGTCGGTATGAGGCAGGTGTATCGGCGAATTGCCGATCTTGTCGGCGATCTGGATCAGGATGCCGTCGTGCTCGATATCGGCGGGGGGACCGGCCTGTCCAGAGCCTGGCTGAACCTGCCGCCCCAATACCTGTGTCTTGATATTGATCGGGATAAACTGGCGACATTTAACAGAGAATATGGGATCGGCAACGCGATTCAGGCCGACGGTAGCCATCTTCCCATCAAAGACGGGGCAGTCGATCTGGCCCTGTGCGTGAATGTCTCACACCACCTGACCGATGACGTATTGACCAGCCTGGTTCGTGAAACGATGCGCGCGTTGAAGAATAACGGCCGATTTGTGTTCGTCGATGCCGTATGGGACCCTTTCCGCACGGTCAGTAAAATGCTCTGGCATTACGATCGAGGCAGCACCCCTCATACGACCGAGGCGTTCCACGCGCTCTTTACACAGGAAGCTGTGCTGCGGTCGTGGGAGGTTCTGCCAATCTATCATCACTACCTGATCGCGGTTCTTGCCCGGCAAAACGGCGGTGGCGTGACATAATTACGGTTCGCGGCGAACAGGATAGGTTGGAACAAGACAGGCAATCAATGTCCCTGACAGCCTTTCTCCCCGCCGGGATTTCAGTCGTGATCCCGGTCTACAACAGCGCAGGCAGCCTGGAGCCGCTGCTGGTCCGGCTGGCCGATGTCCTGCCCGGCCTGGCCCCGTGCTACGAAGCGATCCTGGTCAATGACGGCAGCCGCGACGCGAGCTGGGCCGTTATTGAACGGCTGGCCGCGCAACACGCCTGGATGCGCGGGGTGGACCTGATGCGCAACTACGGCCAGCATAATGCGCTGCTGTGCGGCATCCGTCTGGCGCGCTACGCCACCCTGATCACAATGGATGACGATCTCCAGCACCCGCCGGAGGAACTCCCCCGGCTGCTGGAGGCGCTGGAAAGCGGCGGCTATGACGTGGTTTACGGCACGCCGCAGCACGAGCAGCACGGTCTGTGGCGCGATCTGGCCTCGCAGATGACGAAGCTCGTCCTGCAGGCCGCGATGGGCGCGGAGGTAGCCCGCCAGATCAGCGCATTCCGCGTCTTCCGGACGGAGCTGCGGCGCGCTTTCGCCGACTATAACAGCCCATTTGTGTCGATCGACGTGCTGCTGACATGGGGCACCACCCGGTTCGCGGCCATCCCTGTCCGGCATGACCCGCGCACAATCGGAGCCTCCAACTACACCCTGCGCAAGCTGATCCGCCACGCCTTCAACATGATGACCGGCTTCAGCACCCTCCCCCTTCAGATCGCCAGCCTGCTCGGCTTCGCTTTTACGCTGTTCGGGCTGGTTATCCTGATCTATGTGGTCGGGCACGCCCTGATCAACGGGATTGTGGTGCCCGGTTTCGCCTTCACCGCCTCGCTCATCGCCATCTTCTCCGGGGCGCAGCTTCTGGCGCTGGGCATTATCGGGGAGTATCTTGCCCGCATGTACTCGCGGACAATGGGCCGGCCCGGCTACCTGATCCGTACGCTGCGCGACGAACAGCCTGATCAGGAGGAGTCCTGATGCGAATTGCAGTGCTGTGCGCGACACGGCGAGGCTATCGGTTCCTGCAAAAGCTGATCGCCCTGGCCCCTGAGGCGGATCTAGTTGTATTTAGCTTTCGCGAAGAGTCCATCGAACCGTCCTTCATGAATATGATCCAAACGCTCACAGAGTCATCCGGCGGCCAGTTCCTGGAGGCGCGTCAGGCCGGCGCGGAAAGACTGGCGCATTTCTGGGAGGCTACGCCGATCGACCTGATGTTTTTTGTGAGCTGGCGGTATATGGTCCCATCGCCGATCTATCAACGCGCCCGCCTGGGGGCCTATGTATTCCACGATTCACTCCTGCCAGCCTATCGGGGCTTCGCACCGACCGTATGGGCCATCATCAACGGGGAGCCGCAGACAGGGGTCAGCCTGTTCAGGATCGCTGACGAGGTTGATGCGGGCGACATTATCGCTCAACAGGCTGTGCCGATAGGCCCGGACGACACGATCACAGATATCTTGGAACGGGTCACTGACGTTTATCTGGAAGTTCTGGAAGCGACACTACCCGCCTTGATCGATGGTACGGCCCAAGCCAGACCTCAGGATCACAGTCGGGCGACCTTCACCTGCAAACGACTGCCTGAGGACAATCGGATCGACTGGCATCAATCTAGCGCGACGATCTACAATCTCATCCGGGCAGTAACCCGACCTTATTCCGGGGCCTATACCTCACTTAATGGCAAAAAGCTCACTGTCTGGTCGGCTCAGCGCATCCCCCAAAAGCCGTATGCAGGGCGTATTCCGGGCCGTATCGTCGATATTCGCGCCGGAGAGGGATCCGTTGTCCTGACCGGAGATGGCATGTTACTGCTGAAACGTGTACAGGTTGAAGGTGATGAGGAGCGAAACGCTGCCGAGGTACTGAACCGCCTTTCGTTCACTCTAGGTCGCTGAAGCGACTTTGATGGATCATCGACAGGATAAGTGAATTTGAAGATATGTCCGGGCTGTCACCAGCTATTCGAAGCGCAGGACTGGCGCTGCCCCCGTTGCGGCGTTGAGCCGACCCGGCGGGATGGATTTATCGCGTTTGCCCCGGAGCTGGCCGATGATAACGCCCACTACCCGCCCGATTTCTTTCCGACGCTGGCCGGGCTGGAAGCGGGCAACTTCTGGTTTCAGGCCCGCAACCGGCTGTTGATCTGGGCCTTCGGGCGTTACTTCCCGACCGCCCGCAGTTTTCTGGAGATCGGCTGTGGCACCGGATTCGTTCTGGAAGGGATCAGGGAGGCTTTCCCTCACCTGGCTATCGCCGGGAGCGAGATTTATACCTCCGGATTGCAGTTCGCCAGACAGCGGCTGAACACCGTCGAGCTGGTACAGTTGGATGCCAGGACGCTGCCCTACCACGACGAGTTCGATGTGATCGGGGCCTTCGACGTGCTGGAGCATATCGAGGCGGATGATGCTGTTCTGCGCCAGATGGCCCGGGCCGTCCGCCCCGGCGGCGGCATCCTGCTCACCGTCCCCCAGCACATGGCCCTGTGGAGCGCCGCCGATGATCTGGCCCGCCATGTCAGGCGCTATTCAGCGCGGGAGCTGACCTCTAAAGTAGCAGAGGCCGGATTCGATGTCGTCCGTGCCACGTCATTTGTCAGCCTGCTCCTGCCGCTGGTCTATGGGTCGCGCCGCATGCCGCAGACGCAGGGCGAAAATCGCGTCTTCGAGGAACTCAGCATATCCGGCCTGCCGAACAGTCTCCTGGGCGCGGCCATGACTCTGGAACACTGGTTCATCAGGCACGGCGTCTCTTTTCCATTGGGCAGTTCGCTGTTGGTGGTCGCCAGGAAGCTATGATCCCTTTCAACAGGCCGTATATGACCGGCAAGGAATTGTACTATATCACCCAGGCCCACGCCAACGGCCATCTCTCCGGCGACGGGCCGTTCACCAAAAAGTGCCACACCTGGCTGGAGGAGCGCACCGGCGCGGCCCGGGCCATGCTCACTCACTCCTGCACGGCGGCGCTGGAGATGGCCTTCATCCTGGCTGAGATCAACCCCGGCGACGAGGTGATCCTGCCATCGTTCACGTTCGTCTCCACGGCCAACGCCCTCGTCCTGCGCGGCGGCGTCCCGGTGTTCGTCGATATCCGCCCCGATACGCTCAACCTGGATGAGACGCAGATCGAGGCCGCCATCACACCGCGCACAAAGGCGATCTGCCCGGTGCATTACGCCGGCGTCGCCTGCAACATGGGCGCCATTCGCGCCCTGGCGGAGCGATACGACCTGTTCGTGATTGAAGACGCGGCCCAGGGCATTCTGTCCGATTACCACGGTCAGCCGCTGGGGACGCTCGGCCATCTGGGCTGCCTGAGCTTCCACGAGACCAAGAACATCACCTCCGGCGAAGGCGGTGCACTGCTTATCAATGACGGGCGCCTGACGCAGCGGGCGGAGATCATCCGCGAGAAAGGCACCAACCGCAACAGCTTCTTCCGCGGCGAGGTGGATAAATACACCTGGATCGATATCGGCTCGTCCTTCCTGCCCAGCGAACTGATCGCGGCCTTCCTGTGGGCGCAAATGGAAGAAGCTGATGCGATCACAGCACGGCGGCTGGCGATCTGGCAGGTCTATCACGACGCCTTCGCCGCAATTGAGGCCGAGGGGCTGGTCCGCCGTCCGGTGATCCCGGACGGCCTGCGCCATAACGCCCACATGTACTACCTGCTGCTGCCCGATCTGGCGGCGCGGACGGCCTTCATCGCGGCGCTCAAAGCGGCCGGGATTCACACCGTGTTCCACTACGTGCCGCTGCACAGCGCCCCCGCCGGTCAGCGCTATGGCCGCGCCCGGGGCGACCTGCCGGTGACATGTAACATCAGCGACCGGCTGGTGCGGCTGCCGCTGTGGCTGGGCGTTGAAGAATATCAGGAAGGCATCATCGAGACCGTAATTGCCCATGTTCGGGGAAGCTAACGGGCGCGCGAGGATCGCTCAGCGGACGCGGTGGCCCGGCGGGGCGGCCGGGGCCGGAGCTGCCACTACAATCAGGCGGTGGCTATTGCCGGAGCGCGGCCAGCAGGTGACCAGCGTCACCCGCTCGTCGGTGCTCGGTTGAATCCAGCGGGCGTTCTCCAGCCGCTCGTCGGTGGTCCGCCAGCGCTCCTGCAGCGTCATGATCTGCGTCACGGCGTAGCGGAAGGGCTGCCCGCCACTCCACAGGATGATTGTATCCCCCGGCTGGAGATCGATCAGGCCGCCAAAGACCTTGCCCTGTGTGTTATGGTGGCCGTTCAGCACCGTATTGCCGGGCACACCCAGCGGCGCGGAGGTGTTATGCCACCCCGCCGCATAGCCCTGCGGAGTATCCCACTGGCCAACGATCTCCCGGCCCAGGACCACCCGGCGCCAGCCGACCTCCTGCACCGGCGCGTCAACTTCCAGCGCCGGGATGGTGATCCGGTCGGGGATCAGGCGGGGCGGGGCGGCGGTGACGCGGGCCGTCGGCGCGGCGGGGATTGCCTCCGTCGGGCTGTCGCTCGTCGCCTCCTCTGCCGGCATATCCGGCAGGATCAGGGGCGGGCCGTCCGAAGCCGGGTCTCCTTGCGGCGGGGGCAGCGGCGACTCGCTCATGGCGGCAGTTGGTGTAGGGAAGCTCGCCTCACCGAGCGGGATTGCGGCGGGGGCGGCGGCTTCCGGCGCGAGGGCCAGCAGGGCCAGGAGTGTGGTGCCAGCCGCGATCAGGGTTGCGGCGGCGGCGAACAGCAGGCGGCTGAGCCGGCGTTTCATAGAGAGTGGGTTCCTCCGCAACTGCTCCAACCAACCAGAGTCGCCCTATAATACCCATAACCTGCCGCGTGGGGAGAAAAGCGCCATTGGCGCCTGTTATCGCTTTGGGCGGCGTGTATTCCCGGCGCCGGATGAGAAAAACAACAAAATCGCTCGAAAATAAATACCCGGTCGTGTTGCTTTTCCACCCGGTCGATTCTATAATGCCCGTACCGAATAGTCCGGCAGCAGCCGGGTCAGGCACCCGGCTACCTCAGCCTGCTCCGTCCTTGCCATGCAGACTGTTCCCGCTGACAGCGCCCATGCAAATCGCGAAGCGGCTCATTCCGTCAAAGAACTGGGAACAAAAGGGTTGAATCATGGTTGAAGTTGTCATTGATAGCATTCGTGTGAGCTTGATGTCCCAGCACCGCGTCGTGGTCCTCAGGGAAACCACCAGCGATCGCTACCTGACTATCTTCATCGGCCCCTGCGAAGCGGACGCAATTACGATCCATCTGCAATCCCTGCAGGGGGCGAACAAGCTGGCCCGGCCTATGACGCATGATCTGCTCAAAACAGCGATTGAGACTCTGGGCGGCCATCTGCGGCAAATTGTGATCAATGACCTGCGCGAAGAGGTCTACTATGCCGAGCTGGTCGTGGACGTAGATGGGAACGAAATCCGCATCGACAGCCGGCCCAGCGATGCCATCGCCCTGGCAGTGCGCGCTGACGCGCCTATCTTCGTCGCCGAAAGCGTGATGGACCGCGCAGCAAGCCTGCCCGATGAAGAAGTGGTGGATACCGAGGCGGAGGAAGAACTCACCGCCGGGGACACGCCCGAAACGCCAGACAGCGGCAGCGACGATGATCTGGATATCTTCGCCGATTTTGTGGATACGCTGAACCTCGACGACCTGGAATAATACCGGTCTTCCTGGTTGCTGGCTGCGGGTGGCCGAACATCGGTCACTCTGGTAAGTTTGACGGGGCGCCCGTCCGGACGGGGATGCCCCGTTTTTGCCCGTACTGCGCGCATGGGTAGGGACGTTATGACCGATCTGGATTCAGCCCCTTACACTGCCCCGGCGGACGACTACGAGTCGAACCACCGCTCTGTCGAATCGCGGGATGCCGACCCGCTCACGCTGGCGCCGCACAGCGTCGAAGCTGAGGAAGCCGTCCTCGGCTCGATCCTGATGAATCCGGAATCGCTGCACGAAGTCCGGACCTTCCTCAGCCCGGAGGACTTTTTCATCCTGCGCCACGGCTGGATCTACGAGGGCATCCTGCGCCTGTCCGACCGTGACGACGCCATCGACACCCGCACCCTGGCCGAAGAGCTGCGCGCGCAGGGCCGGCTGGACGATATCGGGGGGGAGGCATACCTCAACTACCTCCCGACAACCGTCCCGACTGCGCTGCACGCCGAAGTTTACGGGCACCTGGTGGAGCGGGCTTCTATCCGGCGGCGGCTGCTCGGCGCGGCAGGCGACATCGCCCGTCTGGCCCACGACGAGGACCGCGATATCAACGAGGTGATTGACCAGGCCGAGTCGGCGCTGTTCACGGTGACGGAGCAGCGGCTGCACCAGGAACTTGTCCCCATGTCCGTCGCGCTGACGCGGTACTACGATCGTATCGAGGCGCTGCGCCAGTCCGACGAGCCGTCGCTGGGCGTGTCTTCCGGCTTTGCGGACCTGGACGCGCTGCTGGGCGGCCTGCAGAAAAGCGATCTGGTCATCGTCGCCGGGCGCCCGGGGATGGGCAAGACCAGCTTCATGCTCTCGCTGGCTATGAACGCGGCCCGGAAGTCAGGTGCCCGGATCGCCATGTTCAGCATGGAGATGAGCAGCGAGCAGCTTGTCCAGCGCATGATCGCCATGGAAACGCACATCAATGCCCAGGACCTGCGGCAGGGCAAGCTGAACGATGCGCAGTGGGCGCGCTTCATCGAGGCAGTGGACAGCATGAGCCGCCTCAACATCTTCTTCGACGATTCCCCTTCCCTGAGCGCCATGCAGCTTCGCACCAAGTGCCGGCGGCTGTATCGCGAATACGGCCTGGACCTGGTGATTATCGACTATCTGCAGTTGATGAGCGCCGGGCGATCGGTGGGGCGCGACACAAATCGGGTGCAGGAGATCACATATATCAGCCGCGCCCTCAAGGAGCTGGCCCGCGAATTGAATGTCCCCGTCCTCTCCGCCGCCCAGTTGAGCCGCGCCGTCGAACAGCGCCAGGACAAGCGTCCCCAGCTCAGCGACTTGCGCGAGTCCGGCTCAATCGAGCAGGATGCCGACGTCGTGATCTTCCTGTACCGCGACGATGTGTACAACCCGCTCTCCGAGCAGGTCGGCCATGCCGATGTGATTGTCGCCAAGCACCGCAACGGGCCGACCGGCAGCATCGGCCTGATGTTCCTTAAAGAGCGAACCCAGTTTGTCGGCGTGCACAAGCAGCGCCAGGACCTGGAAGGGCTTTCGCTGGCAGTGGGGTCGGTTAAATAATGAGCAACCGGTTCAACGGCTTCCCCCCCGGCAAGACCCGCCTGATCCGGCTCCCGGCGGCGTTCTTCACCGATCTGCTCCCGCAGATCGACGATGCCGACGAGCTTAAGCTCACGCTGTACTGCTTCTGGGTGCTGGAACAGCGCGAAGGCCGTTACCGCTACCTCCGCCGCGCCGACTTCGAGTCCAGCCTGATTCCGGCGCCGCTGGACGATCCGGAGCGTATGGCCCTGGCCCTGGCCAGAGCTATCCGGCGGGAGACGCTGCTCACGGCCACCGCAGAGAGTGTGAACGGGCTGGAGACGCTGTATTTTCTCAACACGGCCAACGGGCGCGCCGCCGTACACCTGATCGCCGAGGGGCACTGGCAGCCCGGGGATGCTGAACACCCGGTCGAACTCCTGCCGGAGCCGCCGAGCATCTTCCGGCTGTACGAAGAAAATATCGGCCTGATCACGCCGCTGATCGCCGATGAGCTGCGCGAAGCGGCGCAGACCTACCCCGCCGCCTGGATTGAGAAAGCGATCCAGATCGCCGTGGAGCGCAACGCCCGCAACTGGCGCTATGTGCGCGCGATCCTGGAACGGTGGGAGAAAGAAGGCAAGGATGACGGACCAGAAACGGGATACCGAACCGCTGGCGGCGATTCTGAAGCGGGCCGTAAGCGATTTACCAGCGGCAAGTACGCCGACATCATCCAGAGCTGAGCAGCCGCCCCTGCTGCCAGAAGACTCTGATACCTGCCCGATCTGCGGCGGATACGGCATTTTCGGCTATGAGGTGCCGGTAGGCGATCCGCGCTTCGGCAAAGTCTACCCCTGCCCGCAGTGCAGCCAGGCCGCCGGGCGCGAAGGGCGCCGCCAGCTCCTCCGCCAGATGAGCAATCTGGATGCCTACGCCGGGCAGACTTTCGATACCTTCCGCACCGATGTCCATACGCTGACCGATTCGCAGGCCGGCAGCCTGCGCCAGGCGCGCGAGTTGTGCATCCGCTACGCAGCAGAGCCGCAGGGCTGGCTGCTCCTGCAGGGCGGCTACGGCTGCGGCAAGACACATCTGGCGGCGGCCATCGCCAACGCCTGCGTGGATGCCGGGATGGTCACCCTGTTCCTGACTATCCCCGATCTGCTCGATCACCTGCGCAGCTCCTTCGGGCCGTCCAGCGAAATTTCCTATGATGAGCTGTTCGACCGCGTCCTCAACGTCAGCCTGCTGGTGCTGGACGATCTGGGCGCGGAAAGTCCGACCCCCTGGGCGCTGGAGAAGCTCTACCAGCTTGTCAACCACCGCTACAGCTACCGGCTGGCGACCGTGTTCACCACGAACGCCGACCCCGAAACGCTGGATGCGCGCATCCGCAGCCGCCTGCTGGACGAACACCTGACGCGCAGCATCAAGATCGATGCGCCGGACCACCGGCGCGGCTCCTTCACCCAGACGGAGAATCCGCTCACCAACCTGACTCTGTACGCCGATATGAGCTTCGACACCTGGGACAGGCGCTCCGACCTGCCGCAGACGCACCGCGACAATCTGCAGCGGGCCTTTGACCTGGCCCGCCGCTACGCCGAAGCGCCGGCCGGCTGGCTGGTCCTGACCGGCTCCTATGGCTGCGGCAAGACGCATCTGGCCGCCGCCATCGCCGGCTACCGCCAGCTTCAGGGCGACCAGGCCCTGTTCGTGACCGCGCCCGATCTGCTCGACCATCTGCGGGCCACGTTTGGCCCCGGCAGCCTCGTCACCTATGACTGGCTGTTCAACGACATCCGCAACGCCCCGCTGCTGGTGCTGGACGATCTGGGTGTGGAGAACGCCTCCCCCTGGGCGCGGGAAAAACTCTTCCAGATCATCGATCACCGCTACCGGGCCAGGCTGGCGACGATCATCACTATGTCGCGCCCGCTGGATGAGATCGACGAACGGCTGGCCAGCCGGATGAGCGATCCGGCGCGCGGCACGGTCTTCGCCATCACCGCGCCCGGCTACCGCGGGCGTAAAGCATCCGGCAAGCGGACGGAGCTGCCCCGCCCGGCGGAAAAAACGCCTTCTCGCCGCCGCACCACGCCGAGATAGGTCGGCGTGTCCGCTCCCGCCCGGCGGCGTGGATCAGCGGCCGGGCAGGAGCACGCTGGAAGTGCTGGCCGCCCGCGCCCCGGCGAGACAGAGGAGACGGCCTCCGTCCGCCTGTGGCGGCTGGACCCGCGTTAATCGCCCCGCCCGGGCATCATCTGCGCCAGCGCCGTCAGCAGACCCTCCACTTCGCCGCGCGAGAGAGGAATCCGGCCCAGCATCTGGTCCAGCACCGGGATGCTGACGACCTGCAGCAGGACATCGTCCGACCTCATAGTATAGACTTCGGTGATCATCTCGACCGGGTCGCCCGCCCCCATCTCCACCATTTGCGCGATCACGGCCAGCACGCCGCCGTCCAGGGCGGGCAGCGGCTCAACCGTGATAGCGGCGTCGGCAGCCACGTCCCCGGTGCGGTAGAAATCCGGGTCAGCCAGACAGCCGGCATAGAAATCATCCAGCGCCTCCGGCGCGGGTATGAGCAAGACCAGCGCCTCCTGCCCCTCCCGGCCAAAACGCAGCCCGGCCAGCGGAGACGCCTCCGCGGCTTCGTCGGCGGTCGGGGTGAGGCTGGCAGTGAGCGTCCACCCCGGCAGACCCACAGCCGCTGTACGGAGATGATCCTGCAGATCCGTAAGCGCGTCCGTCAGGGCGGCCAGGTCCAGCCCGGCCAGCGCCTCGCTGAGGGCGATCGGCCCGCACGGCCCGGCTTCTGCCGGCGCGAGCGTCGCAGCGGGCGCCGCGCCGGGCGCGGTTGTCGAAATGGGGCTGGCAGGGGGCGGCTCCGTCGGGGCCGGGCCGGACGGCGTCTCCGCCGGCGGCAGGGCAGTCGGCGAAGAAATCGCCACCGGGGGGATCGGCGAATCCGTCGGCGTAGGCAGTTGGGCCACTGTGGGGATGAGCGGCGGCGGAGCGCCGCACCCCGTCAGGAGCGTGCCGAGCAGGATCATCGCGATGACATGGCGCATGAAGACCTCCCCTCATAGACCCGACGCCCCTCATAGTACACCGTCTGGCGGGGAATAGGGAATAGGGATTCTGGCTCGGCACGCTCACCCTGGCCCGGCATCCAGCCCGGCGTGGCGACACAACTCTGGCGACGTTTTCACGTATAAGAGAATAAGCAGCGTGATACCGGGCGTAGAGGAAAAGCAATGAGCCACCGCACTATTTCCAGGCAGCAAGGCGAGCGTATTTCAGGGGGCGTCTTCCTGATCGGGCTTGCGCTCCTGTTCATGACGAAAGTCAGCTTCTGGCCGGGCATCCTGTTCGTGCTGGGCGCGGCGAGTCTGGCGCGCGGGCTGGCTGAGGGCCGGCAGTGGCGCAACATTCAGGGCGCCCTGTGGCTAGTCGGGCTGGGGCTGTTTTTCTCTTACGGCCTCAGCATGCCATTCCTCCTGTTCCTGATCGGCGGGGTGATGCTGTTCGGTTACTTCTTTCGCCCGTCATTTCTGGGCGGCCGCGCTCACGATCTGGAAGAGGAAGAGTTCGCCGACTTCGCCGATGAGCTGGAGAAGCCGAAGCGCAAGCTCAAGCGCGAGGGCGGCCTGGAATACTACGACGAGGAAGACCTGTAGCGCCGGAAGCGGGACGCGGGTTACAATCATAGTCAGGATGCCCGGGCTGTGAGGGTCGGGCGTTCCGGCTGTGTTATTTTTGCGGCAAGCTGCCGATCGCTGCGCTGACCTTCCCCGATATTATCGGCCGTCCGGCTGCCGCCGATGTCCAGATTCGCCCGGTATGAGGGCTGTGCTGCAAGGGAGAGAGTGTCATGTCGTTCTTTGGTGGACGCAAACAACAGGAAGAAGTGAGCAAGCCCGCCGCCCCCCGACCGACTACCCCGCCGCCGCCATCCGCGCCGCGCCAGCCGGTCGGCTTCGATACCGTCCTCGGCTCCAACACAAGCATCATCGGGGACTTCCGCGGGCAGGGCAACGCCCGCCTGGATGGCGTCCTGGAGGGCACGCTGGAGATAGACGGCAACATCCTGATCGGCGAGACGGCCAAGATCACGGCGGATGTTCACGCCCGCAATATCTCAATTGCCGGGGCGGTGCGCGGCAACGTGCACGGCAATAAGGTCCAGATTCTGCGCACCGGGCGCGTGTGGGGCGATATCCACGCCGCCGCCATCACCACCGAAGAAGGGGCCTTCATCGACGGCAAAATCACAATGGTGAGCCATGAGGCCGCCGTGCAAAGCCTCGAAGCGCCGATCATGCCGCCGCAGGAAGCCTCCGCCGAGCCGGACTTCCTGGAAGTTGTGGACGCTGTCCGCGAGTTCGAGGAGGAGCAGGGCGAGCTGGAGCCTCCGGTCATGACGCCGGATGAGCCGATCGAAGGGATTATTGAAGAATTCGTCGAAGAGCTTGACGAAGACACGCCCGACGAAGCGGAGTAGGCCGGCCAGGCCCGCCGGGCCGATGATGCGGATATCCGGGCGCTAAAAAAACCGGGGGAGAAGATGAGTGCCACCTCCTCCCCCGGCGTTACTTCCGGGCCTGGCTTGCTCCGTACTACTTGGCAGCCGGGCAGGCGAAGGTGTTGCAGACTTCCTGAGCGTTGCTCGGATCGACTGTGTCGAACGGCAGCACGACCCAGGTCGGCGGCACGACATGGTTCACCAGAATCTGGTATGCCCAGTCGATAGCCTGACGCCCGCCGGTCGGATAGACGAAGGTCACGCCCAGCCGGCCTTCCAGCACGGACATGATGCCGCCGTCCGGCGTCGGCAGCGCGTCGATGCCGATGAACAGCACCCGGCCTACATCCACCCCGGCATCCTTGGCAGCAATCAGCGCGCCTTCGGCCATCGGGTCATTGTGCCCGTACAGCACGTCCAGGTCAGGATAGGCCTGGAAGGCTGCCGCCGCCGCCGGAACTGCCCGCTCCCGCAGCCAGTCCGCGTTCTGCGAGAACACAATGTTCGCCTCGCTCAACCCACCATCCGCCAGCCCGGCGCGGAACCCATCCCCACGGTCGCGCGCCGGCGGCGCCCCCTCAAGCCCGCGTATCTCGGCTATCTGGCACTCCGCCCGGTCGTTGTCCGCGCACCACTGCGCCGCATAGGCGCCCGCCGCTCGCCCGATCGCTACATTGTCCGCCCCGATGAACATCGAGTAGTTCGGGTCCACCAGATTCCGGTCCAGCACAATCACCGGCACGCAGTCTTCCCACGCTTCCCGCACCACTTCGTTCAGCGGCGCCGCCTCGTTGGGCGAGATAATCAGCAGGTCAATCCCCTGCGTCAGCAGGTTCTCAACGTCGCTGACCTGGTTGGCGTTGTCCTGCGCCGCATCCTGGAAGATCACCTCAAACTCCGGATAGTCAGCCGCCGCAGCCGCTATCTGGCTGTCCATCGCCTCCCGCCACGGCTCGGCGCGGTTGGCCTGCGACATCCCGATCACGTAGTGATCCTTCACCGCCGGCACCGGACAACCCTCCGGCAGCGGGCCGGTTGCGCGCGCTTCTTCCTGGACCGTCCCCCCGCCCAGCATAGCTTCCGTATAGGGGGTCCAGCCGCCCTGCGCCTGAATAGCCGGCACCAGCGCTGTGACAGCCAGCACAACCGTCAACACGATCAAAAGCCTGTACTTACTCATGATTCTCTCCCTTTGACTTAGAGGTAACCAGCTTCTGAATAAGAGGTTTATGCGTAGTAGCGTCTCCTCCTTTCCTGTGTTCCAGAGCGCCCTGCTGAACAGCGTTCAGGCTATTCAACGTCGCGGGGCCGGAACTGCTGCAAGGCGACAGCGCCGATTACGAGCAAACCTTTAGTGATGAGCTGAACATTGCTGTTGACGTTGTTCAGACTGAGCATGTTATCGAGGATGCCCAGAATGAAAGCGCCGGCGATAGCCCCGGCCACAGTCCCTTTGCCGCCGGAGAGACTGGCCCCGCCGATCACAACCGCAGCAATGGCGTTCAGCTCATAACCAACCGCTTCGTTCGGGCTGCCCTGGTTGAGCTGCGCGGCGTGCATGATGCCCGCCAGCGAAGCGAAAAAGCCGCACAACACGAAGGCCACAATACGGCTGCGTATCACGTTGATGCCGGACAGGCGCGCGGCGGTGGCGTTCCCGCCAATAGCGTAGATATGCCGGCCAAATGTGGTATACGCCAGAATCAACCCCATGATGATGGCCACCGTGAACATGATAATGGCCGGGACCGGGATTATGCCGTTGATGCGTTTGCTGATCAGGCTGAACAGCGGATCCGCCCCGCCGGCTTCATAGGAGAGCGGCACGGCGATATCGGAAGACCACACATGGGCCAGCCCGCGGGCGATGCTCAGCATGGCCAGGGTGGTGACAAAAGCGGGGATTCGGAAGCGCTCGGATGTCCAGCCGTTGAACCAGCCGATGAAAGCGCCGAGGGCCAGGATGAAGAGAATAGTCGGGATGGCGGGCACGTGATCGCGCATCAGCAGGTGGGCCGCCCCGGTAGCCGTCAGCGCGACGACCGACCCGACCGACAGATCGATGCCGACCACGAGGATAGCCAGAAGCTGGCCGACAGCCAGCACGCCCGTCTCCGACACGTCGCGCGTGACGTTGCTGATATTGCGCTCGCTCAGGAAAATGCGCTGGTCGTTGCGAATTGGCGAGAACAGGATCGCCAGCAGAATGATGACGAACAGCCCGAAAAAGCTCTGGAAACGGAAGATGAAAGCCAGCGTGTGCAGATAGCGCGGGTTGGCGGTGAGCCTGGCCCGGTAACCGGCAAGGGTCTGGGTGGCCTGGCTCACTGGCTGCTGGATGGCGGCGGGCAGCGCGATGGCGGACGGGCCGGTCTCTCTTCTGGCGCGGCCAATCCAGTACTGCAGGAGCAGGCCGATACCGGCGAACAGCCCCAGCCAGAAGCCGCTCGCGCCCAGGTTGGTCAGGGTGATGTTGGCGGTCTGGCTGCGCGTCTGAGCGAAGTACACCAGGAAGTAGTTACGGTCGCTCAGGAAAAACGCGAAGTAATACAGCAGGCTAAACGCGCCAGTGAGCGCCAGAAGTATGGAGGCGACGCGCCGCTGGCGCGGCACCAGGAGGCCCCACAGCGCCAGGCCGAGCGCCACCACGCCCGCGATGGGGATGATCATCGTCTGGCCGCTGACTTCCTGCTGCGTGAACTGGACTTCCCCCGCGACGCGATCCTGATAGGTGACGAAGATGCGCTGAATATCCTGATTCCAGGCCAGGACATCAGTGCCGGCGAAGGTCGTGACTTCCTCCGCCGTCGTGATCTGGAACCAGGGCAGCAAGAAGAAAGCTGCCAGCAGGGCGAGCGCACATCCCAGCGCGACCAGACTTGAAACAGGGACGCGGATGTTTCGTACAGCCGTCTGACCCACAGCTTGCGTTGCCTGAACAGACATAGCTTTGTTCCCCTATCGTGCGTCGTTATTCTGAAAAGCCACCTTGTCGGTGAAGCGCGTCGCCGCATCCATGATCCGCTCCTGATCGAAGTCCGCCCGCGCGAATTCCCCCGTCAGGCGGCCATCGCACAGAACATAGATACGGTCACAAACAGCCAGCATCTCCGGCATCTCGCTGGAGACCAGCAAAAACGCTGTGCCCTGCCGGGCAAGCTCCCCGACAAGGCTGTAAATTTCCGCCTTGGCGCCCACATCAATGCCGCGCGTTGGCTCATCCAGCAGGAACAACCTGATGTGCGTGAGCAGGAACCGGGCCACGACGACCTTCTGCTGGTTCCCCCCGCTCAGGTTCGCCACCATGGTATCGATGCCGGGGGTCTTGATATTCAGGTCCCGCACGGCGCCCCGGACCGCCTGCTGCTCCGCCCCCCGGTTGACCACGCTCAGGTGGCGAGCAAAGTGCCGCAGCGCCGCCAGGCTGGCGTTTTCCGTCACGGAACGCTCCAGCACCAGGCTCTGCCCCTTGCGGTCTTCGGCGACCAGCCCGATGCCGTGATCAATCGCCTCATGGGGCGAATCGATCCGAAGCTCGCTCCCGTTCAGCCAGATGCGCCCGGAAATATCGCTGCGCGGGTAGACGCCGAAGATCGCCTCCAGGAGCTGCGTGCGCCCGGCCCCCATCAGGCCGGCGATGCCGACAATCTCGCCGCGCCGCACTTCCAGCGAGATGTTGTCCAGCACCTGCTGGCGGCCCTGGTAGTAGTTGAGGCCCTCTATGCGCAGCACCGTCTCGCCCAGCTCAATATCCTCTTTGGGGTAAAGCACTTCCAGCTCCCGCCCCACCATCCGGTTGATCACCTGCGGGCGGGTGAGCTTCTGGGCGGGGGCGGTGTCAACGAGCTGGCCGTCGCGCAGGACAGTGATCCGGTCGGCGATGGCGAACACCTCCTCCAGCCGGTGGGAGATGTAGATCACGGCGACGTTGTGCTCCCGCAGGTTGCGGATCACCCGGAATAGATATTCGACCTCGCTCTCGCTCAGCGCCGAGGTAGGCTCGTCCATGATGATGATGCGCGAATCCAGGCTGAGCGCTTTGGCGATCTCGACAAGCTGGCGCTGGCCGACGCGGAGCTGGCTGATGGTGCGGTCGGGGTCAATATCCAGGCCCAGGCGCGTCATTAGCTCATAGGCGTTCCGGCGCATGACCCCGCGATCGACAATGCTGAACAGCCGCTTTGTTTCTCGACCGAGAAAAATATTCTCGTAAACAGTCAGCTCCGGGACCAGGTTAAGCTCCTGATGGATCATGGCGATGCTGTTAAGCTGAGCGTCATGCGGGCTGTGGAAGGCTACCGGCTGGCCGTCCAGGAGCATCTGCCCCTCAAATTCGGTGTAGATGCCGCTCATGATTTTCATCAGCGTGGACTTGCCGGCGCCGTTTTCGCCCACCAGGCCGTGCACCTCGCCGCTGTGGACATCGAAGGTGACATCGTCCAGCGCCACCACGCCGGGGAAGCGCTTGGTGATATGCTGCATGCTCAGGATGACCGACCCGTTCTCGCGGGGCGCCCCGGGTCGGAAGCCCTCTCCAGCCAGATCGACTGTGTCGGCCAGCCGGACGGTATCTCCCGGGCCTGGCGCGTTGAGCGGCGAGGTAGCGTGTTCAGGCGGTGTCATAAGGCGGACTCTTCTCCCTGATTGCGTTGAAGCAGCGCACCACAGGACTCGCGCACGATGAGGTGCGTCTGCAGGCTGACCGTGCGGAACGGCGCGTTAGGCTCGGCCAGGCGGTTCAGCAGCAGCGTCACCGCTTCGCGGCCAAGCTCGTACGTAGGTTGTGAGACGGCGGTGAGCGGCGGACAAAGCTCCCCCGACCAGGGCATATCGTCGAACCCGATCAGGGCGATATCCTCGGGGACGCGAACCCGCAGTTCCCGCAGCGCCCGCAGCGCGCCGAGCGTCATCAGGTTGTTGGCGACGAAGATGGCGCGCGGAGGGTGGGAGAGGGCCGCCAGTTCCCGCGCCAGGGCGTACCCGCTCTCGATCTTGAAGTCGCCGATCCTGACCAGCCGATCTTCGATCGGGAGGTTCGCCGCGCGCAAGGCGTCGCAGTACCCCCGGAGGCGTTCGCGGCCTGTCGTCAGATGCGGCGAGCCGCCAATGACGGCGATCCGCCGGTATCCCAGGTTGATCAGATGCTCGACGGCCGTGTACGCCCCGCGCACGTTATCGACCACCACGGCGTCGAAGGCGGCGTTATCGACCTGGCGATCGAGCAGGACGATGGGTATCTGGGTCTGGGCAAAAGCGCGCAGGGTGGCGCCGTCGTCCACATGTGTGGGGGAAACAATCAGGCCGGCAACTCCTTCGGCCTGCATCACCCGCAGGTAAATTTGCTGTTTGGCCGGGTCTTCATCCGTGTTGCACAGCACGACGCTCATGCGGCGGGCATAGGCGGTATCTTCCACCGCGCGCACGACGGAAATGAAATAGGGGTTCTGAATGTCGGAGATCATCAGGCCGAGCACGTCGCTAACGTTGGCCCGCAGACGGCGCGCCGCCCGATTCGGCTGGTAGCCCAGCATCTGAGCGGCGTCCAGCACGCGCTGGCGGAGGTCGTCGGCCACGGTCACGTTGTTGTTGAGCACGCGCGAGACGGTGGCCCGGGAAACCCCGGCGTAATCGGCAACATCCTTGATCGTGACCGTGGACATCCGCACTCCCTTTAGCCCTTTGCGTCTGCGAAGCCCTCACCGGGGAGCGGGACCGCTGCTCCGGGGCGACAGGTGATGTAATGAGGGACAGGTCGTTAACGGAACTGCACAATCCTACCTGATGTGCTCATAGTCAGTGATGCGAGGGAGCGTTGAAAACGACACATCGGCGTTCTGGTCAATCGCGCCAGCGCACGAACAAACAAAGAATCGGAGTTATATCAAAGTCAGAAAACGATTTCTCACCTTGTTTCATTGTATGATTGTTTTTGCGATTGTCAAGTCCCCTGGCCCGTAAATGTTTTCAACACGGCGCGGCAAAAGCCGCCGCTGCCTGAGCAGCGCGGGGAAATCGTTCTCAGTGACGCCGCCGCCAGATCTCCGCCGCGCAGCTCAGCGCGTAGCCTGAGAACAGAAACAACAGGGGATCGACCGGCATCCGGTAGCGAGTCGAAGGGTGGTAGATCAGGTAGGCGAGGGTCACGGCGGCCATTGCCGCCAGCAGGGGGCCGGCTGGCGGCCGGTTCTTCACCGCCAGGGCCAGGCCGGCCAGCCCGAGCAGGAGCAGCGGCCCGAAGTACAGGAGGTGAATCGCCCGCGCCGCCTGAAAAGCCGGCGTCTCGTACAGGTAGACGGCCTCATCGACAAAAGCGGTGTCGGTGGTCATCGCCCGGGGAGGGACCTCGTAAGGCGTGATCTGCGGGTTCCACAGGGTAGCCAGCTTTTGCAGGAAAAGGCGCGGCCACTGGCCCGGGTTATCGACCAGCCAGCGCACAGCCTGTTCGCGATACCAGCGCGCTTCATCCGTTTCCTTCAGCCCGGCGGGAAGGCGCTCCAGGCAATTCACCCACTGGGCATCCCAGCCGCTGGCGAGGTAATCCGCCACGCACGGGTTGTTACCCTGGTAGAGATTGCTGCCGTCGTTGGTGCTGATCAACACCAGCTCCCCGTGCAGGATAGTGTTGCGAACTACCCAGGGCGCGATGACAAGCGCCAGCGCCAGGCCCGCCGCGACCGTCATGACCGCCGCCCGGCGCAGGCCGAGCCAGCGCCACCACCACAGGGCCAGCAGCGGCAGCAGCACGAGGATCAGCGTCTTGGTCAGGGCTGCCGCGCCGCTCACCAGCCCGATGAAGATCGGCCAGCGCACTGCGCGCCACAGAGCAGCCGGGCGCCCATCCGGCGCGGCGGCGCCGTCCCTGGCCCGGTAGGCGCCCCAGACAACCGCCGCCAGCAGCATGGTGAACAGCGCCGTATCGTTGACGCTGAGGTTCTGAAACAGCATATACGGATACACAGCCGTGAAGAACGCCGCCAGCAGCGCCGGCCCCGGTCCGCTGCCGGGGAAAGCCCGCCGCCCGATCAGATAAACCAGGGCGATCGTGACCAGATCAACGCCGATCTGAATCAGCGCCACCGGCAGGGGACTCCGGCCCAGGGTGAGGTAGACGGCGGCCAGGAAGAAGCTGTACAGCGGGGGGAGGTCGGAATCAGGATGCAGATCGGCGAAGCGCGTGTAGCCGTTCCCGTTGATCAGGTTGACGGCGTACACGTCGTACCCGCTGGCCTGCAAAGAAAGCGTATGCCCGAAGAAGGCGAGAAAGGCCAGCCGCAGGCCCAGCGCCAGCAGCAGGATCGCCGCCAGCCATTTCCGCGCGTTTTCATCCGAGAGGTGTATCCGCATACCAGCCCTTCCGAATCCAGGCGGCGGCCCGGGGCCCTTACGCATCCGGGGCGTCGTCATTATCGGGGCCGGTGAGGGCGAAGAGGATGACGCCGAGCGAAGCCACCCCGAAGCCGCCGATCATGCCAAACGCCTGCCAGTACCCCAGGAAAGGGCCATCAGTGAGGCCCGGAGGGTGCGAGCCAAAGCCCAGCAGGTCAACCAGGCCGGAGATAGCGCAGAAGACCAGGCCGGTGGCGCTCAGCCGGAGCGCGATCTGCTGGGCGAGGTTGTGCTTAACGCCGGAGTAAAAGGCGCCCTGGACGTACAGGAGCGCGCCGACAATCAGCAGTGTGAAGCCCGCCAGAATCGTCACAATCTGGATCACACCGATGCCCCGCGTGATATCCAGCCCGGTTACGCCGGGGAATAACCCCATCAGGGCGATGACGGCCCCCAGCGTGCCGAGGGCGATGCCTGCCTGTGCCATAAGCGGTTGACCTGCCTGTGTGTCGTGCCAGGAGGATTATAGCGCAGCGCGGCCCGGATTAAACGCCCTGCTCCGCTGGCCGCCCTGATTCTGGTAGTTTCTGAGAGTCGCCCCGTGCTACCGTAGAGGTGTTTACTTCGCCTGCGTGCGTATTTTCCGTCCGGGAGTGATGACAACCCATGCGCGACGTATGCATTATCGGTATTGGACAGACCCCGATCGGCGAGGAGTGGGAGCTGAGCCTGCGCCAGATGGCCAGCCGGGCTGTCCGGGCGGCGGCGGCGGATGCCGGCATCGAGAAGCCCGACGCCCTCTTTGTCGGGAACATGATGGCCGCCCGGCTGAGCGATCAGGCTCATCTGGGTGCGCTGATCGCCGACTACGCCGGATGGCGGGGGATCGAGGCGGCCACTGTCGAAGCGGCCTGCGCCTCCGGCGGCGCGGCCATGATGGCCGCGGTGCGGGCGGTCGGCAGCGGGGAGGTGGACATTGCCGCGGTGTGCGGCGTGGAAAAAATGACGGAGGCGACCAGCGCCGAGGTGGTTTCTGGCCTGGCGACCGCCGCCGATGCCGATTATGAAGTGGCGCATGGAGTCACCTTCGTCGGCCTCAACGCCCTGATCATGCAGCGCTATATGCACGAATATCAGATCCCGCATGAGAACTTCGGCATCTTCAGTCTGAACGCCCACCAGAACGCCGTCAACAACCCCAACGCCATGTTCCGCAGGGCGATCTCGGCGGAGGTATACAACGAGGCGCCGATGATCGCCCCGCCGGTCAACCTGTATGACAGCTCGCCGATTTGCGACGGTTCCGCCGCCGTGATTCTGGCCCCGCTGGAGCTGGCCCGGCGGATGCCGGATATCCGGCCCGTGCGCGTCCTGGCCAGCGCCAGCGCCACCGACTGCCTGAATCTGGCCGAGCGCCACGATCTGCTGGCGCTGGAGGCCGCCCGGCTGAGCGCGCAGAAGGCTTATGCCAGGGCCGGCGTCGGGCCGCAGGATATCGACCTCTTCGAAGTGCACGACGCTTTTTCCATCATGGCCGCGCTCAGTCTGGAAGCGGGCGGGTTCGCCCCGCGCGGGCAGGGCACGTGCTTCGCCCGCGACGAAGGTATCGGCATCACTGGCCGGCTGCCGATCAGCACGATGGGCGGCCTCAAGGCGCGCGGCCATCCGGTCGGCGCGACCGGCGTCTACGAGATCGTGGACCTGGCGACCCAGTTGCGCGGCGAAGCCGGGGCCAACCAGGTGCGCGACGCCCGAATCGGCATGACGCAGAACATCGGCGGGACCGGCGCCACCGTCATCACGCACATTCTGGCAACAGCCTGAGCCGGGTTCAGGGGCAGGCTGCGCCCGGCAGCGGCGGGGGGCTTCCTGCCCGGCGGGCCGGCCCGCGTTATAATCGCCCCGGCAGATGGATGAAACCGGTGCGGCGGGGATACTCCGCCCCCTTCTCCGCTGGCGGCCAGGGGGAGGCCGCCCGGGCTGCACCCTGTCATCGTCTGCTGTATGGGCGGTCTGTGCCGTTTTTTAAGGAAAGTACCTATGACACGTGTGCTGATCACTGGCGGCGCCGGCTTCATCGGCAGTCATCTGGCCGAATCCCTGCTGAACCAGGGTCATGAAGTCACCATTATTGACAACCTCTCCACCGGACGCTTTGAAAATATCGCCCACCTGGAGGGCAACCCCCGTTTCCACTACGCTATCGAAGATATCCGCAACGCGACGGTGATGGATCGCCTGGTCAGCGAATGCGACGTGATCCACCATCTGGCGGCGGCGGTGGGCGTGTTCTCGATCGTCTCCAACCCGATTGAGACAATCGAGGTCAACGTGGGCGGCACGCAGACCGTGCTCCAGATCGCCCGCCGTTACCGGCGCAAAGTGCTGCTGGCCAGCACCAGCGAGGTCTACGGCAAAGGGGTCAAGGTGCCGTTCAGCGAGGAAGATGACTGCGTGACCGGCCCGACCACCCGCAGCCGCTGGAGCTACGCCGCCAGCAAGGCGCTGGATGAATTCCTGGGCCTGGCCTACCACCGCGAGATCGGGCTGCCGGTCGTGATCTTCCGGCTGTTCAACACGGTCGGGCCGCGTCAGGTCGGGCACTACGGGATGGTGTTGCCGCGCTTCGTGCGCTGGGCGTTGGACGGCGAGCCGCTGCAGGTCACCGGCGACGGCCAGCAAAGCCGCTGCTTCTGCAATGTCAGCGACGTGGTGGACGCGATCTGCCGCCTGAGCGATGCGCCCGATGTGGTCGGGCAGGTCTTTAATATCGGCAGCAGCGAGGAAATCACAGTGCTGGACCTGGCCCGACGGGTGATCGCCCGGACGGGCAGCCCATCGCCCATCGTCATGGTCCCCTATGAACAGGTATATGAAGCGGGCTTCGAGGATATGCGCCGGCGCGTGCCCAGCGTGGAGAAGATCGGGCGCGCCATTGGCTGGGCGCCCTCCACGTCGCTGGATGCGACGATCGACGAGATTGTGGCTTATTTTCGCGATCAAAAGGCCTGATCTATACTGAGCGCCACAGGCCCACTGCTGGGCGGGGTCCGGGCGCGTCACTGAGGAGAGGTGAGCAGCATGGCCAAGAAGAAACGGCATCCCCTGGCACTGGCTCCGGAGCAGGTTACGTCGCGCTGTCCGGCGGCGCATTTTTCGTTCAAGACAACCGCCGATCTCCCCACCGCGCGAGAAATCATCGGCCAGCCGCGCGGCGTGCGCTCCATTGAATTCGGCATCGACATGTTCAGCCCCGGCTACAACATCTACGTGATGGGGCAGCGCGGTACCGGGCGGCTGACGGCGATCGAGCGCTTCATCAAGGCCCGCGCCAGCGACGCCCCCGTGCCCGATGATGTCCTGTACGTGCATAACTTCAAAGAAACCCACCAGCCTGTTGCCCTGACCCTGCCGGCGGGCAAAGGGGCGCAGTTCGTCGAAGACATGAAGAACCTGGTCGCCCATTTACAGACGGAGATCACGCGCGTCTTTGAATCGCAGCAGTTCAACGAAAAAGCGCAGGCGCTCAAGCGCAGCTTCCAGGAGAAGCGCGATCAGCTCTTTCAGCAGGTGCAATCTGTCGCGTCTGAGAAGGGCTTTGTCATCCGCTCCACCTCTTCCGGCATGATGCTGGCCCCGCTCAAGGATGATCAGGTCATGACTTCGGAAGTCTATGAAGCCCTGACGGATGAGGAGCGGAGCGCGATCGAAAGTCGCCGTCAGGAGCTGGAAGCCCAGGTCGAGGAAAGCATGCGCCAGGCGGCTGAGCTGGAAGAGGTGGCCCGGGAAGCCTATAAGAAGCTGGTGAAGGATGAGGCAACGACTATTCTGGATGAGCAGTTCAGCCCGCTACAGGAGTCGTATGCCGATTTCCAGGCCGTGCTGACTCATCTGGAGCAGATGCGGGAAGATGTGCTGAACCATGTGGAAGATTTCGTCGGCGAGCACAAAGATGATTCCGCGGAAGACTCGGACGAGGCGCCGTCCCTCAAGGAAGCGCTGCTGTCCGGGATAACCGGCCGGGTGGGCGGGCTGCGCCGCTACGCCGTCAATCTGCTGGTGGAGCATCCCGACGCCCAGGGTGCGCCGGTGGTCGTGGTAGATCTGCCGACCTATCAGAACCTGATCGGGCGGATCGAGTACCGTATGCGCTACGGCGCGCTGACAACCGACTTCACCATGATCAAGTCGGGGGCGCTGCATCGCGCCAACGGCGGCTATCTGGTTATCCGGGCGCTGGATATCCTCAGCCAGCCGTTCGCCTGGGAGGCGCTCAAACGTGCCCTCAATACCGGCCAGATCTGTATTGAGGAGCCGGAGAGCCGCGGGACCAGCGTGATCACCACCCAGATGCTGGCTCCGGCGCCCATCCCTCTGCGCGTCAAGGTGATTATGCTCGGCAGTCCGTTCCTGTATTACACCCTCTTCGAGAATGAGGAGGACTTCCCGGAGCTGTTCAAAGTCCGGGCCGACTTCGCCGGGACGATGGACTACAACGCCGAGGCCGAGGCCCAGTACGCAACCTTCATCGCCACCCGCTGCCACGAGGAGCAGTTGCCGCACTTCAGCGCAGCGGCGGTCGCCCGCGTTGTCGATTACGGGATACGGCTGGCCGCCGATCAAAACAAGATCAGCACCCGCTTTGGCGAAGTCACCGACCTGATCCGCGAAGCCGCCTACTACGCCCGCCACGCCGGGCATGACACCACGGAGCCGGAGGATGTCCACCGGGCCGTTGAGGAGCGGCGCTATCGCAGCAACCTGTACGAGGAATTGAGCCACCGCGACATTCTGGAAGGCGATATTATCGTCGAGACGGACGGGGAGGCGGTCGGCCAGATCAACGGCCTGACCGTGATCCCGCTGGGCGACTATATCTTCGGCCAGCCGACCCGCATCACGGCGCGGGTCTATGTGGGCCAGACCGATGTCGTCCAGATCGAGCGTGAGGTCAGGATGACCGGCCCGATTCACGACAAGGGCGTCCTGATCCTGCGCGGCTACCTGGGCAGCATGTACGCCCAGGACTTTCCGCTTTCTCTGGCCGCCAGCCTGACCTTTGAGCAGAACTACGGCGGCGTCGAGGGCGACAGCGCCTCCAGCACGGAGCTGTTCGCCCTGCTCTCGGCGCTTTCGGGGCTGCCCATCCGGCAGGACCTGGCCGTGACCGGCTCCGTGGATCAGCGCGGCGTGATCCAGCCGATTGGCGGCGTCACCGAGAAGATCGAGGGTTTCTTCAACATCTGCCACGCCCGCGGCCTGACCGGGTCGCAGGGTGTGCTCATCCCCCAGGCCAACGCCCGTAACCTGACGCTTGATGATACAGTCACCGAAGCGGTCAGGCGGGGGGAGTTTCACATCTACGCCATCCGGACGATTGATGAAGGCGTCGAGCTGCTGATGGGGCTGCCAGCCGGCCAGCGCCAGCCAGACGGCTCTTATCCGCCGGGCACGGTCCATCACGCCGTGCAGGAGCGGCTGCGGGCGCTGGCGCAGAGCCTGCGCGGGTTCACGGCGCCGATTGTCAACGTGGGATAAGGGAGTGAATCATGAGCCGCCATACGCTGCTGGACCTGCTGGGGACCGAACACCTGCCCGATGAGATAGAGCGGCGCTTCATGGACTTCTGCGTCTGGCAGCAGGCCCACCCGGCCATTGTCCAGATTCTAGAATCGTGCCAGCTTCCTGAATCGGCGCGGACAGCGGCGGAGGCTGCCAGCCTCGACGCGCTGGGGGCCTGTGTGCAGCGCGCCGCGGCCAGCGTCAAGGACCGCCGCGATATTCCGGTGATGGCCCTGGGCACTATCCAGGGCGTCGCCTCAGAAGTGGAGCAGATCGCCCTGCACGCCGGGCCGGTAGAAGCTGACGCCGGGGCGGTATCTTTCCACGCGGCGCGGCTGGTGGGCTGGGCAAGCTGGGCGCGGAACAAGTTCGGCACGGGCATGTTCAAGACCAGCGCCGAGGAAGTGGCCTACGGGGAGCAGCTTCAGGCGCTGATGCAGATGCTCGGCGCGCAGGGGGTGTAGCTCCCCGCACGCTCGCTGCGGCGGCCCGATCTGGCGTCGGGGCGTGTACAGGGCCGAACATCTGACAGGGGCGCGGCAGTCACATTTTGCCCTGGCCAGCGTCATGGCCGGAACCAGCCTCCAGCGGTCTGAAGCTCACAATGTGTGTCTGGTGGCGGCTGAGAATCAGGCAGTCGCCACCTGTTTTTGTGCTGGCGCCTCCGGCTGGCGACGCGGGGCGTGTGACCGCATTGACAGTGCTGACAAGGCCATGATATAGTCGCAAGTGTTGGTGAATATCCAAATAACCCACACCCCAAACCGATCACCATCCAGTTGCGGCCGGATGTAGCACGTCCCGCACTCGGCGGGCGAATTGCGGACAGGCCAGGCAACCCCTCGACTACCTGAACGCAGATTGGATGAATGATGGCAGAACAGAATGGCGACTCTATTCTGCTGGAGATGCGCGGTATCACCAAGCGATTTCCCGGTGTCCTGGCCCTGGACCGGATCAATCTCCAGGTGCGGCCCGGCGAAGTCCACGGTATCGTAGGTGAGAATGGGGCGGGCAAATCCACCCTGATCAAGATTCTGTCCGGCGTCTATCAGGCTGACGAAGGGGAGGTCATATTCAAGGGTCAGCGCGTGGTCCATAACAACCCCCGCCAGGCCCAGATCGCCGGCATCACAACCATCTATCAGGAACTGAATCAGATACCCCACCTCACCGTAATGGAGAACATCTACCTGGGCAGCGAGATCATGCGCGGCCCCTTTGTGGATTGGCCGGAAATGCGCCGCCGTTCGCAGACGCTGCTGCAAAAGCTGCGCCTGGAGATCGACCCCGCTATGACGCTGGGCAAACTGGGTGTCGGGCAGGCGCAGATGGTCGAGGTCGCCAAGGCGCTGCATCACAAGGCCGACCTGATCATCATGGACGAGCCAACCGCCGCCCTCAGCCTGACCGAGATCGCCTATCTGTTCCAGATCATCAATGAGCTGCGGGACAGCGGCGTCGCCGTTATCTATATCAGCCACCATCTGGAAGAGACGTTCGAAATCTGCGACCGGATCACCATCCTGCGCGACGGCCAGTATATCGACACCCGCCCGCGCGATGAGATGACGATGGATGATCTGATCCGCATGATGGTCGGGCGCACCCTCGACGAGCAGTTCCCCAAGGAAAACGTCGAACAGGGCAACGAGTTGCTGCGCGTTGAGGGGTTGAACCAGGGATCGCGCCTGAAGGATGTCAGCTTCTCCGTGCGGGCCGGGGAGATTCTCGGCGTCGCCGGGCTGGTGGGCGCCGGGCGGACGGAGCTGCTGCGCGCAATTTTTGGGGCCGACCCGATAGACAGCGGGAAATTCTTCGTGAACGGCCAGGCCGTGACGATCCACCACCCGCGGGACGCCATCCGCAACGGCGTGGCGCTCCTGACCGAAGACCGCAAGCAGCAAGGGCTTCTGCTGCATCTTTCCACCCGGCAGAACATCTCCATCACCGTGCTGGATACGCTGGTTCGGGCGCGTATGCTGATCGATCGCCGGCGGGAGACCGAACTCGCCAGCAAGTATGTGGACAGCATGGCGATCAAGATCACGTCGCTGGAGCAGCTTGTCCGCAACCTGTCCGGCGGCAATCAGCAGAAGGTGGTGCTCAGTAAATGGATCGCCACGCAGCCACGTGTGCTGCTGTTTGACGAGCCAACCCGCGGCATCGACGTGGGGGCGAAGGTTGAGATCTACCGTCTGATGAACTCCTTTGTCGCGCAGGGCGGCGCAGTGGTGATGGTCAGCTCAGAGCTGCCGGAGATACTGGCTATGAGCGACCGGATCATGGTCGTCCACGAGGGTCGTGTTTCGGGCTTCCTGGATCGGGCAGAGGCCACCCAGGAGCGGATCATGGAACTGGCAACCGGCTATTCAAATCAGGGCAGCGCGAACGCTGCACAGGAATAGGGGGCGGTGATGGCGGCAGAATCAGGCGTGGAATCCCGAGGACAAAGCACAAATTTACTCGGCACATTGCGAAGGGTAATCGCCGGGCTTGGCCCGTTTCTGGTATTTCTGTTCCTGTTTGTGCTCCTGCTGATCCTTTCCCCGGCTTTTCGTTCCCCGACCAGCCTCGGCCTGCTGCTGCTGGAATCCGCGGCTATCGCCATCGTGGCCTGTGGGCAGACGTTCGTGATCATGATTGGCGGCATCGACCTGTCGGTGGAGGCGATGGTCTCCTTCAGCGGCGTGACAGCGGCCATCCTGATCGCCGGCTCCAATATCGCTGGCGGGCAGGTCGCGAACGGCATCCCGGCAATTTACGCCGTCCTGATCGCCGTCAGCGCCGGGCTGCTGATTGGCCTGTTCCAGGGGATGCTGATCACCCTGTTCAGGATGAACCCCCTGATCGTGACGCTGGGCTTTCGCAGCATCCTGCTGGGCATCTCGCTGGTGTGGACCAACGGGGCGGGCATCAACATCGTGCGCGAGGGCATCACCGACACCATCACAAGCCGCATCCCGCTGGTGGGCGACTGGAATCTGCCGATGCCCTTCGTGATTGCGCTGACAATTTACGCCATCTCATGGGTGATTTTGCGACATATGCGTTTTGGCCGCTACGCCTATGCGATTGGCGGGAATGGCGAAGAAGCCTCGCGCCTGTCCGGCATCAACGTCAACCGCATCAAAATCATGATCTACGGCATCAGCGGCTTGCTGGCAGCTATCGCCGGCGTGCTGGTGATGTCCCGGCTGCGATCGGGCGCTTACCAGAACGGGACGAACATGACCCTGATCTCGGTAGCCGCCGTCGTGATCGGGGGCACGCCCCTGACCGGCGGCAAGGGCGGGGTGTGGGGGACCATGATCGGCGTGTTCATCATTCGCATCGTCGAGCAGGGGATGGTGTACCTGAGCGTGCCGTCCAATGCCAAAGAGATCGTGGTGGGCGTGATCATCGTGCTGGCGGTGCTGCTCGATGTGATCCGCCAGGGCGAAATCACGTGGCTGCGCCTCGGCAAACGCCGTGTAGAAACCTGAGATTGTTGTGCGTCAGGGCGGGCCGATGTCCTGGCGTAATAAAGTAAAAACGTCCGTTGTTCCAAGGAGGAGAAGCTATATGCGTAAGATCATCAGTCTGTTTGCTGTTTTCGCCATAGTGCTGGTGGTCCTGCCCATAGGGCCCGGCATGGCTCAGGACAACGCTGAGACACACTATGTGGGATTTGTGCCGCCGGCGCTGACCAGCCCGTTCCATGTCGCGATGGTCGAAGGGGCGATGGCGCGGGCGGCAGAGCTGGGCTGGACGCTGGAAGTGCAGGCGCCGGCCAGCGAAGGTGACTTCGCCGCGTTCGTCACCACCGTGGAGCAGCTTCTGGAGAAGGGCGTCGAAGCCATCAGCATCAACCCGATTGGGACTGACTCCGCCATCACCGCCGTCCTGGCCGCCAACGAGCGCGGCGTGCCCATCCTGGCCCACAACTTCATCACCCCGTTCGACCAGGGCGAGGTCGTGACCTATGTCGGCTACGACCAGTGGGGCGGCGCTGAATCGCTGGCAGCTTACGCCTGCGAGCTGATCGCCGGCAAGTACGGAACGACAGCGGCGGAGACAACAGGCCAGCTCTTCATCCTGGAAGGCATCGAGAGCATCTTCTCTCACCGCCGCACCCAGGGCTTCGAGGCCGGCCTGGAGAAGAACTGCCCGAACGTGACCGTCGTCGGGTCCCAGAGCGCCGAGTGGCTGCGGACACGCGGTCAGGAAGTGGCGGGCATCGCCCTCCAGCAGCACCCTGACATCGACGTGTTCTACGGCAACAGCGATGAAATGGCTATCGGAGCCGCCCTGGCCGCCCAGGACCTCGGCCTCGTCATCAATGAGGACTTTTTCGCCGTAGGCATTGACGGCAACCAGCCAACCCTGGACCTCCTGGCGGGTGGCGAGTTCAGCGCCACGCTGGGCGTGGACCCGTATCGCATGGGTGTGACCGTCATCGACGCCATGGCCGCTCACTTCGCCGGTGAGGAAGTGCCGCAGATCACCCTGACCCCGTCGGTCGTGGTGACGCCGGACAACCTGGCCGCTTACCTGGCCGGCGACCTGTGGACCACCCCCATAGCCGGCTTCCCGGAATACGATAACAACCTGCCGACCGTCCCGGAAGATTAGGCCGGATCAGCTTCGCGAAGTAACACACGGAGGCGACTGCCCGGGCAGTCGCCTCCTCTTATTTTTATGCTTTCACACCGGCAATCCTGGCCGGCGGCGCGGGCGTTAGACCGCGTTCAGGTGGACAAAGACCATCGGCCGGCGGCCTGTCTCCTGCCTGAAGAACTTCTCCAGCGCGGCCTCGATCCTTTCCGCCTGTTTCTTCCGGGTTGACTGGCCGTCGTCGCTGATGATCTGCAGGATGCGGTCCCGCGCCCCGGCGAACAGGTCCTCGGCGTCGGGCATATAGACGAATCCGCGCGAAATCAGCTCAGGAGCCAGCAGCAGATCGCCGCTCTCAGCATCCAGGGTGACAATCGCCAGGACGAATCCATCCCGCCCCAGATGCTCCCGATCGTGCAGCACGGTAGGCCCCACATCACCTACGCCCGCCCCATCGACGAACACATAGCCGCCCGGCAGGCGTTCCCCGATCGTCATCTTGCCATCGGTGAACTCCACCGGCGTCCCATTTTCGACCACGGCGATATTCTCGCGGGGGATGCCGACCTTTTCGGCAATGCGGGCGTGCTGGGTTAGCTGGCGCAGCTCGCCGTGGATGGGGATGAAGTACTTGGGACGGACCAGGTTGAGCATCAGCTTAAGCTCATCTACGCTGGGGTGGCCGGAGACATGCACCTGCTCGATCGGGTCGTAATACACGTCCGCCCCGCGCTGGATCAGCCGGTTGACCGTGCGACCGACCATCTCCTCGTTGCCGGGGATGACATGGGCGGACATGATCACGGTGTCGCCTCGCTCGATCTTGAGCTGCTGGTGGCGGCCCTGAGCCAGCCGACTGAGCACGGCGGAAGGCTCGCCCTGGGTGCCGGTGGACAGGATCAGGATTTTGTCCGGCGGCAGACTGCCCACCTGATCCAGCGGGATCACCAGGTCCGGCGGCAGGTTCAGGTAGCCGAGTCTGGTCGCCATCTTCAGATTTTCCACCATGCTGAAGCCGGTCACGGCGACCTTACGGCCGTGCCGCCGGGCGGCGTTGGCGGCCTGCTGGATGCGGCTGATATGGGAGGCGAAGGTGGCGACGATGATGCGGCCCGCGGCCCCGCGAAAGACGCGCTCAAAGCCTTCGTCGATGGCTGACTCCGACGGCGTCCAGCCAGCCCTGAGCGCGTTGGTGCTGTCGCTCATCAGCGCCAGGACGCCCCGCCCGCCGAATTCCGCCAGTTTGGCGAAATCAGGCGGATGGCCGTCGGTGGGCGTGTAGTCGAACTTGAAGTCTCCGGTATGGATGATCAGGCCGGCCGGCGTGGTGATGCCGAAGCCCACGCTGTCGGGGATGCTGTGCGCCTGATGAAACGGCTCGACGGTGAACGGGCCGAACCTGAGAAGGTCGCCCGCTTCGAAGATGTGCAGCCTGACCTGCCCGAACAGCTTGGCCGCCTTGAGCTTGACCTCCAGCAGCCCGCCCGTCAGGCGCGTGGCGTAGACCGGCGGGGAAGTCGGCAGCTTCTCCAGCACATGGGTCAGCGCGCCGCAGTGGTCCTCATGGCCGTGCGTGATCAGGATCGCCAGCAGATCGAGATCGTCACGGTCCAGCAGGTACGGAAAATCGGGGAAGATATAGTCGATCCCCAGCATGTCGCTTTCGGGGAACATCAGGCCGGCGTCGATAACGAGTACCTTATGGTCGTACTCGATCGCCATCATGTTCTTGCCAACTTCCCCCAGCCCCCCGATGGGGATGATACGCAGGGTATTGCTCATGTTTCACTCCTGAAATACGAGAACTTTGAGACAGGCCAAAAGAATCAAGAAATTTATCGGCAGAGCCGCTACAGGTCCGAATGTCAAACAGGGGTATCGACGCAGGAATCAGGCAAGGGATCGGGGCGCAGGCAAGGAGCTTAAACCCCTTGCCCCTTCGCCCGACCCGGCCGGCCTTATTCCGCTGGCACAGCAACGATCCCGCTAATCCTCCCGGGGACAGCTTCCAGGCGCGACGTCACAACAGACCGTCGGGCCCCTCCTGTTCACATCTGGTTCCACAAAACACAAAGAACCTGCAAACCATGCAGGCCAGGTCACAGAGGGTGGAAATGCCAGAATTCTATTCGCAGCAGAGGACGCGCAGCGCGCTCAACCCCCGCTGATCCTGTTCCAATTCAAAAGATACTCTTTGCCCGGATTTAAGAATCCGGATGCCCTCTCCCAGAATAGCACTATAGCGTACGAACACCTCGGCACAGGACCCTTCCATCTCGATCAGGCCCTGGCCGCGGGCAGGGTGGTACTCTCGCACAATTCCGTAGTAGCGCTGTGCAGCGATCATACCAGAACCTCTCCTGTGTACTTCATACGGCGGGCCAGTCCGCGGACCGCTCCGCCGCCATCGTAGACACAGCCAATCAGGACCCCGGGCGCTGTCCCGCCGGAGTCAATACAGGTGCCCGCCCTGCTTGGCATTGAGAACGAGACATGGCATACTTGGGGATAGAGCCGAATGGCATATAAGGGGGCTGAACCGTGCTGCGTTGGGAAATTCTGGAAATCATAGAGCGCGACAACATCCTCGTGACAGCCAACTTATACCGTCCCCTTGGTCAGCAGGCGCAGGCCGGAGATTCCATCCGGCTCCCCTTCAACGCTGATAATCGGGCGGACCAGATGATCAGCGCTGCGCTCCTGGATGGTTTCGAGCCGGTCAGTCAGTCTGTCATTGTCCTGCCTGATGGCATCGTACAAAAGCACTGGGTGTTCCGGCTGCAAGTGATCTCCTGAATACGACCGTTCTCGCCAAGAATCAGGCACTATACGGATGTTAACCTCCCTGGCCCTGTCAGACAAGGGACGAGTTGCACAAAAAGTGACCCGACCTGTCGCATAAAAGGGTTGCTCAGGGGCTATTTCGAACAGGCATTCACGTGCTGCCTCTGGTTCAAGAGGGGTGATACTTCGTCATGACTGGGGCGATGGGCGGGCAAACAGGGCCGGTGGGCGAAAAGCGGCATGATATCCGGCTCGATCGCCTGGTGCAGCATGCCCGTTCCCTGTTCGGGGTGGAGCTAACCCCGGAGCAGCAGCGCGCGTTCCACCTGCTGGCGGTCGCCCTGCTGGAATGGAACGAGCAGGTGAATCTGACCGCTATCACCGACCCCGACGAGATCGTCATTCGTCATTTTCTGGATTCCATCTCTGTGTTGTGGGCGCTCCGGCAGCTCCCCGCTGGCAAGTCCTCTCTGGCCGGCCGCGTCATTGACGTGGGGGCGGGCGCCGGCTTCCCCGGCCTGCCGCTCAAGATCGTCTGCCCCCGCATCTCCCTGGTCGCGCTGGAAGCGACCGGCAAGAAAGTGGAGTATATCCGGCATGTCATTGATCTGCTGGGGCTGACCGGCGCTGCCGCCCTGCACGGGCGGGCGGAGGAAGTCGGCCAGCAGCCCGAGCATCGCGAGCAGTACGATGTGGCGACAGCGCGGGCTGTGGCCAGATTGCCGGTCCTGGCCGAATATATGCTGCCGCTGCTCAAGGTAGGGGGTAAGATGGTGGCCCTGAAGGGCGAAAGCGCGGCTGAGGAAGTGCAGGCGGCGCACAACGCCCTGCGCCTGCTGGGGGGCGATGTCACCCGCCTGATCCCGGTTGAGCTGCCCGAAGTCACCGAGACGCATTACCTTGTGCTGATCGAAAAGGTTGCGGCCAGCCCGGCGCGCTACCCGCGCCGCCCCGGACTGCCCAGCCGCAAACCGCTGTGAGGAGGAGCCATGGCCAAGAAAGTGAAATCTCCTTTTGTGGGAATTGACCTGGGTGGGACCAAGGTGCTGGCGGCGATTGTCTCGCCCAAAGGGCGGGTCGTCGCCCGCGCCAAGAACCTCACGCCCGATCGGGAAGGGCCAGAGGCGGTCATCGCTGTGGTCACGGAGACAGTCCGCCAGGCCCTGCAAAAAGCGGAAGTCAAGCCGGACGAGGTGGCCGGCATCGGCATCGGCACGCCCGGCCTGGTGGACGCCAGCACCGGCATCGTGCGTTACGCCCCCAATCTGGCCGGGTGGGATGAAGTGCCGCTCGGCCCGGCCCTGCACAAAGCGCTGGGCCGCCCGGTCATTGTCGGCAACGACGTGGACGTGTCCACGTTCGGCGAGTACGCCGTGGGGGCGGGGGCGGGCTGCAACAGCGTCGTCGGCATCTTTCCCGGCACCGGCATCGGCGGGGCGCTGATCCTGAACGGCCGGCTGCACACCGGTATGCGCGGCTCCGCTTCGGAGCTGGGGCATATCGTCCTGATGGCTGACGGCCCGCTGTGCGGCTGCGGACGGCGGGGCTGCGCCGAGGCGTTAGCCAGCCGCACGGCGCTGGAGCGCGACCTGCGGGCGGCCATCCGCTTCGGTCAGGAGACCGCGCTGCGCGATCTGATCGATGACAGCGACGACCACATCCGCAGCGGCGTGCTGGCCCAGGCGGCGCGGATGGGCGACCGCCTGATGCTGGAGACACTCCAGCGCACCGGGTATTACCTGGGGCTGCTGGCCGGGTCGATCGTCAACGTCATCGATCCGGAGATGGTCATCTTCGGCGGCGGGCTGATCGAAGCCTGCCAGGAATGGCTGATGCCGACCATCCGCAATACAGCCCGGCAGTATTTCATCAACCGGCTGGATATCGACAGAGTGAAGATGGAGACGGCCCTGCTGGGCGATGACGCCGGGGTGCTCGGCGCAGCAATGCTGGCCCGGTCTACGTTCGGCGAAAAGTGATCGGCGGCCGCATCGCGCGGGCAGCGAGGGACGGGAGAGGTTGGGGCCTCCCCTGTTGTTGGTGTGCCGGGCGGCGCGTCAGCCTTCTGGCGCGCCGTCGGCGGCGGTCCCGGTCAGCAGCTTTTTCTTGGCCGCAGTGAACTCCTCGTGATCCAGGATACCCTCCCGGTAGAGATCGTACAGGCGCTTGACCTGCTCGGCCAGCTCGCCTTCGCCGCCGGTCAGGTCTTCCGGCGTGAGTTCCTCATGCTGGACCTGATGTGACCGGCAGTAGGTGATAACCTGCTGAAGCTCGCTGATGCGGGCCTCGACCTCATCCTTATTCAGGCCAGTCAGCACGATGGTGGAATCTTCCTTGCTGGCGCGGTGCAGGAACATCCGGGAAAACTGGAAAAAGCCGCCCGGCGCGCCGGAAATACCCCGGATATCGGCGTAAAAGTACGACCAGGTCTCGAAGCTGACGGTGTACCCGAAGAGCAGCTTGCGGTTCTCAAAACGTGGGAACTGGATCAGCCGCCTGTCGGTCGCCAGCAGCAGGCCTGTCACGCCTTTATCCCACCAGAAGGCCAGGATCGGCTCACCGGGGGCCAACCCCCGCCGGACCAGCCGCCGATGCTCCGCCTCTTCGGCTCCCTGCAGGGCGATCTTCGCCAGCGGATCGGCGTAAACCATATCCAGCGACAGCGGTTTCATGCGTTTTCATTCCTTCAACCAGCGTCGTGTCCTGCCCGGCGTTATATTCAGTATAACCCGGAAAAGGGAAGCTATCGAAAGGAGCGCGCGGCGAAATCATGTGACGGCCGGGGTCAGAACTGGTACACTCTGCCGTGGTGAAACTGCACAAACCGGCCCCGATGTGGGAAGATGTCCTGAGGGCGGCAGGCCGTCCAGCAGCCGTGTCTGCTCCCCGGGACGGAAAGGAACCAGGAAGCTATGGCTAAAACCGGCAAGGTCGTCTGGAAGGGCGACATGACATTCGAGGGAAGCAGCGGCGCCTACCCCGGCGGAGTGATTCGCTTCGATGCGGACGAGGCATCCGGCGGGCATGACCAGGGCTTCCGCCCGATGGAGCTGCTGCTGACGGCGCTGGCGGGCTGCACAGCCATGGATGTGATCAGCATCCTCAAGAAGAAGAAGCAGGACGTGACCGGACTGGAAGTGGAGACGGAAGGCGTCGTGGTGGACGAATATCCCCGTGTCTACAGCCACATCACCATCCTGTACCGCGTCACCGGCCATGCCGTGGACCCGGTGGCGGTCGCCCGTGCTATTGAACTCTCTGAGACCCGGTACTGCTCGGTGTCGGGCATGCTGAAGGCTAAAGCTGAGATCACGACCCGCTACGAGATTCACGAGGCGTAGAAAGGCGCCTTATCCCGCCGCCGCAGATCATGGTTGACGCCACCCCACCCCCACGTTATTCTTGAACGTGGGGGTGGCTGTGTCCCGGTGGACGCCTCAGTCTTCAAAACTGGTGGCGGGTTGCGCAGAGCAGGCCGCGGTGGGTTCGACTCCCATCCATCCCCGTTACAGAAAGCGGCGGCATTATCCACAAAACACAACGCCAGGGCCTTCGGCCATGTTATCTGCCGGGACCTTTTGCGCCAGCGTATGACGGCCGGTGGCGGAATCGCCGGAACATCGCCGGTGCTTGACGACAGATGCGAATCCATGATATAAAACGATTGCGCAATCGATTGTCTTGCACGCTGAGCCGGCCACCGGCGGGGCGTCTGTCGAAGGGACGCGATTGGTGCCCACGATCCACGATGTCGCCAGGCAAGCGGGCGTGTCGGCCTCGACTGTCTCTCATGTCATCAACCGAACGCGCCATGTCAGGGAGGATACCCGCCTGCGCGTCCTGCACGTCATGGACGAGCTGGGTTACCAGCCCAACCGCCTGGCCCGCAGCCTGCGCAGCCGCCGCACCCACACCTTTGGCGTCCTCCTCCCCAACAGCGCCAATCCCTTCTTCGCTCAGGTCCTTCTGGGCATTGAGGCCGAAAGCTACGATTGTGGCTACAGCACGATCCTCGGCAACGCCAACGATGAGCCGGACCGCGAGCTGGACTATATCGACATCCTGCTCTCCAAACAGGTCGATGGCATCCTGCTCGTCTCCACCGGAGCCTACCGCCAGGCGCTGGACCTGCTGACGGCGCGCGGCATACCGGTCGTCATGATTGATCGTTCGCCGGGCGAAGAATACGACGATTTCGCCATCGACACCGTGCTGACGGAGAACGCGCAGGGCGGCCTGCTGGCGACGCGGCATCTGCTCGCCCTCGGCCACCGCCGGATCGCCTGTATCAGCGGCCCGATCCGGCTGGTGCCCAGCGCCCGGCGCGTCACTGGCTACCGCGAGGCCCTGGCGGAAGCGGGCGTCCCGCTGGATGAAGGCCTGATTGTGGCCGGCGACTTTACCCACGAAAGCGGCTACCGGGCCTGCCGAACCCTGCTCGCCCGGCCGGAGCCGCCCTCCGCCCTGTTTGTCTGCAACGATCTGATGGCTGTCGGGGCGCTGTGCGCCATTCACGAGGCCGGCCTGGCCGTGCCGGAGCATATATCGGTGGCGGGCTTCGACGATATCCCGCTGGCTTCATTCACCGTGCCCCGCCTGACGACAATTGCCCAGCCGGCTGAGGAAGTCGGCCGTCGGGCCGTCCGGCTGCTGGTGAACCGGCTGAGCGCGCCGGAGACGCCGAGCCGCCACGAGCGATTGCCCGTCCGCCTGGTCGAGCGCGATTCTTGCGGGCCATTCCGAGGAGCGAACGTGTGAAAAAGACAGGCATCCTTAACCAGCCGCTATCAGCAGTCGTCGCCGGGCTGGGCCATACCGATCAGCTCGTCGTCAGCGACGCCGGCCTGCCCATCCCGGACGGCCCGCAGCGCATCGATCTGGCCGTCACCGGCGGCCTGCCGCCCTTCCTGGAGGTGCTGCAGGCCATCCTGAGCGAGATGGCGGTGGAGCGCGCAATCGTCGCCGAAGAGATCAGGACGCGCAGCCCGCAGATGCACGCGGCGCTGCTGGCGGCCCTGGGCGCTGTGCCGGTGGAGTACGTGCCGCATGAGCAGTTCAAGGTGCAGACGCGCGCCGCGCGGGCTATTGTCCGCACCGGCGAGTTCACCCCCTACGCCAACGTCATCCTGGTAGCCGGAGTGACCTTCTGATATGACCACGATTACGTCCGGCGCGGCCCGGCAACACGTACAGTGGAAGCCTTTTCTGCAGCGATACGGGCTGCTGCTTTCCTTCCTGCTGCTCTGCCTGCTGCTCACGCTGACCTCCGATCGCTTCCTGACGCCGGATAACCTGCTCAACATCCTGCGCCAGTCCACAATCAACGGCATCATCGCCGTCGGCATGATGATGGTCATCGTCACGCGCGGCATTGATCTGTCCGTCGGCTCGATTCTGGCTCTGGCGACCGTGATCACCGCCGACACTCTGCGCCAGGGCTGGGGCGCGCTGCCGGCGCTGGCGCTGTGCCTGGTCATCGGCGGGGCGCTCGGCCTGGTCAACGGGGCGCTGGTCGGCGTCGTCCGTATCCCGCCCTTCATCGCCACGCTGGGCATGATGACGTTCGCCCGCGGGCTGGCCCTGTCCTACACGGAAGGGCAGCCGATCACCGGGCTGGGCGACGCTTTCCGCTTCATCGGGACGGGCTACCTCGGCCCCATCCCGATGCCGATCATCGTGGCCGCGCTGGTCTTTCTGGGCGCTTATGTGCTGCTCCAGCATGTCCCGCCGGGGCAGTTCATCTTCGCCCTGGGGGATAACGAGCGCGCCGCCTATCTGACCGGGCTGTCCGTCCGGCGAATCACGGCGTTCGTATACGCGCTGTCGGGGGCGCTGGCGGCGCTGGCCGGGGCTATCCTGATCGCCCGGCTGAATTCCGCCCAGCCCACCGCAGGCGCAGGCTTCGAGTTCGACGCCATCGCCGCGGTCGTTGTCGGTGGGACGAGCTTCGACGGCGGGGAGGGCACGCTGCTCGGCACCCTGATCGGGGTGCTGATCATCGCTGTGCTCAACAACGGTCTGAACCTGCTCAATGTCCCTTCTTTCTACCAGAGTGTCGTGCAGGGCGCGGTCATTGCCCTGGCCCTGCTCCTGCATCGCCTGATTCGCTAACCGCCCGGAGAAATCCGCCGGGCGGGGCGAACAACGGAACGGAGGCGGTTCCGGCACCTATGTTCCGGCCTTGTGCCCTGAAGTCTGTGAGTATTTTGAGGAGAAGAAAGCATGTCACGTAAACTCTTTGCTCTGCTGCTGATTGTGGCCCTGCTGGCGCCGGCGACGCTGGTCTCCGCGCAGGGAGCACCCACAATCGGCCTGTCGCTTTCCACGCTGAACAACCCGTTCTTCGTCACCCTGCGCGATGGCGCGCAGGAGGCGGCGGACGCGCTGGGCATCACGCTGGTTGTCGTAGACTCCCAGGATGACCCGGCCACCGAAGCCGCCAATATGCAGGACTTGATCGCCCAGGGCGTTGACGCCATCCTGGTCAACCCGACCGACGCGGACGCCATTGTACCCTCCATTCTGGCCGCCAATGCCGCCGGCATCCCCGTCTTCACCGTCGATCGCGGCGCCAGCGGCGGTGAGGTGGTCAGCCATATCGCTTCCGATAACGTCGCTGGCGGCCGGCTGGCTGGCTGGTATCTGTGTCAGGCGCTCGGCGGCGAGGGCAAGGTTGTCGAACTGGAAGGCATCGCCGGGACGTCGGCGGCCCGCGACCGTGGCGCCGGCTTCAACGCCTATCTGGATGAGGAATGCCCCGGCCTGGAAGTCGTCGCCCGCCAGACCGCTAACTTCAACCGCGCCGAGGGCCTGAGCGTGTTCGAGAATATCCTGCAGGCCCAGCCGGAGATCGACGGCGTCTTCGCTCACAACGATGAGATGATCCTCGGCGCAATCGAGGCCGCGACCGCCGCTGGCCGCGCCGGTGATATCGTCTTCGTCGGCTTC
>JARKNX010000117.1 GCA_029976025.1 Aggregatilineales bacterium | reverse complement strand
CCGGCCTGTTTGATCCCGCCACTTCCACCTTGCTTTATGGCGTTCTTTTCCTGTTCGCTTTGAGTCACGTTCTGGGGATTCGGCGGCGACATCTGGCGTTCGGATTGGATTGGACAATTCGCAAGCTCAGCGGCGTCGCAGACGGCCTGGAAGAGCGGGCCAATCGGGTAACGGATGCGCCACAACCCGATTCTCCAGATATACCGGACGAAACGGCATATACCCCCTACGAGCGTCCGGGGCGCCCATCAGTGGTCGATCGCCGGCAGCCGCACACCCGTCCCCTTGAATCTCCCGTGCAGGCTCCGGCGGATACGCCAAAGACGCCGGGTGGTGCATCTTCTGCTGCCCGAAACAGGACTCGAGCTTTCAGTGGCGAGCTGGATGATGATTTCGATGATTTGGAAGATGTATCGGACCTTCCCCTGGATATGATGCGCCATTATATTCAGCCTGACCCGGACAAGGTGGAGCGTGGGCTGAGCTCGCCGGGGGTGGTGGGCGAGAGACCTTCGATCGTGCCGCGCGACGAAGAGTCGCCGGTCAGTATGCCGGTGGTGATGCTGCCCCGGCAGAAACGCGCAACAAAGACCCATAAGGTGCATCTGGAAGACGGGCGCATTGTGCGTGTCTTTCGGGTGGATGACCTGCAAGAGGAGCGAAAGGTCAGCAAGCGGTCAGAAGACCTGCCTTCCCTTGATTTTTTGGAAGACAACATACTGAATCGCCCTACTGATGAAGAGATCAATGATAACGCCCGGATAATCGAGGAAACTCTTCGTGAGTTCGATATCCATGTAGACGTGATTGATATTCGTATTGGCCCGGCGGTGACACAGTATGCTGTTCAACCCTTCAAGGAGATGCTGCTGGAAAACGGGGAGCGCGTCCTGCAGCGTGTCCGGGTGGGGCGTATCACCATGCTGGAACGCGATCTGGCCCTCGCCCTGTCGGCCAAGCGACTGCGTATTCAGGCGCCAGTCCCCGGTCATACCTATGTCGGGGTGGAAGTACCTAATAAGGCGCCAAGCGTCGTCTCCCTTCGCGGTGTGCTGGAAAGCGAAAATGCTTACCGTAAGCGCAACAGCCCGCTGGCGCTTCCGCTAGGCCGCGATGTATCGGGCGAGTCTTTCGTGGCCGATCTGGCGACGATGCCGCACCTTCTGATTGCCGGGACGACCGGCTCGGGCAAATCGGTGGCGCTCACCTCCATGGCGACTGCGCTGGTCATGAACAACACCCCCGATCGCCTCCGACTCGTCATGCTCGATCCCAAGATGGTTGAGCTGGTGCGGTTTAACGGCCTGCCGCACCTCCTGGGGCCGGTAGAGATGGATCAGGAACGCATTATTGGTGTTCTGCGCTGGACGACGCGCGAGATGGATCGACGTTACAAACTGCTGGAAGTTGCCGCAGCCCGCAACATCGAAACCTATAACCGCGCGTTAGGGCGGCGGCGAAAAGATGAACACCTGCCGTATATCGTCGTGATCTTCGATGAGATTGGCGATCTAATGCTCTCCAGACCGGACGAGACGGAAAAAACGCTGGCGCGGCTGGCGCAGATGGCCCGCGCGGTGGGCATTCATCTCGTTGTCGCCACCCAGCGCCCGTCAGTCGATGTCATCACCGGCCTGATCAAGGCGAACTTCCCGGCCCGCATTTCGTTTGCAGTCGCCTCCGGAGTTGATTCGCGCGTCATTCTGGATGCTGTCGGGGCGGAGACGCTGATGGGGCGGGGGGATATGCTCTACCAGGCATCAGATGCCGCCGGGCTTCGCCGCCTGCAGGGCTGTTATGTGTCTGATGCTGAGCTGGATCGGGTCGTCACGTACTGGACTGACTGGACTCAACGCCAGGCTGAGGCCGGATTGTTTCAGCATTCTACCATCGCTCCGTGGGAGCGCGGCATGACACGCCGCGAAATTCTCTCTGAAACCGATCCGATGCTTGAAGAGGCGATCCATCTTGTCCTGGAGTCCGGAGAAGCCTCGGCCTCGCTGTTGCAGCGGCGGATGGGCGTTGGCTATCCACGCGCGGCCCGACTGATGGACCTGCTGCAAGAGCTGGGAATTATTGGCTCGGCCAAAAGCGGCGGACGCACGCGCGAGGTTCTTTACAAGCCCGGCGACGATCCATTTGAGCGTATCGTTGAAAAGCGAGTTACCGGCGATGAGCAAGAGCCACCTGATCATGAATAGTGCGGAGGAGACTGTCCTTCAGGCTGGAGATTGGCGTACCACTTGAAGGACGCTCTTTCAATATCTGTTTCGGGCATACTGTATGCGCCGCGATCAATAGTGAAGGGATGGGCAGTGCGTCGGATATCGCGGAATGGCCTGGCGTATTACCAGTTTGACCGGTGGGCAGAAAACGGCCCTGTCCATGGGGTCTTCACCCGGCTGGGCGGGGTCAGCCGTCCGCCCTGGCAGTCCTTGAACGTCGGCAGCACGGTGGGAGATAACCCGGCTCATGTTGCGCGTAACAGGCTGCTTATGGCCGAAGCGCTGGCGTTCGATATCGATCAGACCTGCACCGTCTGGCAGGTTCACAGCAACGATACCATTGTGGTATCTGCCCCGGCCACTGGCGAGTCTCTACCCCCCGGCATACAGGCCAAAGCAGACGCTATGGAGACCGATCGCCCCGGGCTGCCGCTGGTGATGCGCATCGCGGACTGCGTACCCGAGATGCTTTATGACCCGGTTCGGCGCGTTGTTGGAATAGCCCATGCAGGCTGGCGGGGGACAGTGGCCGGCGTCGGCTCTGGCATCGTCCGCACCATGCAGGAGACATATGGCTGCCGTGTCGAGGATATCCAGGCTGGCATCGGCCCCAGTATTGGCCCGGAATGTTACGAGGTAGGGCCGGAGGTTGTGGCTGCGTTTGAGAGTGCCTTTGGCGGCCTGGATGGCCTGGTGCGCTATGACGGACGTGCCGCCTATCTGAACCTGTGGGAAGCGAATCGCCGCGCTCTGATTCAGGCAGGCGTTCTGCAGGTGGAAGTTGCCGGCATCTGCACAGCGACCCGGACTGATGAATTCTTTTCACACCGGGCGGAACGAGGCCGGACGGGCCGATTCGGCGCAGTGATCGCGCTGCCCGGGGAGGATAGCTGACGAAGATGACCACAATCGCTGAGCGGCTCGCACGGGTTCATGCACAGATTGCGGCGTCATGTGCGGCAGTGGGGCGGTCGCCAGATGAAGTGCTGTTGGTGGCGGTGAGCAAGACTCACCCCCCCGCGACGATTCTGGAGGCTCTGAATGCCGGGCAGCATGACTTTGGCGAGAACCGGCCCGAGGAAGCGGTAGCAAAGATTGCCGCTGTGCAGTCCGCCGGCCCGGCTGTATCGCCCCGCTGGCATATGATCGGACATGTGCAGAGTCGAAAGGCGCGCCTGGTAGTCCCGCGCTTCGATATGGTTCATTCGCTGGACAGCGTCAGGCTGGCCGTAAAGTATAATTCTCTGGCTTCGGAGTTGAATTGCGAGCTGGATGTTCTGTTGGAGATGAATGTCAGCGGCGAGGAGAGTAAATCGGGCTTCGCAACGGCAGGTTGGCCGGACAGCAGCACTGTACGCGAGTCGCTTTGGAGCGATATTCGGAGTATCCTTAGCATGTCTGCGCTCCGTGTTCGAGGCCTGATGACGATGGCCCCGCTGGTGGAAGATCCGGAAGAAGTCAGGCCTGTCTTCGCCAGTCTGCGGGGCCTGCGGGACGCGCTCCGCTGTGACTTCGGACAGGTGGACTGGGCGCATTTGAGCATGGGCATGAGCGATGATTATGCAGTCGCCATCACTGAAGGCGCGACAATCGTGCGGGTAGGGCGGGCTATCTTTGGCCCCCGGGTGGAGGATGGGCTGTAATGCTGGGTAGTCTGATTATGCTGTTGGGGCGAATCTATCTGATTATCTTGCTGGGAAGGGTGTTGCTGAGCTGGGTGCCTATTGATCCGAGTCACCCGTTCGTTCAGGTTCTGTACCAGCTGACGGAGCCGGTCCTTCGGCCAATTCGCCAGCTTCTCCCGGCTTCGAGCCTGGATTTCAGCCCAATAGTAGCTATGTTGCTGATACAGGTATTGACGATCATGCTTGCGTCCGTGCTGGCCTAGAAAGGGTAACTGTTATGCGTAAGTTCGAAATTAAGGCTGCAGTTGGTGGTGCGGCGTTCACAGTCCGGGTTGTGACTCGAGCTGCTCAGGCTGAGCTGGCTGGTATCCAGGAAGATGGCGCGCTTAAGGTCCGCCTGACGGCTTCCCCTTCGGACAGCAATGCTGTGAATAAGGAACTGATCGCGCTGCTGGCCGAGCGGTTAGGCGTTGCGCCTTCGACTATCGAGATTGTCGCCGGGCTGAACAGCCGCGAAAAATTGATCAGTGTAGAGGGCATTAACCCCAGCGTGCTTGAAGAGCGCCTGTCAACCGCAGGACAGTAGGCTTATGAAACAGGTTGTGCTGGGGATGGTGGCCTTGCTATTGGCAGGGTGTGCCGGTTCGGGGGCGATTCCGCCGACACAGGCCCTCGTCCCTTCGACGAGCACACCACCTCCTCAGGCTTTGCCGGCCACAGCCACGCAATCTGCTGCGCCTCCAAGACCTGCAGATATTGCGGCCCCTTCTCCGGCTGTGATACCGGCCCGCGCGCAGGTGATTGTCGGGCTTGCCATTGAAGATATGGCTGCATCGCTGGATGTCCCTCCTGAGGGCATTGATGTGCGCACGGTAGAAGAGGTAGTCTGGCCTGACACGATGCTGGGTTGCGAGCAGGGCGCAGAGGAAGACGCTGCCCCGAATGGGGAGGATATCGCCGGCTTCCGAATTGTGCTCGCATATGGAGAGCAGACCGTCGAGTACCACACGGATGAAGCGGGGTCCCTGCGAAACTGTGTGTCTGGGGCGACCCTGACAGTACGGGAACCGGTTATTCTGGATACGATGTTAAGTTCACTTATTGAGATGGCCCGGCAGGACCTGGCAACGCGCCTTGATCTTCCGGTGCGGCGTGTCTTTCTGGAAACGGCGCTGCCGGTTGAATGGGCAGATAACGGACTGGGCTGCCGGCTGCGTGACCAGGAATTTGAGCCGACAGCGGTGCCGGGTTATCAGATAATATTCCGGGTTGGGCGCGAAACATATTTCTATCACAGTAATTACCGCCAGGCATTTTATTGTCCAGCAGAGGCAGTGGAAGCTCCGGAGGCTGCTCCGGAGATTGTAACAGGGACGCCGCCTGCAATTCAGTAGTATGGGAGGCGTCAGATCGTCGAACTGCGAACGGCAGGTGATGCTTCCCTGCCGTTCGCTATGTTTGTACGTTGGTATAGACGAGATGGAGGACGGGTATGCCAAAAACCATCTGGCTGTGCGGGATGCTCATACTGGCTGTAAGCCTGCTGGGGGGAGGCTCCGTTCAAAGCGCGCTGGCACAGGAAGGCGAGGGCTGTCGCCTTGCAGTTGATCAGGCCATTGCTTCGACATTGAATCGCTGCGGAGAGCTTGTTCCGGGCACCTTGTGCGTTGGCAGCAATCCGGTCGTAGTGACTGGTAAAGATGGACAGCCTGTCTCGCCTGCTCCTGCAGTCTCTCTAACCGGGATAGGCTCTGTGGCGACGGGTGGATTGACGGCAGATGACGCAGGATTCGGAATTGGCGTTTTCAGTATTCTTGGGCGCGGCTCACAGGGTCCACTGACTGCAATTCTGTATGGCGATGCCGTGCTGGTGAATCTCCCCGGCGACCCTTCGGGGCCGGCCTGTAATGCCGTGTCCATTGGCACGGTTAACATCCGTGCTGAACCTAACACTGGAGCGGAGGTTCTTGGTCAACTGACCGTTGGCCAATCTGCGCCGATCACGGCCCGCCTGGACAATTCTTCCTGGTGGCGCATTATGTGGAACGGCGCGCCCGCCTGGGTTTTCGCTGAGCTTGCTCCTGCAGACTGTAGCCCGGCGGCTATGGTTGTGGTCGATCCAGTTAGCGGGGCGCTCACGGGTGGCATACCGGCGCCCGATTTTTTGAACGTCCGCCTGGAGAGCAGCTTCGATCGCCGGATGTGCCCCGCCGCGCCGCGCGGAGGTGTGCTGGTGCAGTCGGGGTCTGAAGGAGGGAGTTGGCGCGTCAATGGTCTGACTCTGGCATTGCACGGGACAGCGCTGTTACAGGCTGGGGCCAATGATGTGCTGGTGGTACAGGTGCTGGAGGGGCAGGCGGCGTTAGAGATAGGCAGTGTGCTGCGTCAGGCTGAGGCCGGACAGTTGATTCGTGTGCCGCTCCGCGGAGGTAGCATGGAAAGCCTCCCCGGTCCGGCGCTGGATGTGCTCGGTATTGATGCGGCAGCCGCACCGCTATCGCTCCTGCCGCGTCAGGTGACGCCGCCCGCAGTGGCAGAGGCGCTGCCTGTGCCCCCTGTCGGGACAGATCTTGTATGCGACGTACTGCCGCAGCAAATGGTTGTGCCGGTTGACGGTGGAGTGGCGAGAGTCCAGATTGCGACTGAGCCGGGGCAAACTGTCCGGGTCAGCGTTTCACCCGATCCTCTCCCGGCGAATGCAGCGGAGCGCAGCGCGCAGGTGTCGCAACAGAGAACGCTGCTGAGCCTTGAAAACCTGACTGCTCCGGATGAAGAATCGGCGATGACTTACAGCATCAATGCAGCCAGCTCAGCAGTCACGATTGGTGTTACTTGCGATCTGCCCCCGGTCGCGACATTGCCGGAGATCCTGACCTGCGCCAATTTTCTGCTGGATTGGAGATCGATCTCAGGCAACCAGGTGCGTTTTGAGGCACCGGCGGGCGCTCGGATCAGCGTGGTGGCGACGCATGGGTTGCCCAGCGCGGGGATAGCCAGCACACTGGAAGCGGTATTTGATTCGGAGGTGGTCGGGCAAGCGCCGTTCGCCAGCTTCGATACGCAGCAGACGGCCGGTCCCCTGGAGTTTGTGGCGCCGGGCGACGGCGAATATACGATTCGCTGGGATGGCGACCCGTTCAATATCAGCGATATTGAAGTGATCTGCGCCTCACCATCGTAAACCGATTCACTGATAGGGAATTGAACTGGAAAGAACAGGGGATATCGAGCTGCCGGATATCCCCTGTTTTCGATGAGCACTGCTACAGGAGGATTACAAAATACCGGGCAAAGGCTGGCCGATCTGCGCCTGGAAGTCGGCCAGAGCTGCATAACTTGCTGTGCGGACGTCCTCACTGGGGTCAGCCAGCGACTGGTACAGGGAATCCAGCGCGGGCAGATAACCCAGGTGAGCGAGTGTCCGGGCGGAAGCAATCCGGTAGGGCTGCTCGCCATGAGTGAGCATATACAGCAGGATGTTGCGCGGCTCATCCGCAACCGCCGGGGCATTTGCACCCTGCTCGCCCACCCAGTCAGTCACCCAGTCCAGTGTTTCGACAGAGGGATGAGCGCGTACCGCCTCCTGCACGCCGCTCTGAGCTTTGGCAAAAGCCTGCTCAGCGGCGCTGCGCACATACCACTGGTCATCTTCCAGCAGCCGGCGATACAGGTCGATAAGCGCCCAGGAAGTCCCGATACGGGCTAACCCGAATACCGCCGCCCGCCGCACCATCATGTCCTCCGATGTCGCAGCGGTATGCAACATCTGATGCCCCTCTCCAGGGATAAAAGCCAGCGCCTCAGCGACGGCCTGGCGCAGGCTTTCCTCCCCGGTGAGCAGCCCATCTACCATCACCTCGATCGCTTTTTCGGTGCCAATGGCGCCAAGCGCCAGCCCGGCGGCTAACTGGACATCCAGGACATCGTCCTCCAGCATTGGGCGCAGATCGCGAATCGCCTCTCCGTCGCCCAGCGCTCCCAGCCCGACGCAGCCAAGCTGTCGCACGTGCGGATCGGTGGATCGCAGCGCCTGACGCAAGATGAATACTGTGCTCCTGTCGCGCGTAGCCACCAACGCAGCCATGGCCTGTTCACGCAGCGCCGGGAACTGGGTGGGGGCGATGAGGGCTGAGGCAAACCGCCTGTACATCTCGGCGCGCCAGGCCGCGTCGGCGGGCGCATCGGGCATCCAGTTGGCGATTTCAAAGAGGCTGGCGAAGAGCAGATCGGGCTGCTGGGAGAGTCTGGCGACGACGGCCCGGTTCATCATCTCCGGCGTCGCTTCAGCGGCGGCAAAGGCGATTGCGGGCTGCCAGGCAGGGAGTGTGACCACCCCTTCCAGCGTCCGGCCCGATTCCGGGTCCAGGAGTATAGCGCTTGCCAGGAAAGCAGCCTGAAGCGGGTGGGCAAAGTCGTAGCGATCCGCCGCGCGGCTGATCATCAGTCCTGAGTCAACCGTGAGCATCTGGAAGAAGCGATCGATATCCAGCGCGAAGGTTTCCTTCGCCTTTTCTCCTTCACCGGTAACGCGCCGCATAGCGCCGGCGAGAATAGAACGCAGCTCCTCAGCCGAAAGGGGACCGGCGTCCAGTGTCCGCGCGGCAACCTGCGCGGTTGCGTACAGCGCGTCATCCATCAGCTCATCGTTGTTCTCGAACTCCTTGAGGTGGAACTTTCGTGTGATCAGGCCGGTGTACCAGTCCCAGCGCGTCAGTGTTTCAACCTCTTCTTCGTTCCGGGTGTACGAGGCTACCACGCGAGCCGTCAGGTCGAGCGGTGTCAACCCGCGGGCGCCGGCTGCAACCACGCGCACCGTACGTTCATCCGGCGCCGCTCCGAGGCGGCGTTTGACGCGGGTGATGGCCGGCCAGACTTCGGCCCACTGAGCAGTGAAATGCTGTACATCCAGATCGGTCCAGGGGCGCAGGAACATTGGCGTCAGGCCGATTTGCTGGAGGGCGTGGTAGCCAGTCGTTGGCCCGGTGACAATTACCACGCAGAGCGGGTAGCTCTCCAGGAAGCGGCTCAGCCAGGCCAGTTTGGACGGCTGTTCTTCGGCGGGCAGGTCGTCCAGCCCGTCAATCAGCACCAGCGCCTGCCCGGAGTTAAGGCGATTGTAAACGTAGCGCGGGACTGTGATGGCTGTCACGCGGCGCAGATTGCGCTGAATAGCCTGGACCAGCGGCTCGGCCGGGTCAAGGCGATCCTGCGTTTCCGGATCGATGACCAGATCGGCCAGGTGGACCAGAATCGGCATCAGCCGGTGCAGGTTGAGAATCTCAATTGCTTCCCCATCTTCGCCTAACGCCACACTGGCTTCTTCTTGAGCGTGAGCGATCTGTTCCAGGGCGCGAGCCCGGATTTCGGCGCGCTCCTTGCGGCGGGCGGCGCGCTGTTTATCGTCAAACTGCGAATCTTCTTCATCGATAGCCAGTTGTACGATATCCTCTGGCTTCTCAAATTCGACTACACCCATCGCCCACAGGGCGATTGTTGCCAGGGCGGTGCTTCGCCCGCTGCCCGGCAGCCCCAGCAATGCCAGCCGGTGTTCGCTGGCCCCCAGATCTTCGATGCTGAGCGTCTTGATATTGTAGGGCGCATAGCTGGCGGGGAATTTGTGGATTCGCGGTACGACATGGAAGACATCCCGCATTTTGCGCTCGCCCGTCGTGTCGTAGACTTCAACGCCGGGTATGAAGCGCGGCTCAATCACAATATCGGACAGTCTGACCGTCTGCCCGGCTACATGGTACCGCTGGCAGTAATCCCGGATGTCAATCTGGTAGCGCGCGTCTGCCGTGCGCGTGGCATACCGGCGGGCGCTTTCAGCGCGCTGTCCGGCCTCGCGGCGGATGCCGGCGATCCAGGAACGCAAACGGTAAATGACGAATGCGACGATCGTGCCGCCCAGGAAACCGATGACGAAAGAAATGGGATCAAATCGGAATTGTGACATGCCTGTGCTCCCCGGCTAGAGCAGGATGAGGATGCGCCCGCAATTGGCGCAATATACCAGGGCGCGCCCCTGGCGGACCTGTTGTACGGCGGTCGTGGTCTGGCTTTCTCCACAGACGCCGCACATGCCGCCTTCTATCAGCGCCGCGACGACCTGTCCGCGCTTAGGTTTCACCAGTCTCGTATAGATATCCAGACTCTCAGGGGCGACCTGCTGAAGGGCGGAGATTCGCTGTTCCTTCAGGCTGCCGAGGGCTTCCTGTAACGTTCGCTTTTCAACTCCCAGATCGCCCTGATCAGCTTCCCATCTGGCCTGTACGGCCGCAAGCTGCTGAGTGGCCTCGTTACAGGCGGATTGTCCTGCCTCAATGGCAATCATGGCTTCGAGGAGGTCATCCTCAAGTTTCTGGCGCCGGCGCTTCAGCGAAGCAATTTCTTCCTGCATGTCCTGGAGTTCTTTGGGGTTGGAGACCGCGCCGCTATACAGGCGATCTTCGGTCGCGGCAATCTTGGAGGTCACCGTCTTAATCTCTAACTCCAGATCAACCCCTTTGACTCGCCACGGGCTTAGCGCTGCCTCTGCTTCGTGGAGCTGGCGTTCGGCGGTGATCACTTCTTCGTTACGGCCGAGTGCCTGCTCAATTTCTGCCAGCCGCGCCTGCTTCTGAGCAAGTTCCAGATCGATGCGTTGAAGGGTATAGAGTGCCTGCGCTTGATTCATCATTGAGTATCCAAAAACGGTACATCAATGTACAATCGCTGATCGTGCATTCTGGTCGCATTATACACGGGCTGGAATCAAGCGGCAAACGGGAAATCAAAGGGGACCTGTTATGCAAAGCCCGAAGACGACACATATCTCTCCATCGGAATGGCGCTGGGTACTCGTGGTGGGGGGTGTGTTGACGGCTCTGACTCTGCTGCCTTATGCCTGGGCGCTGGCGGTGAACGCGACGGCGACGGACTGGCGGTTTATGGGCATCCTGGCTAACCCGCAGGATGGCGCAAGTTACCTCGCTAAAATCGGACAGGGGATGCGCGGAGCCTGGCTTATCCAGTTTATGCATACGCCAGAACCGCACACGGGCGCTGTGATTCAGGTGCTATACCCCTTGCTCGGACATATCGCTCATCTGCTGAACGTCTCCAATCTGTTTATCTTTCACGTGGGGCGGGTCCTGGCGACGCTTTTCATGTTCATTGCTCTTTATCAGTTTGGCGCAACGGTCTGGGTACGGCCGCGGCCGCGCCGGCTGTTTTTTATACTGGTCTCGGTGAGTTCTGGCCTGGGCTGGCTGTTGTTATTGCTTGATTCCGGCCTGAAGGAGATCCCTGATCTGACCGTGCCAGAAGCCTATCCTCTGTACGCTGCGTATGCTAACCCGCACTTTCCGCTGGTGATTGGCTGCCTCGCACTGCTTGCGGCATTTTACGTTACAGCCTTCCGCATTGATTTCAGACAAGGCCCAACAGTGAGTAATGGCGGGCTGAGCGTTTTCCTGCTGACACTGGTGGCGGCCCTGGTATTGCCGCAGGCTCTTGTGCCGTTCGGGGCGGCTTTAATTGCTTATGTGGTGATGATAGGGATCAGACAGCGCATTATTCCAGTTCGAGAGCTGCGTTGGGTCGGGATGTTCGCCCTGCCCGCGGTCCTGATGGCTGCGTACTACTACGCTGTCGTGACCTATCACCCGATTATGGATACTGTCTGGAACAAACAGGTCAGTGCGGAAAGTGCCTCCCCCTTATTGATGCTGACAGCCTATGGCTTGCTGTTGATTGTGGCGCTGCCGGGCCTGGCGCGGGCGGTGCGCCACTTTGAGGAAGACGGCGACCGACTGATGTTGATCTGGCTTGTGGTGAACTTCCTGCTGATCTTCGTGCCGTTCAATCAGCAGAGGCGATTCATGACCGGCCTGATCATCCCGGTCACCTTTTTTGCGGTGAGATCCCTGGAAGACTACTGGCTCGTGCGTATTCCTGAGCGGCTGCATACGCTGTCTCTGGGGGTGCTGGTTGTATTCCTGATTCCCAGCAACTTGTTGACGCTTGGAATTCCGCTCTTTGGCCTGCTTAACCCGGAAGCCGGCCTTGAGCAGAGGCTCATCCTTCAGATCGGATACGGCGATGCGCTGGATTGGCTGGCGCAAAACGGTCAGCCTGATGATGTTGTTCTGGCAAGCCCTAATGTCAGCCTGTGGATTCCCCCTTACAGCGGCCGGCATGTTGTCTACGGACACCCCTGGGAGTCGGTGAACGCTCCGGCGAAGCTGGCTCAGGTTGAAGATTTTTTCAGCGGCAGGGCGTGTTACTGGCCGACGGTTGAACGGGATGGTTATTCCGTTCGGTATGTGCTTGTTGGCCCTCAGGAACGCGAATACAGCGCCCAACCGGGCGGAAGCGATGCGTGTATCGCCGATCTTGAGACGGTGGCCAGCCGCGTTGCCACATTTGGCGATGTGTTTATCTACCAGATGCCCGTTCAGGATCAATAGCCGCCATGAAGACGCGCGCACTGGTATGGCTGTCTGGTGCACTGCTGGCGCTGGTCCTTCTGGGGTGGCTGTGGCCGCTCCTGCGGGGCGAGTCGCTGTTCTGGGGCCTGCCAGCTCTCCAGTTCTATCCCTGGCGCTCGTACGCGTTCGAGTTGATTCGAGCCGGGGATATCCCTCTATGGAATCCTTACAACGGCGGCGGCGCACCTCTGCTGGCGAACTACCAGACTGCCGTCCTGTACCCCCCTAACTGGTTGCATCTGATTCTTTCAGACGTGGCAGCTATGAACGTGCTTGCCGTCGGGCATATTGCCTGGGCAGCGGCGGGGATGTGGCTGTTTATGCGCTGCTGGCGTGTCCCGGATTTTGGCTGCGCCGTCAGTGCGCTGACTTTTGCGCTCAGTGGTTATCTGATTGCCCGGCTGGGATCATTCCCTACCACTGCAGCCGCTTCGTGGCTCCCCTGGGTGTTCTGGGCTGTGCACCGCCTGATTGTCTTTCGCAAATTGCGGGATATGGCGACTCTCTCGCTCTCTGTAGCGATGCTTCTGCTTGCCGGACACGCGCAGACCGCCTATTACATCCTGCTGGGAGCGGCTGCGTATAGCCTGTGGTTAGGCTGGAATCAGGCCAGGGGGCGTATCCGGTGGGCTGTGTGGGCGAGCTGCGCCCTGGCGGTGGGGCTGGGTGCGACTATGGCCGCAGCGCAGCTTTTGCCCACAGCACAGCTTTTGTTGCGCTCAGCCCGGGGAAACGGGCTTGATTACGACTGGATAACAAATTTCAGCTACTCGCTGCCCAGGGCGCTCACCCTGTTCATCCCCAATCTCTACGGCACACCGGCAGATGGCAGCTACATTACGGAGGGGGTGTATTTTGAAGATGCGGCTTATATCGGTCTGCTGCCAATAATTGGAGCGATCTTCGGGGTGATACAGTGGCTGCGTTCCCGCGGTCAGGAACTCCCCGGCCAGCCGCCAGCTATGGGACTGGTTCCGTTCGCCCTTGCCATGGCCGGGATATCCTTCCTTATTGCGCTTGGCAAGAATGGATTTTTATTCCCCTTTCTGTATCGCTCCGTCCCGACCTTCACGGCCTTCCAGGGACCGGTTCGCTGGTTGATCCTGACTGTTTTTTCGCTAAGCGCCCTGGCCGGTGTTGGTGTGTCTTATGGGTGGCATAAAGGGAAGTGGACCGTATTCTGGAGCCGATTGATATGTGCCGGTGGCATGGGCATGGCCCTCGTAGCGGCCCTGGCCGCGCCGCGCTTGCTGCCGGATATCGAGGCGGTGGAGGTGATGGTCAGAGGCTTTGTATCGCTGGGGATATTGCTTTCTATCTGCGCGCTTTTGACGCTGTTCCAGCCGGACGGGGGCGAGTCCCGGCGCCGGTTGATGTGGCAGGCGGCAGTGCTTCTGTTCATCGCTCTTGATATATTCTGGGCATTCCGGGGGTTGAACCCTACTATCCCCGCGGAGTTCTAACAGCCAGTGGAGCGGGAACAGCCTGCGGGAATGCTCTACATGACAGAAGAGGCGGAGGAACGCCTGAAGTTCGATGTCTACTTCACTGTGAACGATTATCGGGTGGCGGTGGAGCGCTGGCGCGATCTGCGCGTTTCTCTGCTGCCGAACTTAAACCTGCTGGATCGCGTGCCGATGGCGAATAACTTCGACCCGATCGTCACGCAGGACTATGTGGAGATGATTGCGCGGATCGAAGCATCGCTGGTATCAGCTTCAGACATCGCAGTATTGGATGCTGATACCGTGCCTCGGAACGAGCCGTTCGGCCAGGAGGCATTTCTGATCGGGCTGGCGATCACGGCTGTTTCCATAGCGCTCCTGACCGGCTTCTTGTTGCTCGAGAAGTCAGGGCGGTTCGTGTCAGTAGAACTGGCTGCGCGAATTAATTCTAAGACGCCAGTCTGATTCCGTGCGTCGCAGGGGGAATCATGTTCTTTGAGCCCAGACCGCATCGTCGAGGTCGCCCTCAGCTTGGCCTTTCGGAACGCCGTTTTCTGCTGCGTCTGGGCGATATTATGGCGACTGTCGTGGCGGTGCTGGTTGCTCTGTTGATCTGGACTCTGGTCGATCGCCGCCGCGTTTACAATCTGGCCTTCATTCTGGAACAGGGATACTGGCTCCTGCTCCTACCGGGACTGTGGCTGCTTCTGGCTTCGGCCAATGATTTCTACGATCTTCGGATTGCCTCCAGCCGGCCGGCAACCCTGACGCGGCTACTTGTTATCACACTGCAACTCTTTGTCCTCTACCTGATCATCTTCTTCATCTCCCCGCGCGAGACACTGCCCCGCCTTTTCATTGTGTACTACGGCGTCGTGTCCTTCCTCTTCATCGCCCTCTGGCGGCTGGTTTTGCGCCCTCTGTTGATGGGGTGGGCGAGCGAGCGCCGGCGGATTCTGGTAGTGGGCACTGACTGGGGCGGGGCGATGATAGCCCAGGCGATTCGGGAAGTCGCCTCTGACCAGTACAAACTGGTCGGGGTGATTGGACGGGGCGACGAAGTCGGCCAGGAAGTAGGCGGCATCGCTGTGCTGGGGACCGGCGGGCAGCTCCTGGCCCTGGCCAGGCAGCATAATGTTGCCGAGCTTGTGGTTGCGACGCCGTGTGAGCTTTCTGGCGATTTGTTTCAGGGGGTGATGGACTGCCACCAGCAGGGCATCTCAATTGTGCCCATGGCCATCCTGTATGAGCGACTCACCGGGCGAGTGCCCGTTGAGTATGTGGGCAAGGACTGGGCGATTGTACTGCCGATTGAGACGGCGTCTATCTTCGACCCCTATGCCCTGTTGAAGCGGATAATTGATATTAGCTTCGCCCTCGTGGGGCTGGCCGTATTCGCCCTGATTCTGCCTGTGCTCGCCGTCGTGATGTATCTGGACTCGCCAGGGCCGATCTTCTTCCGGCAGGTACGTACGGGCCGGGGAGGGCGGCCGTATCGCGTGGTGAAACTGCGTTCGATGATTCCCGATGCTGAAGCCCGGACTGGCGCTGTTTTCGCCGGCAAGCACGATGATCGCATCACCCGGGTGGGGCGTTTTCTGCGCAGATCGCGCCTGGATGAAGTCCCCCAGCTCTGGAATGTCCTGCGCGGGGATATGAGCCTGATTGGGCCGCGCCCGGAACGCCCGGAATTTATCGACCAGCTCACTGCGGACATTCCCTTTTATCGCGCCAGACTGGCGGTCAAGCCGGGAATTACCGGATGGGCGCAGGTGCGCCATGACTATGCCGAAACACTCGAAGGCCATCTGATCAAGCTCCAATATGACCTCTACTACATCCGGCATCAGTCTCTGATGCTGGATTTACAGATTGTCCTCCGCACAGCCTGGAAGATGATTAGCTTCGCCGGGCAGTAGGCCGGAACCTAGCCGCTGGTCAGAGCGACCAGCAGGAGCACAATCCACAGCATGCTGTAGCGTAGCACACGCTGTTCGCGCCGCAGCGCTCCGTAAAGCACCACGCAAATCACCAGCCCTACGATGAAACGCAGGATGCCAAGAGGCTCCCGGTACGTGCTGAACGGCACAAAGGGCATGATGGCCGCGTTAGCGAGGAGCAGAAATACATAAGGATGCCAGCGGCGATGCCAGAGATCGCGGAGCGAACGCCATAACCCCCACAGGCTGGGCAGGATTGTGCTGGGAAGGATCAGCAGGGCCAGGATGAGGAAGACTCGTACCTCGCCGGTATCGGTATAGATTCGCCAGAAGCCGTTGTAAGGAATAAGCTCGAACGGGGTCGCCATGGCGCCGCCGGAGCCTGCCCCCCATTGGCCGAAGTGATAGTAAAGGACCCCCTGCCAGACGGCGAATGGTCCGACCGCCAGCAGTCCGAAGGCGAACGCGGCTGCCCGGCGCCTTTCCAGCAGAAGCCACAGTACATACCCGGCAGCGAAAAACAGCGCTGTCTCTTTGGCCAGCGCGGCCAGAGCAAGCGCGACTGCTGCCCGGCCAATGCCTCCGTACTGGCGTTCCAGCCAGATCGCGGCAAGGACCAGCCCATACGCCAGCGGCTCGTTCAGGCTCAGCCTCACCGATATGAATACCCCGACAAACAACCCGTAAGTCAGCGCGTACCAGCGGCTTACTCCCTCGCGCGCCAGCAGTCTCTCCAGGAAGATCGTTCCGCCGATCAGAGCAAGTAAATTGATGACCAGGAGAGTCCAGGGGACCAGCATCGGGCTGCCCAGGGCGAACACCCGGGCCAGTGCGGGCAGTAAGATGCGCTGGTAGCGATAGGCCGGGATATCGATCAGGGCGGGTGCGGTGAACGGATCGGCGGCGATGAAATAAGTGAACTGCCCGTCGTAGCCTTCCGTGCCGGCGGGGTCATTCTCGGTGAAGCGTGTCCCCAGGGTCACGAATACCAGCGGGTCTGCCCGGTTGGCGAGAAATACCGCCAGCAGATAAAGCAGGCACAGACCGAGGACGATCATCCAGGGACGAATAGCAAATCGCGCCGGCGGGTGTGCTGGTGTAGTTGCGGTCATCGGGTATGGCTCAGCTATTTTCAAGCGCAGGTGGCTGGTGGAATTGTAGTGCAGCGGTGGCATTCTGCAAACAGGTGATGTAGGCTTAAGCCAGCCTCCATAATTGCTGTTACCGGAGAAACAGACAGATGCCTCAACGGCGTTCTTTTGCCATCCTCCTGCTTGTGCTGGCTTTGATCCTGTATGCCCTGATCCTGGGGGGGACCTTCAACGGAGTTATCAGTCTTCAGATAACCGGGGTGACGTTGACGATGCTGACGGCCGGCGTTGCCTCCTGGCTGGCGGTACGCTGGCGGTACCACTGGAAATGGCTCAGGACGCCGCTCAATCCTGTCCTAATGGGAGCCGTAATCGCCGTTGCCATTGCGGTGTTTCCCAATCTGGAATCGGCGCGCCGTATGGCGCTGGGCCTGTGGTTCTGGGGGCTTTATCTGGGAGTCTGGATTCTGCTCAACGATCTGGCTGCTAATGGACTGCCTGTACGCTGGCTGGGGGATGGGTTGCTACTGACCGGCGTCCCAGTCCTGTTGTTCGGCGCTGTTCAGGTGCGACCCTGGCTGGCCGAATGGCTGCGAATTGCCGCCGCCGGGCTGCCAGTTCCTTTTGTGCCGCCGCGCCCCTCCAGCATTATTGGCAATCCCAATGCTCTGGGCTGTACGCTGATCGTCATGTGCCTGCTGGCTCTGGGTCGGCTGGTTCTGGCCGATCGCCGGTGGCAGCGGATCGGCTGGGGCCTGTATATCGCCGCCAGTCTGGGCCTGTTGTTTCTGACGCTTTCCCGGGGGGCTATGTTCGGGCTGCTGGCGGGGGGCGGTGTCTGGCTGATCCTGTGGAAGGGGCGGGCGCTGGGAACAGCGGTTCAGCGGGGTATACAGCAGATTCGGCACACAAAAGCGCTGGCCCTGATTCTGCTGGTGGCAACTGTCGCTGCTGCGTTAATCCTGTTACCGGCGTTCTGGAATGTCCTCAATGACCAGCCCGGCCGCGATTTTTCTTCCACGCGGGCGATTATCTGGGATGCCGCGGTTGAGGACTTCCTCACCCATCCTCTAACTGGCTCAGGTCCCTTTACCTTCGGCAAAGCCCTTTTGCAGCACCAGTCTACGCCGCCGCTGACGGCCCATTCGCACGCCCATAGCCTGCCGCTCAACGTAGCGGCGGAAATGGGCCTGCCCGGCCTGGCGGCCCTGATCGCGCTGGCGG
>JARKNX010000116.1 GCA_029976025.1 Aggregatilineales bacterium | reverse complement strand
AAGGAGGGGAAGGCCACCAGCAGGCCGACGATGGCCGCCGCGATGCCGCCCGCGATCAGGACGCCGATGAAGGCGATCGGTCCGGCGGCGTCCGTCCCCAGCGCGGCCGGGCCAAGGCTGCTGTTGGTGAATAGACGCATGCTCAGGACGGCGGCCATGTAGGCCCCAACGCCCATGAACCCGGCATGGCCGACTGAAAATTCACCCATGTAGCCGTTGACCAGGTTCAGGCTGACGGTCAGCATGATGTTGATGCCCATGTAGATCAGGATAAGCTGGCGACTGCCGCCGTCGTTGCCCCACAGCATGATAATCGTGTACAGCAAGATCAGGTACAGCACTATCCCGGCTGTGCGCGGAATGGTGTCCAGAAACCAGGAGACCGCGCCGCGCAGCACCAGGGCTATCAGGATCGTCGGGATCACGAAGATCACGACGTCGTAGATGAGGACGCGCAGCAGGATGTCCAGGAAGCCGGGGTTGCGCGCGCCGTGGTAGAACAACGATGAGATAAAGTCACCGATCAACTTCTCCACGGCCTGAAGAGAATCCAGAATGGGCTGCTGAGAGATGGTATTCGACGATGGGAAAAACGGGGCCAGTATGCCGGAGAAATCCAGGCCGCTGAACGGTTCCAGAATATCCACCAGGCCGAAGAATTTGGGGATTTTGCGGAAGCCGATCAGGCTGGCGAAATTCGCTCCCACCGCCATTTCCAGGCCGATGGCAATCAGAAAGCCGATCTGGAAAGCCATGACCGTGGTACGTCGGAACCGGCCGATTACCGGCGCCATCAGGCGTGACAGGCCTCTGCGAAGTGTGTCGAACATGGGTGTATCCCTACACTTTCTGGCGGCGGGCCACGCCGAAGATGCCGGTCGGGCGGGCAACAAGGATGATCAGCAGCAGGGCGAACACGATCGGATCGCGCCAGGTGGACGAGATGCCGAACGGCTGGCCGAGCGCGACCACGAAGATTTCCACAAAGCCCAGCAGCAGTCCGCCGACAAACGCGCCGCGCACATCGCCGATGCCGCCCACCACCGCCGCGATGAAAGCCTTCCAGCCGACGCGCATGCCCATGTACGGGCTGAGCACCGGGAAGGCCGTCCCCCACAGGATGCCGCCTGCCGCAGCCAGGCTGGTCCCCAGAAAGAAGGTCAGCGCGATGATCTGATTCTGCGAAACGCCCATCAGCGGGACAGCGAATTTGTCATACGAGATAGCCCGCATGGCCATGCCCCACTTGGTGCGCTGGACGATTAAATACAGCCCCAGGAAGAGCACGAGGGCCAGTGTGATGATCAGGATTTTGACAGTGCTGATGCTCAGGCCGCCGATAGTGTACACCTGATCGCTGACGAAGCCTGTCGGGTAGCTGCGCGGATCAGCGCCGGTCAGGGCCAGCATGCCGTTTTCCAGCAGCAATCCCACGCCCAGGGCTGTGATCACCGCTGACAGGCGGGAGGCTTTGCGCAGCGGCCTGTAGGCTACGCGCTCAATAGTCACGCCCAGCAGGCCAGTGACAGCCATGGAAAGCAGTAGCGTGGGGAGGAAGGGCCAGCCCAGCACGATTGAGCCGAACAGCCCCATGTAAGCGCCGAACATGAAGATATCACCATGGGCGAAGTTGATCAGCAGCAATACGCCGTAGACCATGGAATAGCCCAGGGCGACCAGTGCATAAAGGCTCCCTAACTGGAGGCCATTTATGAACTGCTGCAACAAGAAATTGATATCCATGTGTGGTGCTCCGAAGGTTCATCTGGTTGGACGGGGCCGATCCGATCATCCGGATGGGGCAGGTTATCCCCCCGGGACGGGTTGAACACCATCCAGCACTGATCCGCAAGGTAGCGCACAGTAGAAAGAAGAGCGTCCCACTCAATTGCTGGGCGGGACGCTCAACGCATAGCGACAGATTACGACGCCGGCTCTTCAGTCGATTCCGGCGGGAAACCAGCCGGGCAGGCCGAGTCGTAGAATGTAAAAGCGCCATCCACAATCTGGAGGATCACGGCGCACTTGATCGGGTCGCCCTGCTCATCGAAGCTCATCAGGCCGGTGACGCCCTCGAACAGCTCAATGTCCGCCAGAGCGTCGCGGATGTCCGCCTTATCCAGCGACTGAGCGTTGGTGATAGCCTGGAAGAGAATGTGGAAAGCGTCGTAGGTCAGGGCGGCGACATCGTCGGGCTTGGCGCCGTAGCGTTCTTCGTAGTTGGAGATGAACGCCTGGGCCACGTCGGTCGCGATATCCGCCGAGTAGTGCGTGCTGAAGAAGGCGCCGTTGCAGGCATCGCCGCACAGATCGAGCAGATCAGGCGTGCCCCAGCTATCGCTGCCCAGGATCGGACCTTCGTAGCCGAGCTGGCGGGCCTGCTGGACGATCAACGGCACTTCGTTGTAATACTGCGGGGTGAAGAGGACATCCGGATGGGCCTGGATGATGTTGGTGAGCTGGGAGCTGAAGTCGGTGTCGCCGGTGGAGAAGCTCTCAAAGGCGACAACATCCATGCCGGCGGCTATGGCCGCGTCGCGGAAGTTTTCCGCCAGCCCCTTGGGGTAGTCGCTGGCGATGTCATACAGCACAGCGACGGTCTTCGCCCCGAATTCTTCCTGGGCGAAGCCGGCGACTACCGGCCCCTGGAAGGGGTCCAGGAAGGCGGCGCGGAAGACCCAGGGACGGTCGAAAGTAGTGGCCGGGTTGGTGGACCACGGGCTGATCATGGGCGTCTCACGGTCATTAGCGACCTGGCCGGCGGGGACGGCTTCCACGCTGGCCTGCGGGCCGATAATGGCGAGGACATCCTCATCCACGATCAGGCGGGTCGCTACTGCGACGGCTGACTCGCCCTTGGACTCGCTATCTTCGACAAGAATCACAACTTCATAATTCTTCCCATCGATTTGCAAACCGCAGGCGGCGTTAACCTCATCAACGGCCATCTGGGCAGCTTCTTCGGTGCTCTGGCCAACTTTGGGCCGGTCGCCGGTGAGTGAGGCGATCACGCCGATGTAAATCTCACCGGCGAAATCGCAGTCGGTCTGGGCCGCGGCCGGGAGCAGCCCGGCCAACAGAATGGCGACCAGCACAAGAATGCTTACGGAACGCTTGGACATAGTCTTTTCTCCTGAACGTGAGTGTGACAAGAAATTTACGACAGAGGCGACCAACAAACGCCCCTGGAGTCAGTGTATAGGATTTTTCTATTAAGGGGAAGTGAGGTCGCGACGGATGGTGGATAACTTCAGGAATGGGGCGGAGGGCAGCAGTCAAAACCTGCGCCGGATAGAGTCGCCGGCAGCTTCGTACCTTTTGCCGCATTCGGCGCAGACCGCCGCATCAGCGACGAAATTCAACGTCAGGCCGCACTCACATACCCAGCCGATCGGGCGGGCCGGGACGCCCGCCACCAGGGCGTAGGCGGGCACGTCGCGGGTTACCACTGCGCCCGCCGCGACGAAAGCCCATTCGTGCAGGGTGACGCCGCAGACAATGGTGGCGTTGGCTCCAATGCTGGCCCCGCGCCGGACCCGTGTGGGCAGGAAGTGTTCGCTGCTGTTGCGGGGGTAGGCAGCGCGCGGCGTCCGCACGTTGGTGAAGACAGCGCTGGGGCCGCAGAAGACATCGTCTTCCAGAATGACGCCTTCATAGAGCGAGACGTTGTTCTGGATCTTCACCCGGCTGCCGATCACGACGCGGTTCCCCACGAATACATTCTGGCCGAGCGAGCAGTTTTCGCCGATGATGGCGCCGGACATGATATGGCAGAAGTGCCAGATGCGCGTCCCCGCGCCGATGACGGCGCCAGCGTCAATGACGGCCGACTCGTGGGCGAAGTAGCTCACTGGGCTTCCCCCGGCTCCAGCGCCGCGACCAGATCGGCAATCGAGAAGTGTTCGCTGCTCCTGTCGTTGCGATGCAGCCGCCAGGACGCGCCGCTGCCGTTCGGGCGTACTTCTACACGGGCCAGGACCGGGCCGCCGTTGGCGCTGATCGTGAAGCCGGCCCGTTCCAGGGCGCGGCGCGTCCAGATGGTGGCCGCTCCGTCCCCATTGACGTAGATACGGCCTCGCGCGCCATCCTGCACCCGGAAGGCTCCGGTCTGGACATCGAAGGTCACACCTTCGGTGCGGAACGACGCCTCAAACGCGCCGTTGAGGATCAGGTCTTCGGGAGCGCCGCTTTGCAGCGGGCCGCCGGCGGGCATCAGCCACAGGCGGTCGGCGGTCCGCAGGGCCAGGTCCAGATCGTGGGTGGAGAGCAAAATCGCCCGGCCGGTTTCCCGCGCCAGCCGCCGCAGCAGGCGCATGATCTCCACGCGATGAGGCAGATCCAGGAAAGCAGTTGGCTCGTCCAGCAGGATGGCGGCCGGCTCCTGGGTCAGCGCCCGGGCGATCATGAGCTTCTGGCGCTGGCCGTCGCTCAATTCGCTGACCGGCCTGGCTGCCACATCCGCCGCGCCGACCGCTTCCACCGCCCAGCGAACCACGGCCTCATCGGCAGGGGTGAGGCGGCCCAGCCAGCCGGTGTAGGGATGACGCCCCAGGGCGACCAGCTCATAGCCGGTCAGCAGGCCAGCGGGCGGGCGTTCGGTCAGCACAACGCTCAGCCGCCGGGCCAGGTCATCGGCCGCCAGGTGATGCACGTCTTCGCCGAGCAGGAGCACCCGCCCATCCAGCGGCTTCTGCATCCCGGCCAGCGTGCGGATGAGGGTCGATTTGCCTGCGCCGTTTGGTCCCAGCAGGCAGGCCAGCTCGCCGGCGTGCAGGGCGACCGTGATCGGCCCGGCGATGATCGCCGGCGGACGGCGCGGCGGCATATAGCCGATGGTGAGCTGGTGGGTAGTCAGTATTTTCTGGTTCATGTGTCAAACGACTTTTGCACTTGCGACCGGCTCAGGATGATCCAGACGACAACCGGTGCGCCGATCAGGGCGGTGACCGCATTCAGCGGCAGGACGGCGCTGCTGCCCGGCACTTCGGCGATCAGGGCAGTCAGCAGGGAGAGGATAGCCCCGACCACAACGGCGCCGGGGATCAGGAGGCGGTGGTCGGATGTGCGGAACAGGCTGCGGCAAAGATGCGGCACGGCCACGCCCAGGAAGGCAATCGGGCCACAAAAGGCGGTGATTGTCCCGGCCAGCACCGCCGTGCTGATCATGATGCCGGTGCGCGCCCGGCGCAGGTTAACCCCCATACTGCGGGCATATACTTCGCCCAGCAGGAGGGCGTTGAGCGATTTAGCGAGCAGCAGGGCGAGCAGCAAACCGATCGCGACTGCCGGAGCGATCACCCGCAGTTGGCCCCAGGTCACGCTGCCGAAGCTGCCGAATGTCCAGTTAAGGTAAGCCTGAATCCGCTCCGGCACAGCGAAGTACAGCAGGATAGTGACGATGGCCGTGGCGAAGTAGCCGAACATCAGCCCGACAATCAGCAGGACGGTGTTGCTGTACATCCGGCGAGCGATGGCCAGAATGAGCAGGAGGGCAATAGCCGATCCGGCTGCTGCCGCCGCGGCCAGGGCGAAGTCGCCGGTCAGCCCGATGCCGGCGACCAGGGTGTTGCCGGCCACGCCGGCGGTCAGCACAACCAGGGCCACTCCCAGGCTCGCCCCTGAGCTGATGCCCAGGATGAACGGATCGGCCAGCGGGTTGCGGAAGAAAGTTTGCAGCATCAGCCCGCTGACGCTCAGGGCTGCCCCGGCCAGCGCGGCAGTGGTGGCTTTGGGCAGCCGCAGGTTAAGCACAATCTGCGCCCAGACCGGGCGCTCGACTTCCCGCCCCAGCAGAGCAGCGGCCACCTGATCCGGCGGGATGTTGACCGATCCGATGGCCAGGCTGGCGATGAAGGCCAGCGCGAGGGCCACGACCAGCGGCATCAGCAGCCCCCACCGCCGGTTGATTGGCGGATTGGACCGGGCAGCGGTCGGTGGGGGGGACGGCGCAGTGACAGGCTGGGTCATGGCTCCTCGCGGGCCTGTATCACCCCCTTACGGGGACAGGCCGGGTTATTCCATCCGCCGGTAGAACGTCAGCTCGTGGTCGGGCAGCAGGTCCGGATAGGCAATGGCGACCAGGTCGGCCAGAATCAGATTGGGATGGGTGACGCCGGTCTCCCAGAAGTCGCTGCCGCCGTTTTCGTTGACACGGTTGTTGTCGTTGTAGACCGCCCCGTCCTGCACCGCGGCAAACCCGGCGTAGCGCTCATCCATAGCTACCACATCGGCCAGTGTGTGCACGTCGTAGGCGTTCACGAACCACAGCGGCACCTCTACGCCCGCTTCGTAGACAGTCTCGAAGTCCAGGAAAGCGGTGCCTTCAGGCGCCTGATCCTGCAAGACATAGGTGATGCCGGCGTCCTTGAGCAGCGCGCCGATCCATGTCTGCTGGCCGGGGATAGACCAGGCTTCGGTGTAGGACGAGAAAGCGTTCCACAGGGCGGTGACGCGCTCATCTTCCGGGATGCTGGCGGTCAGAGCGGTGAGATCGTTGTAGTCCCCGGCGATAGCGTCGAAGACCGCAGCGGCTTCCGCTTCTTTGTTATAGAAGGCGGCCATGAACTTAATCCATTCGGCGCGCCCGAGCAGGGTGGCTTCTGTATTCTCAGCGTTGATAGCCACAAAGATGCCGTTCTCCAGCAGGATCGGGTGCGTATCCCAGTCCGGGCTGCCGAAGGCATGAGTTATGACCAGATCGGGGTCGGCGTCCAGCACCACTTCCAGATTGACGGCGCTGCCATTGCCGATCTCGACCAGCTCGCCGGCGTCAATCCGGGCGCGGACTTCGGGCGTGTTGGCGTACAGGAAGCTGTCCAGGCCGACCAGGTGGTCCAGCAGGTCAAGTTCCACAAGCGCGGGCAGTTCGGTGGTGGACATGACGATCAGGCTGCCGGTCGGGACCTCGATGAACTGCGCATTATCGGCGAACGATGCGGCGTCCGGGGCCGGCGTGCCGCACTGCACCAGCACGTACTGGTAGGTTTCTTCCTCCGGCGCGCCGGGCCAGGGTTCCAGGACCGTGATCACCTTGTAGTTGTTGAAGTACGCCACGGTGAAATTCTCAGCATAAGTCAGCTCTATTTTGTCCGGGAAGTAATCCGCCGCCGGGTCGAATTCGCCTTCCGGCACGCAGGCATCGATCAGGTTGGTCTCCGGGCTACCCTGGGCATGGAGCGCGCCCGCCAGGGGGATGGTCAGCAGGGTCAGCAGGATCAACAGGGCGGCGAAGCGGTGCGTCTTCATACAGTGTTTCTCCTCTTTGAACGGGTGAATTGGGTACGGGACCCAGCATCAGACGGACCGGCGCTCCCGACCGTCTGTGGGCTGGCAGGGGAGGATGTTCGCGGCAGGGGAGAAGCAGCGCGCCGTCCCACCTGCGGGGCAGGGTCCCGAAGGGGCTGTGGAGGAGTTCCACCGGCAACAAAAAACCCGCCGGGGAGCGGGTAGTCCTGTACTAAAAACATCTCAGGCTCGCTTCCCTTTGCCGCGAAGGGTGCAGGAGCTAAAACGAAGGCAGGCATTCGGGCTTCGGGAGGGGGCGAACCCCCGCCGCTTTACCGCTGCGCGACAGCGCCGGATTTACACCGGTCTTCCCCTGTAATACGCCCGGCTCTGGGCCGGGGCGCACTTCGTTTTAGGGAGTTCCCTATGCGATTAACGTCCCCACTATAGCCCGGACCGCCCGGAAGATCAAGGGTTGTGCGGCGGACTTTCCGGGCCGGGCAGAGGCGGCAGGCGCGATCTGCCGGAATCACCGGGCGAGGAGCGGCGGAGGCGCCCGCCCTCACATAGCCGGGACCGGGTCGGCCCCGCGGATTGCTTTCCTGATCTGCGCTGCGCGGTCGAAGATTTCCTCGCGGCTGATGCCGACCTCGGCATACATGGCGAAGATGTTCTCATCCGGCGTCTCCGGCGGGATAGTGTGCGAGGCGGCCAGGATATAGCCTCCCCCGTCGGCGGTCATCCCCTCCAGCAGGGCAGCGGTGGCGCGCCGCACCTCGGCAGCCGTGCCGTTGGGGAGCAGATACTGGGTATCGACTCCGCCCATGAACGTCAGCCTGTCGCCGAAGTCCTTCTTAAGCTCGATTGGCTCCATCCCGGGGCAGTTGGCCTGAATCGGGTTAAGCACGTCCAGCCCGATCTCGATCAAATCCGGGATGATCGGGCGCATCGCGCCGCAGCAGTGGTAGGCAACCCACAGCCCACGCGACTTACCCACATCAAAAACGCGCTGGAGTCCTGGTTTGATCAGGTCGCGCCAGGTTGTCGGGCTGATCATCATGCTGGTCTGTGAGGCCACATCATCGCCCGTCCACAGCCAGTCCAGCGGCAGGCGATCGCAGGCCGCTTCCCCCAGTTGAATGGCAAAGTCCATGCAACGGTTCAACATCGTACGCGCCAGTTCCGGATCATCCACCATGTCAAGCAGGGCGGGCTGCATGCCGCGCAGACGCCAGTACATCTCGAACGCGCAGGGCGAAATATCGCAGCCCAGGAAATAGCCGTCACTGGCTTCGGCCAGGGTCTGCATTCGGGCCAGATATTCGTCTATATGCCCGGTCGGGAACTGGTAGGCGAGTATTTCATCCTTCGACGCGGTCGCCAGCGGATAATGGCTGATCTGGTTGAAACTGTAGCCGCGCGTCCAGGTGATTCCCCAGTCATCCACATGCGACTCGCCGTCGTGTTCGTGGGTGATCCCTTCCATCGCGTAGTTGTTGTTCACCCAGGTCTGGTGAACATCATTCCCCATCGCATCGCCCACCAGCCCGGGAGGCAGTTCCAGCAGGCGGCTGAGATGGCTGGCCGTATCCGGATGAAACCACATAAAGACAGGCACACGATCGACCGGCTCGCGCCGTAACGCTGCAATTACCCGTTCTTTTGAGTTCATGCTGGGACGCCGCCTTTGCTGTGTGATATCAAAACCTGGCTGCAAGCGTAGCGTTTCGAGATGCCGCGGAAACGCCAGAAAGAAGCCCCGCTGCCGCGGTCGGGACAGGATGGCAACGCTGAATACAGTGTATCAGAGTTTGTCCGCCGATGCCGCATGGCTGAGGCTCCGGCGGCCTGTATGTGCCCGCGTTGGGGATGTTGTTGCCGGGGCGCACTGATGTTGAACGCGGGATCGGCCGGGCGGGCTATGAGCAGGGCGGGTGGCGGCCGGGGGGTATGTTTTTCTAACCAACAATTTTCCGGTATCATACAGTATGATAGAGGCAGCGCTTCTTTAATAGGTGCTATTCTCTTTCCTGAAAGAAATTTCAAAAATTGGAGGTTAATCCTATGGGGAAGAAGGTTAGCCCGAATCCTGCCCGCCCGGTAGCATGGTTGATCATCGGGATCGGGGTGGTGCTGGTTGCAGTTGCGCTCATCTACTCTTTTGGCAATATCGCCGAGTCTGTGTTCGGCTTCAGCCTGGATGCAGTGCTGGCGGTGGGGGTGGCGTTCGTAGTAGTGGGCGTCATCCTGCTTTACCTGCTCAAGCCCGTTGAAGTGCCGGTAGTCGATACGAAGGCTCTGGAAGACGCCATCGCCGATGTGCAGGCCCAGGGCAGGCATCTGGAAATGCGCCTGGCTGCTATGGAGCCTCGATTGCAGGCGATCCCGGTCAGCACGCCGGTGACAGCGGAAGATTTGCAGATTATCGAAGGCATTGGCCCCAGGATTGCTGAAGCCCTCATCGACGCCAAAATTGACACATTCGAAAAACTGGCTAATGCTAATGTCGGGCAGCTTTATGATGCAGTCACCAAGGCCGGCATCGCGTTTGTGCCCGGCATCCGCTCCTGGCCTGCTCAGGCGGAATATGTGCTCCACGGCGATGCGATCGGTTTTGAGAAATATACGGCGGAGCTGGTCGGCGGCCGCGATACCAGCCGCGAGGATGATCTGACCATTATTGAAGGTATCGGCCCCAAGATTGCCGAGGCGCTTTCCAAGGCTGGTATCAACACCCTGGACAAGCTCGCTCTGGCCAGTGAGGATAAGCTGCGCGAGGCGCTGACCGGCGCCGGCATTCCCACGGGGCTGGCGCAGGGGTTGCCAAGCTGGGCCAAACAGGCTGAATATGTGATGCGCGGCAACGTGGTCGGCTTCATACAATATAAGCAGCAACTGATTGGCGGCCGCGAAAGACCAGCGGATCAGTAGCCCGGATTCATGAGATTCGCCCAACAGAATGGGGTTGGTTCTATGACGCGAAAATTGTCGTTTTGGGGTCTGTTTCTGCTCCTGGGTGTGGCGCTAATTTCCGGGGCCGCGCTTGTGCTGGCGCAGGAGCCGGTGCAGATCAGCATTGTTGATATTGATGACTCAGCCTTTCCGCAGGTGCGCGTGCTGGTGAGCGTGACCGACGCCGACGGCATCCCCGTGCGCGGCCTCACTGCCGCTGATTTTGCCGCCCGGCTGGAAAGCGCTGAGACGGAAATCATCTCCGCTGAGGAAATCGCCAACTCGGAACTGGATGTGTCCCTCGTGCTGGCGCTGGATTCCAGCAAGAGCATGGAAGGGGAGCCGATGGCGGATACCATTGCCGCTGCCGGAGACCTGCTCGATCTGCTCCGGCCCGGCGATCAGGTAGCTATCCTGGACTTCGACTCGACTGTCCGCCTGATCCAGCCGTTCACCGGCGACTTCGCGGCAGCGCGTGCCGCTGTCGAGACGCTGATTGCCGAAGGGAAGACCAGCCTGTACGATGCCATTTATGATGGCGTCGATCTGGCGCTGAACTCCGGCAGCGAGCGGCGGGTGGTCGTGATCGTCTCAGACGGCTATGAATATGGCGGGCTGAGCGTCCACGGCCCATTTGACGGGGCAGCCCTGGCCGCGGAAAACGGCATCCAGGTATTCACCGTCGGCTTTGGCTATGTATACCCGCCTTATCTGGAGGAAGTAGCCGCCCGGACCGGCGGCGAGGCTTTCCTCCTGCCATCTTCAGAGGCGCTCAACAGAATCTTTGATTTTCTCGCCAATTACCTGCGCAGCCAGTACATCGTGACGCTGCGAACGGACATCGAGCCGGATGGGGCCACGCATCCCCTGACGATCTCTGTGGACGGCATTGAAGCGACCTTCGACTTCGTCACCCCCGACCTGTATCCTCAGCCGGTTATCTCTGGCCTGCCGGAGGAGCCGCTGGCTGAGACCGGGACAGTGCTGATCGACGTGACCGCGCCGCGCGGCATCGAGTCAGTGGCCGCCTCTGTTGACGATCAGTCAGTCGAGATCGGGCAGCCCCGTTACAACGATGATCGCACGACCTTCGAAGGATTTGTGACGCTTAACCCGCTGGACTACACGCCAGGCTCGCATACGGTGGCGGTGACCGTCACCGATCGGAGCGGCGGCGTGCGTACCGTTGAGAGCATCGTGGAAATTGCCGAGCTGCCGCTTGAGTTCTCAGTGCGAGGCGTGGAGGAGGGCGAGGTGCTGGCGCTTGGCACTGAGCAAATCCCCGTCACAGTCAGGATAGATCGCACTCAGGGCGCGATTGAGGGGATCACGCTCTCGATCGACGGCAATCTGCTGGTCACCCTGACGGCCCCGCCGTTTGCGGCGGATGTGCCGGTGGGCGACCTGTTACCGGGGAGGCATGTCCTGCAGGTCTCCGTTAGCAATTCTATCGGCCAGATGGCGCTTATGGATATCCCCTTCGTCATCCCCGAGCCGCCGACGGCAACCCCTACACCGACGTCGACTCACACATCGACGGCAACTCCTACACCGACGAATACCGCTACGCTGACGCCGACTCATACGTTGACGGCGACTTCTACACCGACGAACACCGCTACACCGACGCCGACGGCAACCTATACGTCAACGCCGACCAATACGGCGACGGCGACCAACACCCCGGTTCCTCCGACGAATACGCCTGCTCCGACGAACACGCCAGTTCCTCCGACGAATACACGCGTGCCGAGCAATACGCCGGTTCCTCCGACGAATACGCCCGCTCCGACCAACACGCCTGTTCCGACGAACACGCGCGTGCCGAGCAACACCCCGGTTCCTCCGACGAATACGCCTACTCCGACGAGCATACGCGTGCCGAGCAATACACCGGTTCCTCCGACGAATACGCCTCCTCCGACGAGCATACGCGTGCCGAGCAATACGCCGATTCCTCCGACCAACACGCCTGCTCCGACGAACACGCGCGTGCCGACCAACACGCCGGTTCCTCCGACCAACACGCCCGTACCCACTGACACGTCTGTGCCGGCGCCGGCATTCAGCTTCGCGCTGGGCGGGCTGCTGGGAGGCGGCAGAGTGGCGCGGGATGGCGTGCTGACGCTGGACCTGCCGGAAGGCTTCATTCCGGCGCGGGTGGACTGGTGGGTGGATGGCGAACTGGTAGCCAGCATGACCGAGCCGCCGTTCGCGCTGGACCTGAGCACGCTGAATCTGGCACCGGGCGGGCATACGATCGAGATCGTGGTGGTGGATGAGCACGGCAACGAAGTCAGGCAGTCCTTGCAGATTGTCATCCTGCCGCCGACGGTGACGCCTGCGCCAACAGATACACCGGCTCCGACGGACACGCCTGTTCCGACTGCGACGCCTGTTCCAACGGATACGCCGGAGCCAACGCCAGCCCTGACCTTCACGCTGGAAGGACTCACGAACGATCAGGTTCTGGAGTCGCTCATCCAGACGATCGAAGTTGTGGTGCCTGCTGGCGTGCCGGTGGAGCAGATTGTGTTTGCCGTGGACGGGGAAGAAGCCGCGATCGTGACCGAGCCGCCCTTCACTTTCGAGCTTGATGCGTCAGCGCTGACGGCGGGGCCGCACAGCCTTTCCGTCACGCTGGAGACAGAAACCGCGTCAGCCGGGCAGACTGTCTCCTTCATCGTTCCGGAAGCGCTGCTGGCGCCGCCCGCCCCGCCGGAATTCACGGTGACCGGCATCACCCAGGGGGCTGTAGTCTCAGCGGAGCCGTTCGAGGTTGCTGTCGAACTGGCCGAAGGGCAGCCGCCGGTTGAATCCGTCTCCTTCGCCCTGGATAGCGAAGAGATCGCGACATTGACTGAGCCGCCCTTCACGGTCACGATCGACCCGGGTGAGATGGTCCCCGGCCTGCACACGCTGTCAGTAGCCGTGCGCAGCGCTGAAGGTCTGGTAGTGACCGAAAATGTGAACTTCACTGTGCCGGAGCCGGTGGTCAATAATAACCTGCTGCTGATCGGCGGCGGCCTGCTGCTCTTGCTGCTGGTGATTGCGGCGGTGCTCGTGGGCTTCCGGCGCAAGTCAGCCTGACCGGTTTCGCCGGTCAGATTCGCAGCACGTACAGGGGATGCCTCACGCGGGGCATCCCCTTTGCATTGGGGCCGGGGCGATCCCGGCGGCGGTTGCAGGGTACAATAAGCCCTGTCATCGGGCCTGCAAAGGAATTTCTGATGGCCGATCATGTCCAACTCAAAAATGGCGACCGCTGGCTGCCCCTGCCCAGGGCGGAAGTGATCAAGGCGGTAGAGCGCCGGGGGCCGGCCCGTATCCCACTGGTGCTGGCCAAATGGTGGGGCGAAGGGCTGGAACAGGCGCACGGTGACGCGCTCCGGCAGTTCGATCGCTTTCCGGAAGATGTCGTCCTTCTGCTGATTGAGCCGCTGGATTATCGGACGATGGACCTGCCCTGGCCGGTTGATGAGGAAGGGGCGCATGACTCGCGCTGCGTCCTCGATGACTGGGGTAAGCTGGATGAGTTCATCGCCAGGATGCCCGATCCGGAGGCCGACCCGCAGATCGACCGGCTGGCCGAGCAGGCGGAGGCGCTCCGCCGGGAGGATCGCTATTTCCTGTTCGGCTGGTGGCGGCTGTTCTTTGAGCGGCCGTGGAGCATCCGGGGCATGACCAGCCTGTTGATGGACTTCCACCTGGAGCAGGAGAACATCCACCGCCTGAATGACGCGCTGGCGACGCTGTACTGCGGCTACCTGCGCCGGGGGATTCGCGTGCTCCAGCCGGACGGTTTCTTCACCAGCGACGATCTGGGCCACCAGAAGCAGCTCTTCATGAGGCCAGAGGTCTTCCGCGCCCTGCTCAAGCCGTACTATATCCGCATCGGGGAAGTGCTCCGGGAATACGGCGGCCTGCACTGGTGGCTGCACTCATGCGGCAACAACACCGCCGTGCTTGGTGACCTGGCTGATGCCGGCGTCACCGTCTTTCATCCGGTGCAGAAGCACACTATGGATGAAGCGGCCGTGGCCCGGCAGTATGGCGACCGGCTGGCCTTCCTGGCCGGGATTGATGTCCAGCATACGCTTCAGGAGAAGGACCCGGCGGGCGTGCGGGAAGAAGTGCGCTTCCTGATCGATACTTTCGACCGCCCTGACGGGGGGATGTGCATTGCCGCCGGCAACGGCATCCTGCCCGGCACGCCGCTGGAGAATGTCGCGGCCTTTCTGGACGAGGCGCTGACCTACGGCGCGGCTCATCGCCAGCGCGTCGCCGGATGAGCTTTTTGCCGCCCGGCGCAATTACGGCGCGAGGGTCGCACAGGCGCGCGACCCTCGCGGCTGATTCTAGCGCATGAACTGCTCCAGATGTCGCCCGGACTGGGTCAGGGCGCGCTTACGGTCGGCCAGGCTGCCCTCATAAGCCCGATCCTCAACCTCGATGCATACCGGGCCGGTATATCCGGCTTCGGTCAGCTCGTAGAAGAACGTGCCCCAGTCCACATCGCCCAGGCCGGGCAGCTTGGGCACATGCCACTTGAGGCCCATGATGCCCCGATCATACAGGCGATCTTCCTGCACTTTCTCGTCCTTGGCGTGGACATGGACGAACTTGTGGCCGAACTCGCGAATGGCGCGGGCGTAGTCGATATACTGCCAGATCAGGTGAGAGGGATCGAAGTTCAGGCCGAAGTAGTCGCTGGGGATGGCGGCGAACATGCGGCGCCAGATTTCGGGCGTGGTCGCCAGATTCTTGCCGCCCGGCCACTCGTCCAGGCTGAAGATCATCGGGCAGTTCTCAATACCAACGCGGACCTTCTGACTCTCGGCGAAGGCGATCAGCGGCTTCCACACTTCCTCGAAGATCGGCCAGTTATCTTCGACCGATCGGGTGTGATCGCGGCCGATGAAAGTGTTGGCGACGTTGACGCCGAGCAGAGCCGAGGCAGCAATGAGCTTTTTGATGTGCTCGATGTAGACCTGCCGCTCCTCAAGATTGGCGGTCAGCGGATTGGGGTAGTACCCCAGCCCGGAGATGGCGACGCCGTACTTCTCGGTCAGGGCTTTGACGGCGGCGGCGTCGCTGGCGGTGAAGTTGGCTACGTCGATATGCGTCACGCCGGCGTAGCGGCGCTCCGCCTGGCCGACCGGCCAGCACATCACTACGACACCCTCAAACTGGTGCTCGGCGGCGAAGCCCAGCACCACTTCCAGTCACAGTTCGGGCAAGATGGCGCTGACGAATCCAAGCTGCAGGGTTTTTATCCTCCTGTTCTGGCAAGGACAGCGGGGTGGCAGAAAAATGCTCGCGAGTCGCGCTATAGTCAGGCGGCGGCGATGGACAGTGTGTTGTCACCTGAAAGGGGAGTATACCACTGGAGGGGCGTCTTTCCGATGTCTCCCGGCGTGAAGGGGCGCCCTGTGCTATGCTGGGGCGCATGAGATCACAACACGAGGATATGGCGCTGATCCCCCTGGTTGATCTGCGGGCGCAGTATCGGAGCATCAAGGCTGAAATCGATCGGGCGATCTCCGGCGTGCTGGAGAGCGGCCAGTTCGTGCTGGGCGAGGAAGTGGCCGCTTTTGAAGCCGAATTCGCCGCGTACTGCGGGGCGGCGCACGCGGTCGCTGTCAGCTCCGGCACCAGCGCGCTGCATCTGGCTCTGCTGGCCGCCGGTATCGGCCCCGGTGACGAGGTGATCACCGTCTCCTTCACCTTCATGGCGACCGTCGCCGCCATCCTCTACACCGGCGCCCGGCCCGTCCTGGTGGATGTGGACCCCGCTACCTGTACCCTGAACGTCGAGCAGCTTGAGGCCGCCCGGACTCCGCGCACGAAGGCGGTCCTGCCCGTCCACCTGTACGGCCAGACCGCCGACATGGACCCGATTCTGGCTTTTGCCCGCCAGCACGGCCTGATCGTGATTGAAGATGCGGCGCAGGCGCACGGCGCGGAGTATCGGGGGCGGCGGGCCGGGGGTATGGGCGACCTGGGCTGTTTCAGCTTCTATCCCGGCACGAATCTGGGGGCATACGGGCAGGGCGGGGCGGGGGTGGCGGACAACCCGGATTACGCCCGGCGGAGTCGCCTCCTGCGGGACTGGGGCCAGG
>JARKNX010000225.1 GCA_029976025.1 Aggregatilineales bacterium | reverse complement strand
GCACCGCCAGCGGGTTGGGGAGCAGGAGCAGATCGTCCCGGTAGGGCTGCATCTGTTCGAGCAGGTAGCGCGAGGGCACCGTCACAACCTGCGCCGGGCGTAACACGCGCCGAACCCGACCCGGCCAGCGCGCTGCGAACTCTGGCAGCCCGCCGCCGTGCAGAGTCAGGATGAAGGGCTTCCGCAGCAGGCGGAGGGTCAGGCACACCGCCTCGGCCCACAGGAAAGCCGGCCCGCTGAAGACATCGATCTGGGCGACCTCGTAGTGATGCCGCCGGCGCCAGGCCGTGCCAACCATGTCCAGCAGCCGCCGGAGCCGGCCCGGATGCCCGGAGGTGCGGGTCACCTGCCAGCCGTTCCCGGCCAACCGGTCGGCCAGGTCTTCGCACACGGCGCGCGTGTTCCCCGCCGCGGACAGAAAATTGCCAACAATCAGAACGGAGCGATCGGGCGTCATGGCGCTTCGGGGCCTCGCGGTAGCAGATTGCCCGGCGGCGCCTGTTCCCCCCCCTGCGTCGAGAGCAGGAAGACCGTCCGCTGAAGCTGCGAGCGAGAGGGCAGCGGCGCGGTGAACAGATTGAACTGGGCGAATGTGAATCCAATCAGGAACGACGGCATCGCGGTGCGCGTCGCGGAATGGGACATGAATAGATAGCCCCACACCAGGAACGCGACGACGACGCCCTTGGCAGTGAGGGTAGACATCCGCAGGTAATTCACAAGACCCATGCCGAACAGCAGGGCGAGCGCCAGCACGCCCATTATGCCGTGCTCCGCCAGCAGACGGCTGTATTCCGTGTGGGTGGCAATCCGGGCCCCCATAAGTTTCAGGCGGGCTTCAGGGCTTCTCCCGACGCCGACGCCCCAGAGCGGATTCTGCGCGAAGACCTGCAGATCGGCGAGGAAGAGGACATCCCGGCCGGTTGTTTCCGCGTCGGCGTAACGCTCGGCCAGCGCGCCGCCGGTGTACACATTCAGCCAGGGGAAGACGACGGTCACGGAGAAAACGGCGGCGATGATGATCAGCAGGATGACGCCGGGCCGTCGGCGCTGATCGATCAGGATATGCACTGTCAGAAACGTGCCGGCAACCACGGCGTTGATCATCCCCCCCCGGGAGAATGTCAGGAAGGTCTGGATCAACAGCCAGATGCCCACCCCCAGGAGGACAATCCGCTCCATGAATTTCATCGGGGTGACCATCACGATAATCCAGACCGCCAGCACGCCCAGCCCCAGCGCATCAGAAACCTGGTTGGGGCCGAACCCGCCGCTCGCCTGGAAGTTCGATTCGAGCACCCACTCAATATTCGGCGCCTGCAGGATACTGCTCAGGGCGATGGTGGCGATGGCGATGATCGGGGCCAGGGCGTACAGCAGGATGCGCTGCAGGCGGCGGCTTTCGACGCGCTGGGAGGAAAAAAACCAGGCGCAGATGACCAGCGCCGCCGGGCCGGAAAGCACAAAGCTGAGCGCGTCCCGCGCCTCAGTCAACCCCGATTCCCGGATGACCCAGGCCGCCGAAGGAAGCAGCATGAGGAAGAACAGGGTCGGCAGGACGGGGAGGCGGAAAGCCTTGGCGCGAAACAGGCCGATGAACAGGACGAAGATCGTGGCGTACTTGCCGACTTCCCAGTACACCTGCGCCCCGCCCATCCGCCACAGGACCTCGGACCCGACAATATAGGCCGCCACGTAAGCCATACGGTGCAGCGGCGCCCGGGAAAGGGCGATCACCAGGCCGACCGCTATAGTCACCGCGGCGTGGACGGTCGCCATCTCCGGCACGTTGTGGATGATGACCCCCACCAGCACGTGGAAGGCCAGGAACAGCACTGTGAAGCCAAAAAGCTCGCGTGTGGCGCGGCGCACCCGGGAAGGCTGCCGGGCAAGGCCTATGTTATGGATTGTGTATTCGGCATCCCTGCTGATAGTCATGAAAGTCAAAGCTCCAGTATATTTTTGACTGCCTTCAGGTATGCGGTGTAGCTGAAGCGCGGCGCAGCGGCGACCCCGTTTTGCGAGTCCTGCTGCCATGCTGCTGGATTTTCACTGTACCATACAATCGCTTCAACGTAACTGTTCACGTCGGCAGGCTGGAAGGTGCGCCCGGTCCTGGCCTGGGCCAGGTACTGGGCGATGCTGCTGATATTGCTCGTGATCGGCACCGCGCCGTAAGCCATGGCTTCGCTGAGTACTTTGGGCCAGCCTTCGCTGCTGGCGCTGGGCAGCACAATGAAATGCGCCCGGGCGTAAAGCGGCGCCAGATCGGGCCGGCTAACCGCCCCCAGGAAGCGGACACACCCGGCCAGCCCCAGATCGCCGGCCATCCGCTGGAACGCCGGCAGCTCCGGGCCATCCCCCGCCAGATCCAGCCGGACATCCAGCCCGCGCTCCTTCAGTTGGTGGGCGATCTGCAGGGTCCGGCCAGCGCCTTTGGCGGTTTCGATCCGCCCCACGTACACCAGGTGCAGCGGGCTGGTCAGGCGTTTGTGGGCGGCGGCTTCCGCGCCTTCGCGCAGCTCGTCATCGGTCAGGCAGGGGTTCATGAAGGTGACCAGATGCGGCGGGCTGCCCGGCCAGCTTCCGTTGACGGTGACGACGGCGCGGGGCAGGTTGCGGCGCAGCAGCCAGCGCTGGATGCGGTAGGACAGCGCCTCCCCCGACCCCGGATCGGGATTCCAGTTGCCGGCGTATTTGACCCAGCGGCGGCGCGGATTTCTGACCAGGGCCAGCAGCAGCACCGCCAGCAGGCTGATGTTGGCCGGGCAGCGCACGTGCGCCACGTCGGCCCGGCGATACTCCTCCAGAATCGCCCCGGCGTAGGCCGGGAAGCGGAGCACAATGCCCGGCTTGTCGATCAGGCGCTCGCCGCCCGCGGGCCGCACGGCGCGCAGATGTACGTTGGCGGCTTCGTACGGGATGGCGCTGGCCGGGGCCTGCTCATCGTGCAGCGGGGCTACATGCACCACCTCGTCGAACAGCGTCGCCAGATGGTCGATCTCGCGAATCGTGGCGCCCCATCCCACTATGACGCCGTCGCGCCGGTAGTGCGGCGTGTGCGAGACAATCACTATCCGCGTCGTCATCGCGGCCTCCCGGGAGACCCGGCGGCCAGGCCGGCCAGCACCGTGTGATACCGGGCCGCCCGCCGGTCCCAGGTCTGTTCGGCGGAAGCCCGCTCCTGCGCCGCCGCCCCCATCGCCCGCCGCCGGTCGTCGTCCAGCAGCAGCCGCAGGATCGCCCCGGCGGTCGCGTCCGGATCGTCCGCCGGCACGACCAGCCCGGTCTGACCATCCACGATCGCCTCGACCAGCCCGGAATTATCGGAGACCACCGCCGGCGTCCCGCACAGCGCCGCCTCGACCACGGCGATGCCATACCCCTCAAAGTCGCCGGTCGCTGTGTGGCGGCTGGTCATGATGAAGATGTCGCTGGCGTTCAGGTAGCCCAGCAGCCGGTCGCTGTCCACCCGGCCGGGGAAGTGCACGTGCCCGGCCACGCCCAGATCGCGGGCCAGCGCCGCATAGTCGCCCTGCAGCGTCGGCAGACCCAGGCAGTAGTAATGGGCCTCCGGAGCCTCCTCCAGCACGCGCGGCATGGCCCGGATGACGGTGTCCTGCCCCTTGCGCTCGCTGACATGCCCGACCGTCACCAGCACCTGCGCGCTGTCCAGCTTTTCCTGCGCCCGGAAGGCCCGGATGGCCTCATCCGGCAGGCGGCGGTACTGCTGCCCGTCGGCCCCGTTGGGGATGATTTCTACCCGACGGGGGTGGATGCCCGCCCGCTGCATATAGGCGCGGGTGAACTCGCTGACGCAGATAGTCAGATCGGTCCGCTGGAAGGCCCAGCGGGTCAGCCGGTGCTCCCATGACGACACGCCGAATTCCGTCCCGTGCCCGATCGCCACGAATGGCTGCCGGTAGCGGAGGGCGAGCAGCGCGGCCAGCCAGACCATCCGCCCCCCCGTAGCCAGAATCACGTCGGGCCGCCAGCGCTCGATCCAGCGCATCGCCACGCGCAGGCGATACACCAGATCGCGCAGCGTGCTGGCAACCGGGCGCAGCGGCTCGATCTGGAACGATTGCGCGGCGTTGAAGGCTGCCGCCTCGTCCCCGGAGACGTAATCCTGGCGGGAGATCACGGCCACTTCCCAGCCGTGGTCGTCCCGCAGGTGCCGGGCGAGCTGCCAGGCGTGGGTCCCGATGCCGCCCGGGCCGGGCGGAAATTCGCTGGAAAGGATGAGCACGCGCATAGTCCCTGCCTCACCAGCCCAGAATATCGGCGTACACCGCTTCGTGCCGGGCGACCTCGTCCTCAATCCGGTAGTTCGCCAGGATGCGCTGGCGGCCAGCTTCGACCAGGGCGCTCCGCCGCTCCGGATTCTGCTGCAACTCTTTCAGTGCCGCCGCCAGCGCGTCCACATCTTCCGGCGGGACCAGTATCCCGTTTTCACCGGACGTAATCACATCGTCCGGCCCGGGGATATTGCTGACGACTGCCGGCACGCCGCAGGCCATCGCCTCCATCATGGCGACCGGGCAGCCTTCCATGCGGTATTTAGCCAGCGAAGGCAGCACAAACACATCAATTTCGGCGTGCAAGGCCGGGATATTCGCCACGGCTCCCAGGAAGTGCACCCGGTCAGCGACATCCAGCTCGACGCAAAGCGCGTGCAAGGTGTCCGTATAGGCCGGGTCTTCCGGACGGCCGGCCAGCACGAGATGCGCCTCCGGGATAGAGGCCACAGCGCGAATGAGCGTAGGATGCCCTTTGACCGGTAGCAGGTGCGCCACGCAGCCTATCAAAAAGGAATTCGGCTTGAGATGTAACCGGGCGCGCAGCTCAAGATCAGGGGGGACGCCGGGGCGAAAGTGTTCCGTATCCACCCCCGGCGGGATCAGGCGCGCCCTGGAGCGGAATAACCTGCTGGCGAAGAAACGATCGAGCATGGTGCTGTTCTGGGCCGCGATGCGCGTCGCCAGCAGGGACCGCACTTTCCAGGCTCGCCCGCTCCAGCTCATGTTCTTCTTTTCGTAAATCCAGGCCTGCGCGCCCGCCGCCCGCGCGATAAGCGGCTCGGTATAGTCGTCCGAATAGTGGAACGAATGCCAGATGCGAAAGCCGTATGGGCGGAATACCGCAGCGGCGGATCTGATGCGGCCCGGCAGTGTGAGCAGCGGGCGCGGCGCAACCGTGATCGGGCCTTCCAGCAGCGGGATGCCCTGCTCGGCTATCCTGGCCTCCAGGCTGCCGCCGGTCCTGAGCACAGCAATTGACGGGGCGAAGCGTGTCCGATCCAGCCGGAAAACGACGCTCGTCATCGCGTGGCCTGAGCCGGCGCTGATGAAGTTGGGGATGGTGTACAGGATTGGTACAGGCGGATGTGTCACAGGCTTCTGCCTCCTCTGGGCGCTTTGCCGGTGAGCCTGCGGGACACCCTCCCGACCTGTTCCCGCAGCGTCTGCCGGGCCAGCGGGTTCCCCGGCCACAGGGCCAGCGCGCGCAGCTCCAGCGCCAGGCCCCGCAGGCCGCTCCAGTAGCGCCCTTCGCGGGCATATTCATTGGAAAACGCCCGCCGCCGCAGTTCCGGCGCGATACCCTTCTCGCGGCAGATGCGCTCGAGGACCAGACGATTGTCGCGGAACATGCGCGCCTTGTTCACCATCAGGCCGTCGCGGCTGTCAGCCCGGTCCTGGTACACCAGCACTTCCGGTATCCCCAGTATGCGCACTCCGTCTGCCGAAAGCGAGAGCGCCAGCGCGTAATCCTCCACCGTGATGCCGCTCCAGTAGGGGTAGCGCAGCATCAGCTCCCGCCGGATCATGATCGTCACGTTGGGGATCTTGTTGCTTTCCAGCAGCAGCAGCCGCAGCACATCGGGCGGCTCCGTGGGGAACTGCCCCTGATGCAGCAGGACAGGGAAGAGTCCTAGCGGCTGCCGGTTGTCACCCACCCACTGTACCAGCCCGAAACACAGCCCGACCTCCGGGTGGGCCTCCAGAAGGGCGACCTGCTTCTCCAGCCGGTCGGGGACGCAGACATCGTCATCATCCATAATTGCGATATAAGCGCCCTGCGCCATTTCGATGCCCCGGTTGCGCGCGCTGCCGGGGCCTTGATTTTCGGAGAGCGTGATGACCCGGACCGCCGGGTGAGCTTCTTGAAGCCTGGCCAGGATGGCGGGCGTGTCGTCCGTGGAGGCGTCATCGATCACGATGATCTCTCGCCGGGCGTACGTCTGGCCCAGCAGCGAATTCAGGGCGTGTTCCAGGAGATGCGCCCGGTTGTGGGTCGCCATGATGATGCTGACAAGCGGATCAGATGCCATGCTCAGGCTTCCTTTGGTGAGGCAGGATACAGCATTCTGCGCAGCTTGGTCGCGGCCCGCTTGCCGACATCTTTAAGCGCTCGATAGGCCAGCGGGTTGCCCGGCCACAGGATGAGGGCGCGCAGGATCAGGCCCAGCGCGGCCCCGCCTTCGACATACCGGGCCTCGCGGATGATCAGGTTGGAGGTTGCGCGCCGGGCCAGCGCGGGCGGCACGTCCTTCTCCTGACACACGCGCCGCAGCACCTCGTACTGGCCGTGAAAATGCGCCGCTTTATCCTGCCACAGGCTTTTATGCCCCCACGCGCGGTTCACCCTGACCAGCGCCTCCGGCACGCCCACCATGCGCACCCCGTCCGCCGCCATCGAGAGCAGTATCGCCCAGTCCGGGGCCGCCACCGGCCAGTACAGATAATTCAGGAAGACCTCCCGCCGGATCATCAGCGTCACATCGGGAATCCGGCAGCCGTCCAGCAGGAGCAGCCGGAACACCTCCTCCGGCTCGGTGGGGAAGCGCCCCTCCAGCAGGTTGTCGGGGATTGTGTTGAATACCCGCTCGTGCTCATCCACCAGATCAACAGCCGCGAAGCACAGGTCTGCCTCGGGGTGCGCCTTCAGGGCGGCGACCTGCTTCTCAATCCGATCGGGCAGGCAGACATCGTCATCGTCCATGATGGCGACATAGGTTCCCTGCGCCACCTTGATCCCCCGGTTGCGACAGGTGATCCCTTCGTTTTCAGGGAGGTTAATCACGCGCAGGTGGGCATGCTGCCGGGTCAGCGCGGCCAGCACGTCGGCGGTGTTATCCTCAGAAGCGTCATTGACCACGATGATTTCGACAGCGGGGTATGTCTGCCTCAGCAGCGAGTCCAGGCTGCGGCTGAGCAGGGTCGCCCGGTTATAAGTCGCCATAACGACGCTGACGAGCGGCTCTGACATACTCAGCTTTCTCCCTGTTTGCGCGCGGAGCCGGGCAGCAGCCCGCGCCCCCGATCAAGCACCCGGCGCGCCAGCCGGCGGACCATTTTGTGGGCGGATGGATTGCCCGGCCACTGGATCAGCGCGCGCAGGGTCAGCCCTACCGCGGCCCTGCTGCTGGTGTTGCGCGCCATGCGGATGTTGAGGTTGGAGGCGGCGCGCCGGGCCAGCGCGGGCGGCACATGCTTCTCCTCGCACACGCGCCGCAGCACATCGTGCTGGATGCGGTAGTGCGTCTGCCCGTCTTCCCAGATGCGCCGGTGCCCGTGGGCGCGATCCACATTGACCAGTACTTCGGGCAGGCCGATCATCCGCACGCCGTCCGCCGCCATCAGGAGCACCAGCGCCCAGTCCGTGGCCGGCCCCGACCAGTACGGATATCTCAGCAGCACTTCCCGGCGGACCATGAGCGTCACATTGGCGACCATGTTGCCGTCCAGCAGGAGCATTCGGAATACATCCGCCGGCTCGGTCGGGAAGCGCCCTTCCAGCAGATTGCTGGGGTGGAGGTGGAAGATATGCCCGTTTTCGTCCATCAGGGCAATTGCGCCGAAGCACACATCCGCCTCCGGGTGCGCCTCCATGACCGCGACCTGCTTCTCGATCCGGTCGGGCAGGCAGATATCGTCGTCGTCCATGATGGCGACATATTTCCCGCGGGCCGCGCTGATCCCCCGGTTGCGGGAGCTGTGCCCTTCGTTCTGCGTCAGGTTGATCACGCGCAGGCGGTCGTGTTCCGCGGCCAGGCCGGCCAGCACTTCGGCAGTGTTATCCTCCGACGCATCGTTGACCAGAATGATTTCGGTGTTGGTGTAGGTCTGTTCCAGCAGCGAGTCCAGGCTGCGGCCCAGCACTGCCGCCCGATTGTGAGTGGCCATGACGATGCTGACAAGCGGATTTTCCACGGTCATCGCTCTCCTTCGGCGTCCGCCGCGGACGGCTCCAGCGCGGGAATCTGCGGGTACGACTCCAGCAGCGCGGCAGCAGCGCGGCAGCGTCCCCGGAGCTTCCACAGCGTCTCCGGGAGCATGATCAGGCTGACCAGCCCTTTCAGGAGCTTGCGCCCGATCCCGCCGCGAATGCTGAATGTCCCCAGCACCACCAGCCACAGATTCTCGCGCACCTGGCCGGGGGTGTAGTACCGCCGCCACAGATAGACTTCTGACGCGCCGGGCAGGACGCGGACGGCGATCTTCTGGCGGCTGGCGGCGTAGGTGTTGACGCGCGCTTTGTGCTTGCGGAGGCCCCCGCTGGGCGCGTGATGGTGCAGGACGGAAATGGCCGGGTTATACATCATAAGCTGCCCGCTCAGGTACAGCCGCATGCCCAGATCGCCGTCGGCCCGCGTCCCGCGCTCGTAGGCCAGATCGAACAGGCCGGAGTGGCGCAGCACGTCCCGGCTGATCAGGCTGTTGTTGGTCGGGAACACGTCGCTCACGCGCGGGTAGGTGAAGTGCGGCGGCAGCGGTCCGGCGCCCACTTCGTCGGCGGCCCCGCACGAAATCCGGGCGCCAGTCTGCTGCATATGGCGCAGGTGATGCGCGATTAAATCCGGCCCTGCTTCGTCGTCATCGTCCACGAACAGGATATGGTCGCCGGTCGCCTGCTGCAGGCCGGCGTTGCGGGAAGAACACTGCCCGGCCCTGCCCAGCGTGATCAACCGGAGCGGCAGATCGGCGAAGTCCGCCGCCAGCGCCGCGTCGCGCCGGTCCGGCGCGGTCTGGTCGATCACGATGATCTCGTGCGGGGGGACAGTCTGCCGCCGCAACTGGTCCAGCAGCACGCGCAGATAAGAGTAGCGGTCCACCGTCGGGATCAGGACGGTCACGCGGGCGTCGGGGAGGGGCTGCTCCGCTCCATCCGGAGGCAGGGTGGGGCGGCAGGGAGGCGGGGCGGGCAGGCGCGGCTCGGGCGCCGTCTGCCGCCAGGCGCGGAGCACAGCGACCGGCCCGGCGTAGCCCGACAGGATGGCCCGGAAGGCGCTCCAGTAGCGCTGCCAGCGGGCCGCCCGGCGGCGGATAAAGCGCATCTCGTCCGCCAGAGGCAGCTTCGGCGGCGGGGCGATCGCCCCCGGAGCCAGGGCGGGGATGTGGCGGACGATCGCCCCGCCGGTTATCCAGCGGTGGCCCATCTCCAGCCCGGCGGCGGACAGGGTGGCGAAGGCGGGGTCCGGGCCGCCCATGCGGCGGAGGACATCGCTCCGGACCAGGCAGGCGTCCAGAGGCAGCCGCCAGGAGGTCGCCTCAATATCCGGCGGCGGATCGCACGTCAGCATCCACCCCGGCGCGATGAAGTCGAGCATGCCGGGCAGCCCGGCCATGCCCAGCCGCAGTCCGGCGTGCCAGACATCGCCCGGCCCTTTCAGCAGGGCGGCGGCCAGAGTCGCGTCGGGTGCCCCCAGCCGGCCGTGCCAGAATAGCCAGGCTTCCGCGGTTGATTCGAGCAGCCGGCTGGCGACGGCGGCGGCAACCTCGCGCGGGGTGGCGCCGGCTGTCCAGACGCAGCCGGCCGGCCATGCCGGGGGCGGGGCCTCGCCCAGCCAGATCAGGTCGATGCTGCCGGTCATGCGGCTGTCCCTCCTGCCGGCGGCGTGAACGCCCGGTAGAACGCAGCGAACTGTTCCGCCTGCTCGCGCAGATCAAATGCCGCCAGCGCGCGGGCGCGCCCGGCCTGGCCCATCTGCTGGCGCAGGACGGGATCGGCGGCCAGGCGGGCGACGCGATCGGCCAGGGCGCCCGCGTCGCGCCGGGGGATCACGAACCCGGTCACGCCGTCCAGCACATTTTCGCCCAGGCCGTCGGCGTCGCTGGTCACCACCGGCAGCGCCATTGCCTGAGCCTCAATCACGGCGTTGCAGAACCCTTCGGAGACGGCCGCGTGCAGCATGATATCGGCGTGCGCCATAGCCGCGCGCACAGCTTCGCGCGGCTGCGGCCCCCGGAAGGTCACGCAGGACTCCAGATCGAGCTGGTGGCGGCAGAAGGCCAGCGCCTCCAGATAAGCGCCGCCCCCGATGATGGTGTACTCTACCGTCAGCCCCCGCTCGCGCAGCAGGCGCACGGCCTCCAGCGCGAACTCATAGCCTTTCTTCCACTCCAGCCGCCCCACGCTCAGCAGCCGGATCGGGCGTTCCGGCGTGCCCAGCTCAACCGGCGTGCCGGCCGGCGCGGGCGGCGTGAAATAGGCTGTGTCGATAGCCGGGGGGATCAGGGCGTGCGGCTTGTCGGGGGGGCAGCCCCGCCCCTGTGCGCGCCGCCACAGGTCCTCGCCCAGGAGGTGCAGGCGATCGGCCTCCTGCCAGACGCTGTCGTAATAGCCGGGGGTTTCAAGGCCGACAAAGTTGAGGTCGTAGCCGCGGAAGCTGACCCCGACCCGGCAGCCCAGCCGCTCGCGCAGCCCCGGCCGCTCGGCGGCAAGCGTCCCGAATTCAAAATGCACTACATCGGGCTGGAGCCGGATCAGTGGCGCGTCCAGATACAGGGCGCGCAGAACGCCCGCGCCCCCGGCCGCCCGGCTGCGCCGCAGGTAGCTCAGTGTGGCGGCCGGCGCACGGAGGAAGGTCCCGGCCAGCACGAACGGCAGCCGCACGGCCGCCTTCCAGCGGCTTACGGTAGCGGGCGCGCTGTGCACCCGTGCCCGCAGAGCGCCCCGCTTCAGATCGGGGAAGTGCGCCCATTCCGCCGGGCTGCTTTCCGCGCAGACAATATGCGCGTCGTAGCCGTGTTCCAGCAGGCCGCGGAACTTGCTGATGATAAAGGTTTCCGAGAGCTTCGGAAAAGCCGGGACAATAAGAACCAGTTTCATAAGCAGGGTTGTCAGATCAGCGCTTTGTGTGCCACTGCAAAAAGATGGGCGGTCCGCTGGGACGTCTTTTCCAGCCCCCTGGACTCAATGCGATTGGCTATATTGCTGATGGCGGTTTTTATGGATTGGAGCGGTCTGGCGGGCGATATCCCGGCCAGGCCCCTGTAACGGTGCTTGCCTGTTTTGACTCCATAATACACATCGACCTGGCTGAAGTGGCGCTGAAGCAGCTCTGTGAGCTGAAGGCCGGTATAGTGGCGGAGATGATCGGGGTTGTAGTTGGGCGGCTCGTTCCGGATATAGTCTCCGTTCGGGGTAGTCAGGTAGAGCAGCCCCCCCGGCTTGAGTACGCGACAAATCTGTTTCACAAATAACTCATCCTCCGCCACATGCTCGATTACTTCAATACAGGTGACGATATCAAAGGAATTATCCGCCAGCGTGCAGCAGGTCATATCTTCCAGTACCAGGCTGACGACATTCGATCGTTTACGCGGCAGTGCTGCCATCATGTTTTTATTCCAGCCCAGGGACAGCGTCTTCTGTACTTCTGTCTCCCTGGGGATATCCAGCAGGGTGACCTGGACGGCGAGGCCAATTGTATACGGCGAATTGCGGGCGCCCACATCCAACAGATGTACCGGTTGCGGCAGCGAGATCAGCAGGCGGCGGAGGTCCTGGCGCACGCGGGCATACAGAACGGGCAGGAATGGCTCCAGAATCAGATATTGCAGCTCATGTAATGTAAGCACTCTATTATCCTCGTTCCCGCCCGATTCCCTGGCCAACCTTTTCAGGCTAACCGGGCGCTGTGCGAATTAATAATTTTATTGTACAGCGCGACAAAAGCCTCGATCTGCTGCTTTAACGTGAACTGGCGCAGGATACGCGCCCGCCCGGCGGCGCCCATAGCCGCCCGGCGGGCCGGATCGGCGGCCAGCGCCGCCAGCGCGTCAGCCAGCGCCGCCGGATCGCGCACCGGGACAACCAGCCCTTCCGCGCCATCGGTGACCGCCTCCTCCATGCCGCCGCAGGCGGTCGTCACCACCGGCAGGCCGCAGGCCATCCCCTCCAGCGCGGCATTGGAAATCCCTTCGCTCACGCTGGGCAGCAGGAAGATATCGGCGCTCTGCAGGGCTTCTCGCACCTGCTCCGGCCTGAGCCGCCCGGCCAGCGTCACGCTGTCCGCCAGCCCCAGATCGTGTATTGTGTAGCGCAGGCGCTGCTCTTCGTCCCCGCCCCCGATGATGGTGTAGTGCGCCGTCACCCCGCGATCGAGCAGGTGGCGGAGCGCGATCAGGGCGTACTCATAACCCTTGACCCAGGTGATCGAACCGGTCGAGATAATCCGCAGCGGGCCGCCCGCCGCCAGGCGTTCCGCCGCCGGCGTGAAGAAATCGGGGTCTACCGCCGGCCGGATCACGTGCCCCTTCGCTTCTTCCAGCCCGTACTGCGCCGCCTCGCGCTTGATGGCCGCCGAGACGCAGTGAACGGCGGCGGCCCGGGCGAACGATTCGTGCAGGCCGGCAATCAGATCGGCCTGATCCGCGCCCGGCTTATGGGGCGAGATTTGCACCTGCGACCCCCGGCAGCTAATGACCACCGGGCAGGCGAGCAGATCGTAGTAGGGCAGGTACGTGATGGCCGTCCTGTTCCACTCAAAGTGGACGATATCCGGCTGCTGCCCCAGAAAAGGGAGCTGCTGCGCCAGCCCTTCAATCGATTCTTTCCAGTCCGGCGCGAACTGTCGCGCCCGCTTCCAGGCGCCCCAGACCTGCCCCGGATGGCGCAGGCTGTGCTTTGCCAGCAGCCGGAACGAGTAGCCGTAAGGCAGGATGCCGTAGCCCAGCCGGGGGAGCCGGAGCAGGCGGATATGCGGGTGATCGGTCTGCCCGGCGCTGGAAGTGCAAACCACGACTTCAAATCCCGCGTCGGCCAGCCCGTACAATCTGCGCTCAATGAACGTCTCCGGCGGCCAGCGCACGCCGATGACAAACAGCCGGATCGGGCGCGTCATACGGCCGCCTCCAGCCAGGCTGAAAACGTGAGCAACATGGAGACGGCGTAACCGTTGGCCGCTTCTGGCGCGGCATACAGCCCGTCCACCAGCGCCCGCACCGCTTCCGGCGCGGCGACATCGTGCAGCCGCAGGCCGGGCCGCAGCAGCCACTCCTCCAGGCCCTCGCGCCCGCCCGGCGCAAGGAACTGCACTTCCCAGTTGCGCTGGATCGGCCGTTCACCCCGGAGCGACCGGCGCAGCCGGTGAAAAGCGCGGCGCGGCAGGCTCAGCCAGCGGCCGTACGGCGCCAGATACAGGTTGGCTTCGGCTTCCTGCCAGAAGATGCGGGCCAGATCGGGCGCGAAGCGTTTGAGGTGGTCGATTTGCAGCTTCCGATCGCGGGCGAACGCGGTCGGCACGGTGCAGAAGAAATCCACCAGATCGATATCGTAGTAGGCCACGCGCGGCACACCGCCCGGCTCAAAACCGCGCAGGCTGGCGTTAGACCAGCGGAAAGCCCAGCGGGAAGTCTTGTAGACCTTGGCCTGAAAATCCGGATCGGCGATCCCGGCGAAGGCAGCAACCCCGGTGCGGACCCGATCCTCCAGCAGGTCGGGGATGGACTGCCCGCCCAACTGTGGCCCGGCGACATGTTCCAGCAGCCAGTCCCGCCCGCGCTTTTGCATTTTGTGCAGGGCGTGGGAGGCCACCGTCTCGCCCGGCGGCAGGCCGTCGGCCAGGCCGGTCTGGTCGCACCACACATCGCCCCACAGGCCGGTCAGCACCGCATCGGCCCGCTCGTGCACCCAGCCGTTGATGCTCATCTGGCGGGCCTGGGTGACATCCTGGCAGCCGTGCAGGGTCCGCACAAGCTCCGGCAGGCGCTCGAACAGGTAGGGCCGGATCACATGCCGGGTGAAGGCGAAGCCGCGCTCCCGGGCGATCCGGGCGGCAATCGCCGTCTCGATGGAATCGGGCGTGTAGCCGTAAGAGTAGGCCAGCGTGTCCGCGCCGCGCGGCAGGACGGCGGCCAGCGAGCGCGAGTCCAGCCCGCCGGAAAGCGGCACAATTGTCTGGCCGGTCTGTGTGATCCGCCTGACGGCCTGCCGGAGCAGGACGTCGTACTGCTCGACTGTCTCATCGTAGCTGCGGGCGGCGTCCACTGTGTGATGCCAGGCCCAGGTGCGGCGGTGCGCCAGCAGATCGCCCGCCGGGCTGAGCCGGTAGAGCGAAGCCGGCAGCAGGACGCGCACATCGGTGAAGCAGGTGCGGTCATCCAGGTAGAAACCCAGGGCGAAGAAGGTCGCGATCGCCTCCCAGTCCAGCGCCCGGCGGGAGGCCGCCTTGCTCAGCGTCAGCAGGTCGCTCCCCAGCGCCCGGACCCGGTCGCCTTCCCATACGCTGTACAGGTGGCAGGAGCCGATCCGGTCGGTCACGATCTGCCACTCGGAGGCGCGCTGATCCCAGCGGAGCAGGACAAACCGCCCGTTGAGCCGGTCCGGCTTCAGCGCCTCAGCGCCCCAGTCGGCGGCGGCCCGGCGCAGGCAGGCGGCTGTATCCCCGTCCGCGCCATCGTAGCTGAATAGCTCGCCCAGGCACCACAGGATGCCGCTGTCAGAATCGAGCCGCGTCAACGGCGGGTGGGGGCTGTCACAGGTCAGGAGGGCGGTATCGGGGTGCGGCAGGCAGGCGTGTCCGGCAGGCGCGGCTTCCGCCAGAGAAGCCAGCTCGCCGAAAAGGATGGACAACCCGGAGCCTGCTGCATATACCGGCATAGCCTCTATCCCGACACATCTTTCACTGAGCTTCTACCCGGCTGGCTGCTGCCGTATCCACCGGCTCAAATGCTGCCTTCTCCCACCGGCTGTTAGCCAGCAGGACTCCCCGGTTCGGCTGGATGAAGCGCTCGCTGGCAAAGACGCCGCGCGTTTCCATTGTGATGAAACAGGCGTTGTGCACATGATCGACGCGCCGGCCCTGCCGCTGACAGAACCACGGTTCGACCACATAGATGCCGGGGTACAGCGGCAGGCCGGCCACATGAACGCGGATGGCGATCTGTTTCTCGCCCCCTTCCAGGGGGAACAGGGTGCTTTCGCTGTCGCTGCGGAGGTTGACGAGCTGCGTGCCGTCCAGCTTGCGAATCTCCACTCCGGCCTCGAGGCTGACGTCAAGACTCTGCTCAAGCTCGATATTCATCGTGACCGAGAACGGCTCGCCGATGCCGAACAGCGTATCCGGAAGCCCTGCTCCGTTGGCGAACGCGACGCTCACAATCCGGCCGCCGCCGATGCCGGACCGGTTGGTGACCTGGCGGGTGTCCACGAAGCTGGCGGTGCTCACCGGGTTGTTCTCCTGCGTGTAATAGGCGATGGCGCTGTCGATGGTGCCCTGGTGGGCGACCCTGCCGTGTTCCAGCACGATGCCGGTCTGGCAGAGCTGGCGGGCGGCGGCCATGTTGTGGCTGACGAAAAGCACCGTGCGCCCTTCGGTGGCGACCTCATTCATCTTGCCCAGGCATTTCTCCTGGAACTTGATATCCCCCACCGCCAGCACCTCGTCCACCAGCAGAATCTCCGGCTCCAGGTGGGCGGCGACAGCGAAGGCCAGCCGCAGGTACATGCCGCTGGAATAGTGCTTGACCGGCGTGTCGATGAACTTTTCGACCTCGGCGAAGGCGACCATCTCATCGAACTTGCGCTCAATCTCGTAGCGGTGCATCCCCAGGATGGCCCCGTTGAGGTAGATATTCTCCCGCCCGGTCAGCTCCGGGTGGAAGCCAGTCCCGACCTCCAGCAGGGAGCCAACCCGCCCGCGCACTTCGGCGAAGCCTTCGCTAGGCTCGGTGATGCGCGACAGAATCTTGAGCAGCGTGCTCTTGCCGGCGCCGTTGCGCCCGATAATGCCGACCACCTCGCCCTGGCTCACCTCAAAGGAGACATCCTTGAGCGCCCAGATCGTCTCCTTCAGGCCAGCGGCGCCGTAGGCTTCGCCGCGGAGCAGGCTGGACGCCCGCTTGAATGGAGCCTGGACCGCCTCCATGATCGTTTCGCGCAGGGTGCTGTAACTGTCCCGGCGGCTGCCGATGCGGTATTGCTTGCTCAAGCCTTCTGCATGAATGGCAACGGTGCTATTCACATCACACCCTTTTCGTGCTGGTAGTGGCCGGGTCGTCGGGCCGCTCAGACGACGTCGGCGAATGTCTTTTCCATCCGGCGGAAGTAAAACGCCCCCCCGATCAGGAGCGCCAGGGCGGCCAGCGTGGAAACGACGATCATCGGCCCGGGCTGGGTATCGGTCCCCAGCAGCGCCCAGCGAAATCCTTCCACGACGCCAACCATCGGATTCAGGCTGTAGATCATGCGGGCGATGTTGTTTGTGATCAGGCTGGCCGGGTACGCGATAGGTGTGGCGAACATCCAGAACTGGGTCAGGAAGGGGACCATATAGTGCACGTCGCGGAACTGCACGTTCATGGCCGAAAGCCACAGCCCGACCGCCAGCGCCGTCATGAAGGCCAGCGCCAGGAAGAACGGCAGCCAGATCACGTTCGCCGTGATCGGGATGGCGCTGACTGCGGGGACGAAGCCGATCTCCAGCGTGCCGGGTTCCCAGACGATCTGAGTCATGGTGGGGACGACGCTGAAGAACACAATCATGCCGATCAGGACGGCAAAAGCCAGGGCGAAATCCACCAGCGGGGATACCACGCTGGAGATCGGGACAACCAGCCGCGGGAAGTAAACCTTCTTGATCAGGTTGGCGGCCCCGACCAGGCTGTTGGAGGACTGGGTCATCGCCGTGGCAAAGAACGACCAGGGGACGAGCGCCGCGAAGCTGAAAACGGGGTAGGGGACTCCGTCCGATGGGACCCCGGCCAGCCCGCCAAAGAACAGGCTGAAGACCACCATCGTCATGAAAGGCTGGATGACAGCCCAGATCATCCCCAGGATAGTTTGCTTGTAACGGACTTTGATATCGCGCCAGGTGAGGAAGTACAGCAGCTCGCGATAGGCCCACATCTCGCCCAGTTTGAGCGATACCCAGCCGTGAGTCGGCCTGATGACAAAAGTATGGGCGGCGCGGACCGGGATATCTGCAGGCGCCAGTCCCTGTTGTTTCTCAGCAATTGTTCCCATAAATCTTCAGCCAGATTCCGTAGAATGGTGCAGCCGACAGCTCACTGAGCAGGTGAACCGGGGCGACTTACAGTACCATCCTAAATATAATAACAGGACGAACAGACACGTTTTATGTAAGTATCTTTATTACGTATCCTTCACTATACCACAGGAGGGACCGTTACAGTATAAAATTACCATAAAATACCGGTCTGTACAGCGCCCGGTTCAGGAAATCCTGAAGCGCCAGGTGGCACAACCCGTTTTTAGGGGTATCATTTGTAATAGGGTACTACTGGCAAGTATAGAGAACATCCGGTGAAAGCAGGCTGCCCGGAGGCCCGTCGGGCGGCAATTTTGTACGATTTGCTGGTAGCAAGTAGATTGAGTATCGTATGAGTCCTGCAACTGATCGTCCTCCGCGGCACCCTGCCGCTTCTTTTCGCCATGGAGAGGGGCGCCTCTCTCGCCGCGATGTGCTTAAGATCGGGGCCGGCATAGCCGCCGGCGCGGCGCTTTCTGGCCTGCGGCTGCCCGGCGTCGTCTGGGCAGAAGGCGCGGCCAGCCTTCAGGACCGCAAACGCATCTACCTCGCCCCTGATGACCATACCGATTACCTCTGGACGGCGGATGAGGAGACCTACCGCCAGTCCTTCCTGCGTATGCTGGATTATTACCTCGATCTGGCTGACCAGACGGCGGATCTGCCTGCCGATTTTCAGAGCCGCTGGAACTGCGACGGCAGCTTCTGGCTATGGACCTATGAGCAGAACCGCACCCCGGCCCAGTTCGACCGGCTGATCGCGCGCATCCGCGACGGACATATCAGCGCGCCGCTGAACGCGCTGGTGGTCTGCCTGGGCGGCGCGCCGGCGGAGGCTATCCTGCGCGGCATGTACTACGCCGGCAAGCTGGAGCGCCGCCACAACCTGCGCTTCCCGGTCGCCGTCGCTATGGAGAATCAGACGTTGCCATACGGCCTCGGGGCGTTGTGGGCCGGCGCCGGCGCGCGTTACAGTTGGAAGGGCATCTGTGACTGCGCCACCCGGGTCGCCAGCGCCAGTGACCGCGAGCATGATATCTACTGGTACGCCGGACCGGATGGCAGCCGTATCCTGATGAAGTGGAACTCCATGCTGCGCGACAATCAGAGCATGGGCGGCTACGCTGAGGCGCGCGACCCGGCTGCCGTGGTGGACTATGTCGATTCCAGCTCCGATTTCCAGGCCCGTTATCCTTACCGGGTTATCGGGGCTTTCGGCAAAGGCTGGGATGATCTGGAGACGCTCACCGATGAATTCGTCACGGTGGCGCAGGATAAATCCAATTCGCAGCGGCGCGTGATCGTTTCTAACCAGCTAGATTTTTTCGCCGATTTCCTGGCGACTTACGGCGCACAGCTCCCCACAGTAGCCGCTTCTTTTGGCAACGAATGGGATCTGTACTGCGCCTCGATGGCCGAGGTGTCGGCGCGGATCAAGCGGGCCACGGAGCTGCTCCGGTCCGCCGAGGCGCTGGCGACGCTGGTCACCTTCTTCCAGCCGGATTTTATGGCCGGGCGGGGGGCGGCCCGCGACCTGGCGTGGATGGACCTGGGGCTGTACTGGGAGCATGACTGGACGGGCAACGGCTCCGTCAGCAACAGCGTGCGGGCGCAGTGGCAGCGGCGGCTGGCCGATGAGGTTGCGCTTTACGTGAACACCCTCCAGCAGGATGCCACCCGGGCGCTGGGGAACCTCATTCAGAATGGCGGGGCCGCGCCGCGCTTTTTTGTCTTCAACCCGCTGAGCTGGCCCCGCACGGAGAAGGCCGACCTCCCGTACGACGGCCCGGAGCCGGTGCAGGTGTTTGATCTCAGCAGCGGGGCCGAAGTGCCTGCGCAGATCATCGTCACCGCCGGCGGGCGATTCCTGCGCCTGCTGGCTTCTGACATCCCGCCGGTTGGCTACAAAGTCTTCGAGATTCGCGCTGGCGCCGGGGCGGGCTTTGGCCCGGCGGCGGCGCTCTCCGGCCCGGCCAGCGATGGGGTTATCGACTCCGCGCATTACCGGATCACGGTATCGCCGCGCGGGGCGATCATTAGCCTGATCGACAAGGGGCGCGCCGGCCGCGAATGGGTGCGGGTTATTGACGATCGCGCCCTCAATGATCTCGGTCCGGGCGACGGCACACTGACGGTGGAAAACGCCGGGCCGGTCTCGCTGACCCTGCTGGCAACCTCGGATGCCCCCCTGCAGCACACGTCGCGCATCACGGTCTTTCGCGATTCGGCCCGTATCGAGATCGAGAACGAGATCCTCCAGAACTTCAGCGATGTTTATACCTGGGGGTTTGGCTTCAATCTGGAGCAGCCCGATCTGTGGCACGAGGAGGTAGGCGCCGTCATCCGGGCCGGGCTGCTGGCGGACGGCGGCCATTATTCGCCGCGCAACGCGCGCTACGACTGGCTGACCCTGAACCACTTCGCCGACATTGGCGAGGCCGACGGCGCCGGCGTAACGCTTTCCAACGCGGACTGTTACTTTATGCAGTATGGCCGCAGCACGCCGTCCAGGCTGGACACGACCACCCCGCTTCTCTCGGTTCTGGCGGGCGGGCAGGTCGATGGGGCGGGCCTCGGGATGCAGGATCAGGACGGGGATAGCACGTTCCTGCAGCGTTTTGCCTTACAGCCGCGCGACGCCTATGACCCGGCCGGGGCGATGCGCTTCGCCCTGGAGCATCAGAATCCGCTGGTGACGGGGATGATCTCCCCCGGCCCGACCGACGCGCCGGAAGCCGGGTTGTACCCTGAGACTGTCTTTTCGCTGCTTTCGCTCTCCGATCCGGATGTGCTGCTGTGGGCGCTCAAGCCGGCTGACGATCTGCCGGGGGTGACCGCCCGGCTGTGGAATCTGGCGACTGCCCCGGCCCCGGTGACGCTGTCGATGAACCGGTTCCCTCTGGACAGGGCCTATGGGACGACGCATATTGAGACTCCGGTGCGGCAGATCGATCTGGCGAACGGCGAGCTTAGCGAGACGCTGGAACGCAGCCAGCTTCGCACCTACCTGCTGGTCTTCGATCCGTCAGCGGCGCTTTCCATTGTGCCGGATGACGGCGTCGGGCCGGTAGAAGCAGACTGATCCAGCGGGCTTCGCGCTATCACTCACGGTCCGTCATTTTTCGCCGAATGCAGGATGTTGTTAAGGGGTAACCCGCCATGCAAAGCACACCTGACGTCCCCTCTCCACAACCCGCTCTGGCTACCCAGCAGGCGGTGAACCTCCGCTCCGTCGGCCTGATACTGACCAGCGTCGTGCTGGGCGGGATCGGCCAGCTTGCCTTCAAGGCCGGCCTCAACCAGATCGGCGGCCTTCAGCTTTCGCTCGATATGTTTGTGAAGATTCTGACGACGCCGATGGTGCTGCTGGGGCTGGCCGTCTTCGCCGTGAGCGCGCTGCTGTGGCTGATCGCCCTGATGAGCGCTGAGCTGAGCTTCGCCTATCCGTTCCTCAGCTTCACCTACGTGATTGTGCTGGTGGGCGGGGCGCTGCTGTTCGGCGAACAGATCACGGCGCTGCGCCTGCTGGGGTTCGGCGTGATCATCACCGGCATCTTCATCGTGGCGCGCAGCGAGCAGCGCGCCGCCAGAAAGTAGCTTCACCAGCCCGCCGGGTATTTCAGCGCCTGCGCTTCGGAAGGAAAGACAACATGGCAGCACAGCATAGCATGGATGCTGGCGTTTCTTACGCCAGTCTGAGCCGGAGGACGGAATATCTCCACCTGGCCGCCATTATAGTGGTCGGGATTCTGGTGCGGCTGCCCTTAATGGACAAGCCCCTGATCTACTCAGGCAACTGGCGCGGGACGGACACCGCCTCGATTGCCCGGAGCTATGCGTTCAACGAAGGGGTACGCTACAACCTGTTCTACCCGCAGATCAACTGGCGGGGGAACGGCCCCGGCTATGTGGAGACGGAGTTTCAGCTCTACACCTTCCTGGTTGCGCTGCTCTACGGGGTGGTGGGGGAGCAGGTATGGCTGGGCCGGCTGGTCTCGCTGTTGTTTGCGATACCGACCTTTCTGCTGTTCTACGCGCTGGCGCGGCGGCTGACGGCGCCGGGG
>JARKNX010000082.1 GCA_029976025.1 Aggregatilineales bacterium | reverse complement strand
GGAAGGCGCTCCTCTGGCTGCGGCGGAAGCGCCCCCCGTGGTCGGAGATACGACGCTGCGGCTGGGCCAGGCCCTGATGGATCCGGCGCAGTACGCGCTGCCGTTTGAAGTCGCGTCGTTGCTTCTGGCCGGGGCATTGATCGGGGCGATCTACATCGCTCGCGATGACGAAGCGGAGTAAACGCTCATGGTCCCATTGTGGATGTTCCTGACTGTTGGTGCAATTCTGTTCGCTATCGGGCTGTTCGGGGTGCTCGCCCGTCGGAACGCCGTGGCGATCCTGATGAGCGTTGAGCTGATGCTGAATGCGGTCAACATCAACCTGGTGGCTTTCTGGCGATTCCAGACAGTCGATACCATGATGGGCCAGGCGTTCGCCGCCTTCGTCTTCGTCGTCGCTGCTGCGGAGACTGCGGTGGGCCTGGCGCTGATCGTCGCCATCTACCGCCGTCGTCAGAGTGTGGCCGTTGAGGATGTCAACCTGCTGAAGTGGTGATATCCGGGAATTGCGACGCTCCTGCCCCTGGCGGGGGTGCGCCAAGTGGAGGACGGGTCCTGAATGATTGAGTGGACAAATGCAAACTACCTGCCGTGGTTGATCCCGGTCCCGCCGCTGATTGCGTTTGTCCTGATCGTCCTGGTGACGAACAGGAGCTGGTGGGTGACTGTCTTCACCGCGCTGGCGGCGTCGGTCCTGTCATGGGGGTTGGCAACGGCGGTCTTCTTGCGCTCAGCAGGGCTGGCCTTCGGCCCCGGGCTGGCGGGGGCCGCGTTTGGCAGCAGCGCCCCCTGGCTGGACCTGGGACAGACGCAATTCATGATGGGCGTCATGGTGGACCCGCTCACAACGGTGATGCTGTTCATGGTGCCGCTGGCCATCCTGACGATCTTCATTTACTCAATCGGTTATATCAGCCACGATCCCCGGCGCGAACGCTTCCTGGCGTATATGTCTCTTTTCGCCGGGGCGATGCTCACGCTGGTGGTGGCCGACAACCTGCTGCTGCTCTTCATCGGGTGGGAAGTGATGGGCTTCTGCTCCTACTCGCTGATCGGCTTCTGGTATGAAAAGCCGAGCGCCTACCGGGCCGGCGTCAAAGCGTTCATGACCACCCGCGTGGCCGATGTCATCATGCTGCTGGGCGTGGCCTACCTCTTCGCCGAAGCGGGGACGCTCGATTTCCGCACGATCCTGCTCGATCCGGCTTTCCTGGAGAAGCTCGCCAGCACGCCGGCCCTCATCTTCGGCGGGGCGATCAGCGCCGCCGGGCTGATCGGCGTGTTCCTTGTCGCCGGCACGATCGGCAAGAGCGCCCAGTTCCCACTGCACGTCTGGCTGCCCGACGCGATGGAAGGCCCGACCCCGGTCAGCGCCATGATCCATGCGGCGGCTATGGTGTCCGCTGGCGTGTACATGATCATTCGCATGTATCCGCTGTTGTCGGCGGGGGCGCACCCGCATGAAGGGGTGTACAACGCGCCGCTGCTGTTGATGACTTATGTGGGCGGGTTCACGGCGCTGTTCGCCGCCGTCATCGCCATTGCCCAAAATGATATCAAGCGCGTGCTGGCCTATTCGACAATCAGTCAGCTCGGGTTCATGGTCGGCGCGCTGGGCATCGGCGCGTACACGGCGGCGGCCTTCCATCTGATCATGCACGGCATCTTCAAAGCGCTGTTGTTCATGGGTTCCGGTGCGGTCATTCACGCGATGGAACACGGCGAGCACCACGCCCACGAACACGGACGCCACCCCCACAACACGTTCGCCGGGGACGCCCCGTTCGATCCGCAGGATATGCGCAACATGGGCGGCCTGCGGCAGCGCATCCCGGTGACGTTCTACACATTTGTGGCTGGCGCTATGGCCCTGGCTGGCTTCCCGATTATTTCAGCGGGCTTCTGGTCTAAAGATGAGATCTTCTCCGAAGCCTGGCATCTGGGGCTGGGCGTGCTGGGCGGCGCGAATACCGGTTACGGCCCGGCGATCTTCCTGTTCATTGTCCTGGCGGTGGCGGCTTTCCTGACCGCGCTGTACACCACCCGCCAGGTAGCTATGACCTTCATAGGTGAGCCGCGCACAGAGGCCGCCGCGGAGGCTGGCCTGGGCGGGCCTTCCAGCATGGTATCCGTCCTGATGCAGGCGCCTTTGATAGTTCTGGGCGTGCTGGCGCTGGTGCTCGGTTTCATCGGGGTGCATCCGGACTTCCCGCTGCTGGGCGGGCTGTTCAGCGCGCAGGGCAACCCGTTCCACAGTTTTGTCGGCGGGACGCTGGTCGAGCATCCGCCCGCCATTCCGTTTTACTGGGTGCCGCTGCTGACTTCGCTGGTGGTGGCGCTGGGCGGTATCTTTGTCGGCTACTGGCTTTACTGGCGCAAGCCCGTGCCCGCCGGCCAGGCCGATCCGATCCAGGTCTCGCTGGACAGGATCAGCCCGTATCTCTACACCTGGATGCGCAACAAGTTCTACCTGGATGAGCTGTATGACCGGGCTTTAGTCAAACCTTCGATGTGGGTCAGCGAAACTCTGGTCAGCGCAATTCTGGATCAGGGCATCATTGACGGCATCCTGCATGCGATCGCCCGGGCTGCATCCTGGCTGGGTGAGCTGTTCAAGCGCTTCAACCGGGTGATGATTGACGGCGTCGGCGACGGCATCCCTATGGCGATCGGGGCTTTCGGGCGCTGGTTCCGCAACATTCAGACTGGCAACGTTCAGCAGTATCTCATGATGGCGATCATCGCGACCCTCGTGATCGGGTTGAGCGTCTCCGCGCTGATCGTACGGGTGAACACGGGGGTTATCCTGCTCGTTCTGGGCGTGCTCGTGGTCATCATCATTGTGCTGAACCTGATTGGACGGGCTTGGGGAGGCATGGCTGAATGATCACGATTGGCAACCTCGTGGAAATACCCCTGCTCACCGCTATCATCTTCTGGCCCCTGCTGGGTGCGATAGTGGTGATGCTGCTGCCGCGCAGCAACAGGACGCTGGTCCGCTGGACGGCGCTGGGCTTCAGCCTGGTGGAGTTCCTGCTGACACTCTACCTCTTCGTCAGTTACGATCACGCCGCCGGCGGCTTCCAGTTTGAGGTACAGGCGCCGTGGTTCGCCATCGTCGGCTCCTCCTGGCACCTGGGGGTGGACGGCCTCAGCGTGGTCATGATCCTGCTGACCGGCCTGCTCGTCCCGCTGGGTGTCCTGATCAGCTTTGAAATTGACCGGCAGATCAACCTGTATATGGCGCTTTTCCTCTTCCTGGAAATGGGGATGGTGGGCGTCTTTGCGGCGCTGGACCTGGTGATCTTCTTCATCTTCTGGGAGATCGGGCTGGTGCCGATGTACTTCCTGATCAACCTGTGGGGCGGCGATAACCGGCTGTACGCCTCCGTCAAGTTCTTCATCTTCACCATGGCCGGGTCGCTGGGCCTGCTCCTTTCCATCCAGCTCATCGGCCTGACGGCGGGCACGATGGACATGGTGGCTCTGGCCGGGTTCTGGCCGACCTTCCAGGGGAGCGAAAATGCGTTTCTGGGGATAGATATCTCCACGGTCAAGTGGCTGACTTTCCTGGCCTTCTTCCTGGCCTTCGCCATCAAGGTCCCGATCTGGCCGTTCCATACCTGGCTGCCGGATGCGCATACTGAGGCCCCGACAGCCGGGTCTATGATTCTGGCGGGTGTGCTCCTCAAACTGGGCGCTTACGGTTTCCTGCGCCTGGTTATCCCGTACTTTCCGGAACAGGCGGCGATGTTCGCCCCGGTGCTGGCTTTCCTGGCTGTGGCGGGCATCATCCTCGGGGCGCTCGCGGCCTACGGGCAATCCGACTTCAAGCGACTGGTGGCTTATAGCTCGGTGAACCACATGGGCTTTGTTGTGCTCGGCGTCGCCGCGGCGGCCTGGGTGTACGGCATCAGCTACACCAATGGCGCGGCTCCCTGGCTGGGGTTGGAGCCAGGAGTGGTGGCCATCACTGATACCCAGAGCGGCATCATCGCCGCCAACGGCGCGGTGCTCCAGATGTTCAGCCACGGCCTGAGTTCGGCCGGTATGTTCTTGCTGGTCGGGGCGCTGTATCACAAGGCGCATACGCGCGATTTGCGCAAGATGGGCGGGCTGTGGGTGCTGGCGCCGATCTACGGCGGCATCCTGATCTTCGTCGGCATGGCCAGCCTGGGGCTGCCGGGATTGGCTGGATTCGTGAGCGAATTCATGGTCGTGCGCGGCGCGTGGCCGGTCTTCACGTCGGCGACGCTGCTCAGTATGGTGGGTCTGTTCTTCACCGGCGCCTATATCCTCAAGGCAATCCAGAAGGTGCTGCACGGCAAGCCTTCGCAGGAGTGGATTGACTACCATCACCAGCATCACAATCTGGAGATTAGCTGGCGCGAGATCGTGGCCATCTCGCCGTTAGTGCTGCTGATGCTGGCCACGGGTTTGCTGCCGAACTGGATTATGCCGATGATCAACGATACCGTGACCCGTTGGTTTGGCGGGTAATGAGGCAGGGGGAGTCATGTACGCACCAATTCCAGTATTGAGCATTATCACGCTCACGCCAGTTGCTGGGGCGCTCCTGATCTTGCTGCTGCCTAAGTCCGCCAAGCAGGAAGCCCGTCTTATTGCGGCAGCGGCGACCGGATTCAGCCTGCTGCTGGGCCTCTTTGTCTTCTTCAATTACGATGTTGCTTATGCCAGCGCGGCGACGACGGTTGAGCAGTCCTTCCAGTTTCAGGAGAAGATCGTCTGGGTCGCGCCGCTGGGGATCAACTATCACCTCGGGGTGGATGGCATCAGCACTCCGATGGTCCTGCTGACCGGCCTGGCTTCATTCGCCGGCGTCCTGATTTCATGGGGGATTGACGACCGCCCGCGCGAATTCATGGCCTTCTTCCTGCTGCTGGTAGCTGGCGTGTACGGCGTTTTTGTCGCCCTGGACCTGTTCGTGCTGTTCTTCTTCTACGAGCTGGCTATCTTCCCGATGTACCTCCTGATCGCCACCTGGGGATGGAAAGAGCTGCGCGAATACGCCGCTATGAAGCTCACGCTGTACATCCTGATCGGCTCAGTTGTGGCCCTGGTCGGCGTGCTGGTGCTGTACTTCGCCGCGGGGAATGCCACTGGCGTCTACAGCTTCGATATGGTGCATATGCTGGAAGTCGGCGCGATGCCGAACAGTCCCTTCAATGTCGAGTTGTTCGGTATCAGCGGGCTGACTCTGGCCCGCCTGTGGTTCCCCTTCATCTTCATCGGCTTCGGCATCCTGGCCGGCCTGTTCCCCTTCCACAACTGGAGTCCTGACGGCCACGTGGCCGCCCCGACAGCAGTTTCCATGATCCACGCCGGCGTGCTGATGAAGCTCGGCGCGTACAGCGCCCTGCGCGTGGGGGTGCAGCTTCTGCCGGAAGGGGCGCAGGTGCATCTGCCCTGGATTGTCCTGCTCACGCTGATTAACGTGGTGTACGGCGCGTTCATTGCCATGCGCCAGCGCGACTTCAAGTACGTCATCGGCTTTTCATCCGTCAGCCACATGGGGCTGGTCAGCATGGGGATTGCCACCATGAGCGTGGTCGGCATGACCGGCGCGGGGTTGCAGATGTTCAGCCACGGGGCGATGACGGCGCTTTTCTTCGCCTGTGTCGGGATGGTCTACGATCGGGCGCACACGCGCGATATCCCCAGCCTGGGGGGCTTCAGCCGCAAGCTGCCCTGGGTGTCTTTCGCCTTCATCCTCGGCGGTCTGGTCAGCATGGGCATGCCGGGGTTGAGCGGATTTGTGTCGGAGTTCCCGATCTTCATGGGGCTGTGGAACGCCAGCCCGACGATTCAGCTTACAGTGGGGGGATGGTCGCTGGCCAACTACTACAGCGTGATTGCCGTTGTGGCGGTGATCGGCATCGTGGTGACGGCGGCTTACGTGCTGCGCGTTGTGCAGCAGGTATTTTATGGCCGGTTCAACGAAGAGCGCTATCAGGAAGTTCATGATGTGACCGCGCTGGATAAGCTGGCGCTGGTGATGCTGATGGTGGCCCTGATTATTCTGGGTGTCTGGCCGAACATTATGGCGCCTATCGTTGAAAGCGGCGTCAGGCCGATTGCGCAACTGCTGGGAGGTGCTTAATTGGACTTCCAAACGATTAACTGGGAGGCGAGTCTGCTCGCTATCCTGCCAGAGCTTCTGATGACCGTCCTGGCAGTGGTGATACTGGCGCTGGACCTGACCTGGCCGGGCAGCCGCCGGCGCGAAATCGGCATAATTTCCGGTATTGTGCTCTTCAGCATCGCTGTGATTGGCCTGGTTTTTTCTGCGCCGCCACAGGGAGAGCTGGCCGGACAACTGATGTTCGGCGGCATGATCCGGCATGATATGTTTTCGCAGATTTTCCGGACGATGATCATCATCGGCGCGGCGTTGACCTGCCTGCTCAGCGTCGATGTGGAACGCCTGGGCCGGCGCGGCCATTACTACGCTCTCATCGTGATCGCCACTATCGGCGCCTGTTTCATGGCCTCCGCTTCAGACCTGGTGATGGCCTTCATCGCGCTGGAGACAACATCGATCACGCTGTATATGCTGGCCGGCTATCTTCGCGAAGATGAGCGGTCAGCGGAGGCGGGCGTCAAGTACTTCCTGTACGGGGCTGTGATGAGCGCCGTCACGCTCTACGGCCTGAGCCTGCTGTACGGTTTCTCCGGCCAGACCAACATCTACCTGCTGGCGGCCGGCCTGACCAGCCAGAGCATCCAGGGGCTGCCGGTCCTGATCGCCCTGATCATGGTCCTGGTTGGCTTCGGCTTCAAGATCAGCGCTGTGCCGTTCCACTTCTGGACGCCCGATGTTTATGAAGGGGCGCCGACGCCGGTGACCACTTTCGTCAGCGTGGCCAGCAAGGCGGCGAGTTTCGCCCTCCTGATGCGCTTCTTCATGGCGGCCTTCCCGGCTTATGACGAGCTGTGGGTGCTCATTCTGGCCGGGGCGGCGACTGTGACGATGACGCTGGGCAACCTGCTGGCCCTGTGGCAGCGTAACATCAAACGCCTGCTGGCCTATTCCTCCATCGCCCAGGCTGGCTATATCCTGATCGGCGTCGTGGCGATCAGCGCCAATGCCGGGTCCGGCATGGCCGCCGCCGTGTTCTACCTGTTCATGTATACGCTGACCAATGTGGTCGCCTTCGGGGTGGTCATCCTGGCCAGCCGGGTGACCGGCAACGAGCTGGTGGCCGATTTTGCCGGCCTCAGCCGCCGCAGCCCGGGGCTGGCGCTGGCTATGACCGTGGCGCTGCTCTCCCTGGGGGGCATCCCCCCGGCGGCCGGATTCTTCGGCAAGTTCTTCCTGTTCACCGCCGCCGTGGATTCCGGCTTTATCTGGCTGGCCCTGGTGGGCGTGATCAACTCGATCATTGCCCTGTACTACTACCTGATGGTGATCAAGGTCATGTACGTCGATCGCAGCGCCAGCGAGGGGCAGCCGATCCCTGTCTCTGGCTCGTATCGGTGGGCACTTGGCCTGGCGACTCTCGGCGTCATCCTGCTGGGAATCGTGGTGACCCCGGTCTACGCCTGGGCGCTCCAGGCGGGGCAGGCGTTGTTACTGAACTAGGGGTGGTCGAACCCTGGCACGGACAATGCGGATCGCGCGACTCGGTGTCGCGCTTTATGCGACAAATCTTGGCGGAATTTATGGCTTTGTGATAGAATGCACACCCGACGGCCCGGCTTACAGAAGGTCATAGCACACCCGGCGAGGAGATTACAGTGATCGGGGGGCAGGGCCAACCGCGCCGCACCCGTAACCTGGGTATGGCGGGGATCGCCGGGCTGGCCGGCCTGGTGACAGTCGTCATCGTGGTCGGCGGGCTGCTGCTCGGGTTATGGCTCGATTCGCGCCTGGGACTGCGCGGCCCGTTTACCGTCGGCCTGGTGTTGCTCAGCATTCCGTTTAGTCTGTTTGTGATGCTTCGTATTGCTCTCTCAGTGACCGGGGCTATCCGGCCACAGGCGCCTGATCTGACTCCTGGCAAGGGAGAAGGTTTGGATAAGGAGGAGTATCATTGACCCCTACGTACTGTAGAATTCTATGGGCAGAAAGGAGGTCTCCACTGTGAACAAAACCCAGCGAGGTTGTCTGGTTTTCATTGGCATGATGGTCTTTGTTGGGGCGTTCTGTCTGTGGATTCCCTTCATCCTGCTGCCGGGCGCCGGTATCGGCGTCGCCATGCCGGTGATCTATGTCCCGGGCGAAGTTCTGATCCCGAACTGGCTGGGCGATGGCTTCTCGCTGACGAACACCCTTGTGGGGACGATACTGGCCGATCTCCTGGTCCTGCTGATTGTGCTCCTCGTTGTGCTGCGCGGGGGCATCAAGCAGATTCCGGGCCGGCTTCAGAGTGTGCTGGAGTTGCTGGTCGGCTTCATGTACAACTTCGCCAAGCAGGTAGCTGGCTCGCGCGCCGGGCGCATCTTCCCGCTGGTGATGAGTATTTTCTTCTTCTTGCTTATTGCAAACTGGCTTGAGCTGGTGCCCGGTGTGGACAGCGTCGGGATGCTGCACTGCGCCGCGCCCGGGTTCAACGGCTACCCCGTTAGCGTCAACGGCGCCCCGCTGGCTCCGGATGGCAGCCAGCCTATCGAAGGCGTGGCCACGCTTCGCAACACCAACCCGCTGAATGGCGGCACTAAAGCCACCATGGCGAATTTCTGCGCCTGCGAAGCGATCCACCTGGGCCATGTCCCCGCGGAGGACGGATCGGAATGTGTCGTCGCCCTGGCTGAAGCCGGCGTGGACGTGCCGCGCTCCGAACTGGTCATGGCGGTGCGGGACCTGGACCTGCCGGAGACATCGGCACTGGTGCAGGAACTCCAGGCCGAAGGCGCGCTGGATGCAGAAGCGGCCGGCGAAGCTCAGGAACACGCGGGCGGTGAGCACTTTGAGTTTTCGCCAGCGTTGATGGCGGCTATTGGCGCGGCTAATGACCGGTATCAGGATATGCAGGCGGCGACTGCGGACGGCGATGCCGACAGAGCGGCTGAGCTGGCTGCGGGGGCTGTAGACGCCAACCTGTTCGTAGTCACGCCGTTTGTGCGCGCCGCCGCCACAGACCTGAATCTGACACTGGGCCTGGCGATCATCGCGGTGGTCATGATCCAGGTCTTTGGTGTCTGGTCGCTGGGGCCGGATTACTTCCAGAAATTCTTCAATATGCGCGCGCTGGGCAATCTGAATAAGAAGCCGCTTGGCGCGATCGACTTCGTTGTAGGCCTCTTCGAGATTATCTCGGAGTTCATCAAAATCCTCAGTTTCGGCTTTCGTCTATTTGGCAATATCTTCGCCGGGCAGGTGCTGCTGTTCATCATGGCGTTCCTGGTTGCGACCATGCTGCCCGTAGTCTTTTACGCCCTTGAGCTGTTCGTGGGGCTGATGCAGGCGTTCGTGTTTGCGGTCCTGACATTGATCTTCAGCGCGCAGGCGATGGAAAGCCACGGCGCTGATGATCATCATTAGTGCGCGGTACGAGATTCATCCCATTTGACATCCATAGGGGAGGACACTTTCTATGACTGGTGATCTGACTGTTGGTCTGAAGGCCCTGGGCGCAGGACTGGCGATGATTGGCGTGTTTGGTCCGGGCATTGGCATCGGCCTGCTGGTGCAGGGAGCGATGACGGCAATTGGCCGCAACCCCGATGCCGCCGGGCAGATTCAGACCAATATGATTCTGGGTATCGTGTTTGCTGAGGCCGTCGCCATTTATGCGCTGGTTGTCGCCCTCATCATCCTGTTCGTGCTCTAGCGTCTGAGGAGGCGGCTCGTGGATGCACTAGGAATCAACGCAGGCTTCCTTATCGCGCAAATCGTCAACTTCGCCGTTATCGTGGTGCTGCTGGGTGTGGCCCTCTGGCGCCCGATGACCCGCATGCTGGATGAGCGGGCGGCCAAGATTGCCAGGCAGCTTGAGGACGCTGAAGTTTCGGCAAAGGCACGGGCAAACGCGGAATCGGAAGCGGAAGGTATCATCGAAGCGGCCCGTCGTGAGGCCACCCGGCTGGCTGATGAAGCGCGCGGGCGTGGTGACGAAGCCGGCCAGGCGGTCATTGCGGCAGCGCGGGCGTCGGCTGAGAAAATCCTGGCCGAAGCGCATCACAAGGCGCTGGCGGAACGCGACCAGCAGCTGGCTGACCTGCGCGACCAGGTGGCTTCGCTGGCCATTGCGGCTACCCATAAGCTCGTGGGCGAGGCCCTGGATGAGGAACGCCAGCGTAAGCTGGTCAACGAATTCTTCTCCACCGCGCCAGCGGCCGCGAAGGGTATCGGCGGTCGGGTAGAGGTCGTTTCTGCAGTGCCTTTGACCGACAAAGAGCAGGCCGAGGTCAAGAAGCAGACCGGCGCCAGCGAGATCGATTTTCATGTCGATCCAGCCATTATGGGCGGGCTGGTGATTCGCTCAGCCGGGCGCGTCATTGACGGCAGCGTTCGGGCCAGCCTGCGCGATATGGCGGCACGCCTGAACTGACACCTGCCGAAAGTCCAGAGATATCATGAGGCCGGGCAGCCACAACCCCGGCCTCTTTGTCTTTTGCCCGGCCTTGCCGCGGCTTCTGCTCGCGCCAAAAGACGGTATACTAGGACCGGTTTTGACCGGCGAGGTATTGGCGGATGGCACGTTTTTTTGATCTGTTAGCAGCGATTCCCGGCGCGACAACGGTCAGCGCCGATGTAGCTATCACGGCGCCGGTGACGGACAGCGCGCAGGATGTGCAGCCGGGCGGCCTGTTTGTGGCGCGCCGGGGGGCCAGCGTGGACGGCCATGAATTGATCCCGCAGGCTGTTGCGCGCGGCGCGGCCGCCGTGGTCGGCGAGCGACCTCCCTCCCAGGTGGATTGCCCGGTCCCTTACGCGGCAGTCGCGAATATTCAACATGCCACAGCGGTGTTGGCAGCCGCTTATCACGGTTTCCCCTCACATCGGATGGTGGTGATCGGGATCACCGGAACCGACGGCAAGACAACGACGGCAAGCCTCCTTTACCAGATACTGCGCGCCGCCGGGCTGCGCACCGGCACGATCAACACGCTCAGCGCGGTGCTGGGCGATGCGGAAGTGGAGACGGGCCTCCATGTTACGACTCCCCGCGCCACCGAGATTCAGGGCTACCTGGCCCGGATGGTGAAGGCGGGGCTGACCCACTGCATCCTGGAGGTGACGAGCCACGGCCTGGCTCAGGGGCGCGCCGATGCAGTGGCGTTTGATGTGGCCGTGGTGACCAATATCACCCATGAACATCTGGACTATCACGGCTCCTGGGAGGCCTACCGCGACGCGAAGGCGCTTCTCTTCCGGTCCCTGGCGCAGTCGCCGTATAAGAAGCGGCAGGACAAGGTGGCCGTGATTAATGCCGATGATACAACGGCTGAATTTCTGCTTGGGATTCCCGCTGACCGGCATCTGACCTACAGCGTTCACGACCCGGCCTGTGACTTTTACGCGACCGGAATCGAATATACCCCCGCAGGGACGCGCTTCCAGTTGAACGGGATGGCGATTCACTCGCCGCTAACCGGCCCTTACAATGTGTCGAATGTGCTGGCCGCGGCAGCGGCGGCCAGCGCCGTCGGGGTGACGGGGGAGGCCATCGCCCGGGGCGTGGCGGCGCTGGCCCAGGTCCCCGGACGCATGGAGCGCATGGACGAGGGGCAGGACTTTCTGGCGGTGGTTGACTTCGCCCACACGCCCAATTCGCTTCATGAAGTGCTGACGGCGGCGCGGACGCTGATCCCGCCGGAAGGGCGGATCATCTGCGTGGTGGGCAGCGCCGGCCTGCGCGACCGCGCCAAGCGCCGCATGATGGCCGCGACCGCTGCTGAACTCGCTGATCTCACCATCCTCACCGCTGAGGACCCGCGCACGGAATCGCTGGATGCTATTCTGGCTGACATGGCCGCCGGCTGAGTCTCAAAGGGCGGGGTGGAGGGGCAGACATTCTGGCGTGTGCCTGATCGCGGGCTGGCCCTGTACGAGGCGGTCCAGCGAGCCAGGCGCGGCGATATCGTGCTGACCTGCGGCAAGGGGCATGAGCAGAGCATGTGTTTCGGCGAGATCGAGTATCCGTGGGATGACCGGGAGGCACTCCGGGCGGCCCTGCGCGGGCGCCCCCTGCTGACGCTGCCTACGGCAGCGCAGCCGCCAACGGCGGAGAACGCTGATCCCGGTGTGGTAAAATAAGATCAGGATACGGCTATGCACGATCTGGGGATTGTCATTGTCAACTGGAACACAAAGGACCTGCTGCGCGACTGCCTGAAGTCAGTCTACGCCAGCCAGGGCGTTTCCTTTGATGTGATTGTTGTAGACAATGCGTCCTCGGATGGCAGCGCCGATATGGTGCGCCTGGAATTTCCTCAGGCGCGCCTGGTGGTGAGTCCGGTGAATGGCGGATTCGCCTATGCCAACAATATCGGCCTGCGGCTGCTGGGCTTCGATCAGGGGTGTGAGTTGGAGGCGCCTCGTTTCGCCCTCCTGCTCAACCCGGATACCGTCGTCCCGCCGGATGGGCTGCAGAAGATGACAGCATTTATGGA
>JARKNX010000072.1 GCA_029976025.1 Aggregatilineales bacterium | reverse complement strand
GCAAGGGCCGCAGCCCGATCATGGATACCTGGTGGCAGACTGAGACTGGCGGCTTCATGATCACGCCCATGCCGTCCATCCCGCTCAAGCCCGGGAGCGCTACCCGCCCCTTCCCCGGCATTGAAGTGGACATTGTGGATGACGCAGGGCATTCTGTACCCCCCGGCGTTGACGGCATGCTGGTGATTAAGAAGCCCTGGCCCGGTATGCTGCGAACTGTCTACGGAGACCCGGAGCGGTACGTAACGCAGTACTGGAGCAAATACCGCGAGCAGGGCTGGTACCTCACCGGCGACTCAGCCCGTAAGGATGAGGACGGCTACTTCTGGATCATCGGCCGCATTGACGACGTGATCAAAGTCAGCGGCTACCGGCTGGGAACCGCCGAGATTGAATCCGGGCTGGTCAGCCACCCCGCCGTCGCTGAAGCCGCCGTCATTGGCATACCGGATGACGTGCGCGGCAATGTCATCTATGCCTATTGCATGCTCACTGCCGGGTACGCCGACGATGGCACGCTGGAAGAGCGGCTTAAGGAGCACATCCGCCACGAGGTAGGCCCGATCGCCGTGCCGGCCAGAATTACTTTTGTGGATACGCTGCCCAAAACGCGCAGCGGCAAGATCATGCGGCGGGTGCTCAAGGCGCGGGCTTTGGGCCAGCCGGAGGGCGACCTCAGCACACTCGAAGATTGACAGCCGAAACCGGGACGTCCAGCCGGATGCCCCGGTTTGCCCCTGGCATATCCACACACCTTCCCTGTCAGGCAATGTCAGGATTGCGTCAGATTAGCACTGTCATAACGCATATTGAGGCGCACTTTGTCTTATGTTATCGTTTGAATAGCGGGGGTTATTTGAGGAGTGTCCTGCGATGTGGTATGTCACGCGGCGGTACATCCTGGCCTGGGCGCCGGTGCTGGTGGCAGCAGCCATCATGTTCGTAGCTTCGGCCCAGCCCAAGCTCGGCCCTCCTGATGGCGTCGATCCCCTGACTCTTTACTTCTCCGGGATGCTGCCCGTATTTCCCGGTCTGTGGGAGCCGCTGATCAAAAAGAGCGCCCACCTGCTAGCCTTCGGAGTGTTCGCCCTGCTGGCATTACGCGCCTTGCTGGCCTGCGGCTGCCCCCTCCGGTCGGCCGCCTATCTGGCGATCGTATGCGCCGTGGCCTATGCTTTTATTGACGAGCTGCACCAGTCCTTCGTGCCGGGCAGGATCGCCTCCGGGGTGGATATCGGTATCGACTTCATCGGCGCTACGCTCTTCACCCTGTTCGCCCGCCGCGCGATTCGCCGGGCCGGCGCAGCGGCACCTCTTCCCGCAGCAGCGACGCAGTCCTGACAGCGCGCCCTCCCGCGGGCGCTGTGCCAAGCGCCATAGCCACTGGCGAGGTGAGCGGCAGCACGCAGACTACCTGCGTGCCGACCTGCGGCTTGCTCCTGATGCTCAGGGTGCCGCCATGAGCCTGAATAACACGGTGGGCGATGAAAAGCCCCTGCCCCATCCCCGGAACCCGCAGCACTGACCCGCCCGGCGTCCGCGGCGTGCCCCGGTAAAACCGGGTGAGCACATGTGGCAACTCCTGAGCATTGATCCCCACGCCGGTATCCTGCACGACAATCTCCGCCACGCTCTCCGAGGGATGCCGCGCAATCAGCATCACCTGCCCGCCATCCAGCGTATACTTGAGCGCGTTGTCAATCAGGTTACCCAGCGCCCAGCGCAGACGCCGGTCGTCGCCGAGGACATGCATCTCGCGATCCAGAATCATGATCTGGAGGGATAACCCCGATGCCTGCGCCACGGGACTCCACTCCGCCACCAGCGCATCCAGCAGATCGTCAACGGCGATCGGGCGCTGCCCGACTTCAAGCTGATCGGGGCTGAGATCCGAAAGATCGCGGATTTGCATAATCAGCCGCTGCAGCCGCACTGCATTACGCATAACTTCGTAAGCGAATCGCTGCAGCGGCAGATCGGCATCCGCCGGGGAACGCATCACCGCCAGCTCCATGAGCGGCTCCTGCACGTCCCGCGCCAGCTCCATCAGCAGCGCCTCGCGAGCCTGCTCACGCTGGACCTGCTCGGTGATGTCGCGCAGCACGATCACCGTGCCCACACGCTTGCTGCTGATCGTCATGATGGCGGCGGCCTGAGCGCTCAGCACCTTTTCGCTGAGCGGCACGCGCTGCGGCTCACCAAGCGCGTACAGGCCCGGCGCCAGCGCCGGCCCCAGGACATCGGTCACAACCGCCGTCAACGCGCTGAAGGTGCGGCGGAACTCCCGCTGCGAGCCAAGCAGATTCCGGGCGTGCTCATTCATCAGCAGGACACGCCCGTCCAGATCCTGGACGATGATACCGTCGGACATCGACTCCAAAATCGCCGTCAGGCGGGCATTTTCCCGGCGCTGTCGGCGCAGCATGGTCCGCAGCGACTCCTGGCGCTGCTGCACGCGATCAGCGTAGACATCCAGTGACCGGCCCAGCTCGCCGATCTCGTCAGTCGCTTTCATCGCCGTCCGGGCGCCTATATCGCCGCTGGCAAGCGCCTGCGCTGTCGCTGTAACCCGCCCCAGCCGCCCCAGCATCCAGCCCAGGGCGACATAGGCGGCGACCACCAGGGCTGCCGCCAGAGAAGCCATCAGCAGGCTGAAGAGCTGCCGGCTGAGATCAACCGCATACGGGAGACTGGCAGGCACGTAGACGCCAGTCACCCCCAGAACATCCTGACCGGCAACGAACGGGAGGTAAGCGGCCAGGTAGGGATAAGCGGCAAGCGTGAGAGTCTGAACTGGCAGCACACCTTCCGCAGCCAGTATCTGCTGTCCCTGTTCCCGGCTGAGCGTCAAAGCGCTGTACAGATCGCTCCGGCCGCCAAATGTCGTTTGCAACAGATCGCCGTCGCCGTCATAGAGGGCGACCTGAGACAGGCCGCTGCCGCGCAGCGCGCCCAGAACCTCGCTGACATCTCTGCTAGCGAGGATCTGCCCCACCAGGACGCCATCCTGCATAATCGGCTCCGCTACAGCCATCCGGTATCCATCCGGAGTGCGCAGGAGCTGCGCTGCGCCGGCACGCCCTTCCTGCAGGAATGCCTGCACGAGCGGCTCTATTCGCATATCGGTGCCTGTACTCACCGCATAAGGAGACGTCGACCCTGGAAGAGATCGGCGAATTCCGAAAAGCTCTGCACCAGCCGTGTTCAGCACGCTGACGCTGTCCAGCCCGCTGGAAGCGAGTTCCGGCTCCAGCAGGGCCTGCAGGGCGGCGGTATCCCCTGCCCCGGCCGCCCGGGCCAATCCCTGCAAATAGGCTATGCGCCGGGCCTCATTGAGCAGATCGGAATAAACTGTCTGCATACCTTCCTGTGTGCCGCGAGCAGCGATCTGAATCTGGCTGGTCTGGGCGACCTGCCCGCCGCGCACCAGCGTGTCAGTCAGCAGATAGGCGATAACCATCGCCCCGGCCAGCAGGATGCTGAACAACGGCACGGCGAGCTTCCAGCGCAGAGAGATGAAGCTATCAGCGCGCCGGAAGCCGCCGCCGGGCGTTCTGGCTGAATCGGGTATGAGATCCGTATAACGGTCAGCAGCCATGTATCCCGTCCCTGTTCAACCCCGAACTGGCGGAGCGCACCGGCCCGCCCGGGCGCTACTTGCTCAGGCGCAGCTCGTACGAACCGCCCGAAGTGCCCATAAACGACTGCGCTCCGATCATATAAGTTCCTGAAGCGGGCAGTGAGAACCGAAGGCGGGCGTTGAGGTTATCTCCGCCGTCATCATCCATATCTACCATCTCGCCATTCGAATTATATAGAATGAGGAGCGGGTCAAAATTCTGGGAGTTATCCGTAGCGATCATGTCAATCACAACCGTGTCGCCCGCGTTCCCATTGAATGTCCAGACATGCTGCTCGCCCACGGCCACATTGTCGCTGCGCGTCTCACCATAGCCAATTGAACCGCGATTCACTTTATTCTGCGCGCTAATCAGGGATCCGCTGCCCAGTTGTTCGAGCAACCTCTGCATATCCTGTCCGGAGGGTATCCCTCCCTCATTATTAAGCTGCTGGAATATCTCCGGCACAGGCCCGCCGGCCAGCCACTGGGTCAGTTGCGTGCTAAACTGCACCCCGGCTAGCGACAGACCGCCGCAGGCCAGACAGCCCAGCACGGCAATCACACCCACTACAGCCAGGATGATGACCAGCGGATTGGACCCGCAGCCGGACCGGCGCGGCGCAGCCTCTGACGGATGCGATTTTCTGCTTGCCCTCTGCTGCGGTCGGGCCGGGCCAGGAGGGGCGGCGCCGAAGGGATCGTCGCTCGTATACCCTACCGGCGCTGCAACCGGCGCCGCATACGAGCCGACATCAGCGAAAGGATCGGCCTCGAAATCAAATTTGCCCACCGGCGGGTGAAGCTGATTCAGCCGCTCCAGCATTTTGCGGGCGTTTTCGTGATCCGGCTTCAAACGCAGGACGTTCTCTAGCGCCTCGCGGACGTCGTCCGGTTTGGTCACGGCGTTGGCCAGCAGCCACCATGCGTTGATATCGTTCTCGTTCTGGCGCAATATCGGCACAAGGATACGGACGGCCTGCTCCTTTTGCCCCCCTTTAATCAGATTATAGGCCTGCTGTAATTGCTGCTGAATACTATCTGCCATCTCATTTGCCTCCACAAAATATGCCGCCAACCACCCTGAATTATAAGGGAAAACCGATTCCGGGCGAACTGATTATATTCAGCATCCGGGATAACCCCGGTTATCGAATGTTAACGGGTCAACCGGCACATCGTTAATCCGCACTTCATAGTGAATGTGCGGCCCGGTGCTGTTGCCCGTATTGCCGCTCCAGGCGATAACCGACCCGGCTCCCACGCGCTGACCCTCAAGCACATTGAAAGCGCTAAGATGAGCATAGTAGGTGCTGAAAGCGCCGTTCTGCAAAATGACCAGATTGCCGTAGCCTATTGTGCTCCATCCGGCAAAGGTCACCAGCCCGCTGTGTGTGGCCAGGACTGGCGTGCCCACCGGAATGCCGTAATCAACCCCGCTGTGCCACCGGTGGAAAAGCTGCGTCAGCAAGCCGCCAGTCGGCAGCCCGCTCGGCGCGCATCCATCACCGGCGTAGGCAGCCAGCGGCGGCCCTCCCAGTTCTGAGCGCGCCTCAGTCGGGGTGGGCAGGATACCGGCATCAGTAGCCTGTTCCATCACGAAAGCGGTCGGCAGCGGCGCCATTGTCGGGAGCGGATGTATATCAGGGCGCTCAAGCGCCGGGCCGCTCGTGCGCGGCATATAGGCCCCAACTGGCACAACGCCGCCGAGCACTACAAGAGGCCGCACAGCGAACGCTGGCTGTTGTTCCAGCAGCGGAATGATCGCCGGATCAAGCGGCGCGAATAGCGTCTCGGGCGGCGCAAGCGGCGTGCTCGCCTCCGGCGGCCATGGCCAGACCACCGCGTCCTGCCGGGCGTTTTCTGCGGCAATCAGGCTGAAAAGGGCTGCCGCCCCGGCAATCGCAGCGAAAATCGTCGCGCCCAGCCCTGTTATCAGAGCGGCACGCTTCCACAAAGGCGGCTGGGGAAATCGGGGCGGAGGGCTGCTCACGGCAATCTGAATATCCTGTCACGGCGGTTTAGGCACTGCGCCACAACGGCTCCGGCGGATACATCCGGGCAAGACTCATTGTACTGAAAACGCCCGGAACAGTGTATTATCCTGCCTGTGCAAAGTTAGCGGGGACGGGGAATCAAAAAGCGCCGGGTTTTATGGCGGTGAACCAACTCGCTTACGTGGGTAGTCGTATAACGACATCAACCCAATCAATTGGTGTTAGCTCTCGTCGCCACGCCAAAACCCTGGCGCTGTATATATTATACAATATTTTTTGCATCTCATGTATAGTTTTTCGCCTGTGACTTTGGTCCCACTGCCCGATGGAGATATCTCACGTGTCCGATCCTAAAACCATCGCCCTGATCTCACATGACGGCAAGAAAGCCGATATGGTCGCCTTTGCTATCGAGCATCGGAGCATCCTGTCGCGGTACCACCTGGTCGCCACTAACACAACCGGCCAGCTCTTGCAGGAGAAATGCGGCCTTCAGATGGAGCGCGTGCTCTCCGGTCCACAGGGTGGAGATGCCCAGATCGCCGCGCGCGTCGCCGAAGGGACGATAGCCGCCGTATTCTTCTTTGTGGACCCGCTCGGCAAGCACCCCCATGAGCCGGATATCCAGGGCCTGCTGCGAATATGCAATGTCTACAACATCCCCCTGGCCACAAATCCGGCGACTGCTGACTTCATCCTGTCCGGACGCGCGCTGTGAGGGCGAAGCCTGTGCCCGGCGGCGCGAATCAGCCGCACGGCCATGCTATATATCCGGCGAGTATTCCGCGCAGCAAGGACAATTTGACCGCCTGAGGGCTAAACGCTCCGGGGCGCACCCGGCGAATTCGGCGATCAGACGGCCGACTGCATGATCACCCGAACGACGTTCTCAACCTGATCAGGGCGAATCCGCTCGCGGCTCAGATAGTTATCGGCGAGGGCCGCCCGGACTTCTGGCATGTGGGCGATGGGTATCACCGGCTGCTGCGTCTGAACGGCGGTATCGGGATAGGCCGCCACAATAATGGCGTAGGTCGGGATATCGCCCAGGCCGCGCTGCCGGAAGAGATCGCGCAGGCGGCCGACCGCCCTGGCGGCTTCCTGAGTGGGGTTAACTCCTGCCGGGCGCAACTCGCGACCAGTCTGCCGCAGCCAGACATTCCGCTCAGAATAGAAACTCCCCTTCTGGGCGAAAAAGCAGAACACCAGCACCCCGTTCGGCCCTACCAGCACGGCATCGACTGTGCCCAGGGCCTTCCCGGCAATGTTGCGGATATAGGTATAGCGATAATCGAGGAAGCGCTCCAGAAACTGGGCCATCTTGAGCGCATGGGGATTGTCAACCGGGAAGCGCCACCCCCGGATAAGCTGAATGACGCCAATGAGCAGGAACAGAGCCGCCAGCGCCAGCAAGACCCCCTGAATAACGGAATACCAGGCTGCGATGGAGAGGGGAATGACGATCAGCATGCCGCCGCAGGCAAATGCCACCAGCCCGATCAACAGGCATAACATGCCAGAGATAACCATCTGGCGAGCCTGACTGACCATCGCGCGTTCGGGCGATATATTTCGCATAAGCCGCCTGCCCCGGCAAGACTCAAAAGAGGTCCAAACGAGACGACCGTTATTCCCCAGAGACAGGGCCGGGAGTAATACCCGCCCCCCGTCCCCCGTTCGCCGCGATGATCTGCCCGGCGGGTGCTTCGACCGCCGGCGTCACGTCCTTTAAAGCGGCGAATGCCGCACGCCGGGCAAGCGCTTCTTCCAGGATACGGCGAAAATCCACAGCGTTTGGCAGCGGCTTGTACAGCAACAGGTCCGCCTGGGCCAGCTCCATACTGCTCTCTTCTTCTTCCGGAGACAGGGTGTAAGCTGTGGTCAAAGCGACCGCCATATTCTTCAGGAGTGGGCTGGCGCGCAGCCGGGCGCCTACCTCTGGCCCGGACAGGGTTGGCAGGCGAATATCCAGAATAGCCAGCTCCGGAAGCTCAGGCTGGACGCGCCCGGCGTCTACGTCATCGATCCAGGCGACGGCATCGATGCCATCGACAAAAGCCACACCTTCGATGCCCCACACCTCAAACATAGCCAGGAGCACTTCGTAGATATCTGGCTCGTCTTCAACAACCATCCAGGTAGACAACGGCCTGCTCCTCATTCCAGGTGACAGTTATTCGCCTGCATCTGACTGGCGTGTACAAGTTCGAGCTTGCGGATATCGCGGAACAGAACAGCCCGATCTCGATTAGCCCAATCATATGAGGGAGTGCCTGTTCAGGCAAGCGCAACGCAATCCGATTCCCAATCGGATGCAAATGATTATAGCCTATCCTGGCAGGGTTGTGTCCAAAGTCATGCGCTGGTACTATGGTGATCGAACAGCAAGCCTGCCGGGGACGCTGCGCCTCGCTGTGGAAAGATACGTCCGCGCTTCGGCCAGAGGACTGGTTGTGACCGAGAAACCCCCTTCCCCGCTCATCGACAAACAGCGCCAGGCGCGCGGTATGTTTGGCTTCATTAAAACGCTGGGAACCGCGACAGAGCATTTGTTCCGCCGATCCTACGCCGAGCAGGAGGCGACGACAACCCTCCCGGCTCCCGATCAGGCTGACCTGCTCAACCAGATTCGGACCCGCGAAGCGGAGATCATCCACCTCACAGCAGTCCTGGAGAGCATCAGCGAAGGCGTCATCATGCAGGACATGGACGGGCGGATCATCATGATGAACGAAGCCGCCTACGCCATGCTGGGCAACCAGAAAGCCTTCTGGGAAAGCGATCTGGCCCGTCTGCATGAGAAAACCAGCGCCATCCAACATATGGAGACCGAATTCGAGCCGGTCGGGGAGCCTATCCGCATCGAGATCCGCGATCATATCCTCGGCGCTCAGGTGGCTGCAGTAGCCGATAGCAGCGGCAGCCGGTTCGGGACAGTCATTGTCCTCCGGGATGTCACGCGCGATGCGCTCGCCGATCGGCTCAAGGATGACTTCATCACTCAGGTCTCTCACGAGCTGCGTACCCCGCTGACCGCAATTAAAGGCATGAGCGACGTCCTGCTCAGCCAGCCCGTCGATCGCCCCCCCAATCGGCGCTTTCTGGAGGCAATCAGCCGCAACGTTGATGTGCTCGATCACATGATCGTCGAGCTGCTCGATATCTCCGAGATCAGCACCGGCTCTTTCGCCGTGCGCCAGGACGCGATCGTCCTGGATGACCTGATCTGGAGCGTAATCCGCGGCCTGCAGACACGCTGGGAACGGGCCGGCCTGGAAGTACACGTCCTGAACACCCGGCGCGAGAAAACCACTGTCCCGGGGGACAATCGCCGGCTGCGCTGGGCGCTGGGCCATATCCTGGAAAACGCCATCACCTATACTTTGAAAGGCGGCCGTATCATCGTCCGGACCGGCGAGATCAGCCAGGGTCGCGCCCTGGTCCGTGTAGAAGACACCGGCGTTGGTATTAGCGAGCGCGATCTGCCTCGTGTCATGGAGCGCTTTTACCGCGGGCGGGCGCGCACGCCGGATAACCGCAGCATCGATCCGCGCGGCCTCGGCCAGGGTCTCTTTATCGCCCGCGCCGTTGCCGATGCGCACGGCGGGTATCTCCGCATAGAGAGCAAAGTGGGCGCGGGGACCATCGTCACCCTCGCGCTACCCATCCAGGGTCTCAAGGCGTCCCGTGCTGAGCCGATCTCCCTCCCGGAGCCGCCGGTCGATCCTGACGATACAGAACCTAACCCGGTACTTATCCTGCCGCCAGAACGCGACTCCTGACACAGCAAGGTCGGCGATCGGGGGGCCTAGAAGTGATCCTGCTGCCTGAAGGAGGATGACGTGAAGCCAATCGGAGCCTTCACCTTTGTATTTCATAGCCACATGCCTTACGCCCGCCTGGCCGGACGCTGGCCCCACGGCGAGGAATGGATTCATGAGGCCATCTGCGAGACATATATCCCGCTACTGAACGCCTTCTACGACTTGCGGGACGAAGGGGTGCCTTTCCGGGCTACGATCGGCATCACCCCCATCCTGGCCGAACAACTCGCGGATGCGGATATCTGCGATCACTTCGACGCCTTTATGGACGAAAAAATCGCTGCGGCACGGGCCGATATCCCTCGCTTTCGGGGTGAGCTTAAAAAGCCGGCGACGCCGGTAAACATCACGGCAGAAGCGGCAGCCCGTGCCGGCATACAGGAAGAAGAGAGACGGCAGGAGACCGTCCCGGTCAGCGAAGCCGAGCCTCATATGGCTTACCTGGCCGAGTGGTATCTGAACTGGTTCGAGCACATCAAGCGATCCTTCGATGTGCGCTATAACCGGGATCTCATCGGGGCATTCCGGCTGCTCCAGGACGAGGGCTATATCGAGATCATCACCTGCGCGGCCACACATGGATACCTCCCCCTGCTCGGCACCGACTCGGCGATCTACGCTCAGTTGAAGGCGGGGATTACAAGCTACGAGCGCCACTTCGGGCGCAAACCAGCCGGTATCTGGCTGCCCGAATGTGCCTACCGCCCGGCTTATTACACAGATAAAGGCGTCCTCCGTCCCGGCATCGAGCGTTTCCTGGCGGAACAGGGCATCAAATTTTTCTTCACCGAAACCCATACAATCACAGGCGGCCGCCCGGTCGGAGTCGCTGCCGGAGACGTGATCGGGCCTTACGGCGAGATCAAGCGCCGCTACCTGATCCCGACCTCAGATGTGATCCCGGACCGGCACGCCACCACTTTCAGGGCGTATTACGTGAGCGATACAACAGCCGGCCCGCAGGCGGAGCAGCACTCCGGGGTGGCGGCAATCGGCCGCAATAACCGCACCAGCCAGCAGGTATGGAGCGCTGACTGGGGATACCCCGGCGATCAGGATTACCGGGAATTTCATCGCAAAGACCATATCAGCGGACTGCAGTACTGGCGCGTGACTGGCCCGAAAGTGGATCTGGGCGGCAAGGATGCCTACCACCCGGACTGGGCAGCTTATAAAGTGCGCCAGCACGCCGATCACTTTGTCTACCTGGTGGAGCAAGAGCTTGGCGCCTATGCGGGCGGCAGCGGCGGCGACTACGGCCTGATCGCCTCCAACTACGACACTGAGCTGTTTGGACACTGGTGGTTCGAGGGTGTGGACTGGATCAAGGAAGTGCTGCGGCGGCTGGCCTCCAGCGCGCTGGTCGAGATGGTGACTGCCGGACAGTTCGTAGCAGGCCATGCTTCGGGGGAAGTTCTGCATCTGCCCGAAAGCAGTTGGGGGGCCGGCGGCACTCACTTCACCTGGGACAACAGCGAAACGCACTGGATGTGGGCCCCTATTTACGAGGCAGAAGCGCGCATGGAACGCCTGGTTGCCGCCCATCCCGATCCCGACGCAGCGACCCGGCAAGTGCTACAGCAGGCCGCCCGCGAGCTTCTGCTGCTGGAAAGCTCCGACTGGCCATTCCTGGTCACCACCGGCCAGGCCAAAGAATATGCCATTCAGCGCTTCAGCCAGCATACGGAGCGCTTCAACCACCTGGCGGAGAGTGTTGAGCTTGGCCGTCCGGATACGGCCCAGGCAGAACTCTACTGGAACCTTGATCGGGTATTTCCCGCCGTAGACTATCGCTGGTGGGCCAGGCGACAGCCGCCGAAAACGCTGTAGTGCCGGAAGCATCGCACACCCTTTGAAAATTCATATCCAGGACAGGTGGCCACGATGAACATCCTGTTTGTTGCCGCAGAAGCAGACCCGTTCGCCAAAACCGGCGGGCTGGGCGATGTCGTAGGGAGCCTGCCAAAAGCGCTGCGTCAGAAAGGGGCAGATGCCCGTGTCCTGCTCCCGTTGTATGGTTCCATCTCCTGGGATAAATACAACATCGAGCCACTGTTCACCTTCAGGCTGCCCCGTCGGACCGGAACCGCCGATGTCGAGATTGCGCATACGGAATATGACGGGGTGCCGATCTATTTTCTGAAGGCCTGGCCGTATTTCGGCGAAGGGAACTATCTCTATACCACTCTGGAGTGGGATATCCCCCGCTTCATCTTCTTCTCTCAGGCCGCGCTGGGAACCGCCTGGGAGATGGGCAATCGATTCGGCTGGTTCCCCGACGTGTTCCATGTGCATGACTGGCATGCGGCGCTCGTGCCCTTCCTGATTGCTGAGAGCCGGTACGAGGAAACCTGGAACCGGACCGGCAGCATGATCACTATCCACAATCTGGGCTATCAGGGGTGGGATGCCGGGGGCTATCTCTGGGATGCGGGCGTCCCTGCCCGGACACAGCCCGATCTGGTGTATCAGGACAAAGTCGATAACCTCTTCGCTATCGGGCTGGCTTATGCTGATCAGCTCACTACGGTCAGCCCGCGCTACGCTGACGAAATCCAGTATCCGCGTTTTGGCGAAGGCCTGGAGGGGATAATCCGCACCCGGCGTCACGATCTGTATGGCATCTTGAACGGGATCGACACTGAAAAATACGATCCGTCCACTGACCCCCATATCGCCCGGCACTACACAGCCAGTCTGCTGGAAGACCGGGACGAAAATAAACGCGCGCTGCAACGCGAGCTTGGCCTCCAGGTGCGGGCAGAAGTCCCTCTGATCGGCATCGTCTCGCGGCTGGTGGAGATGAAGGGGATGGACCTGGCCGTGCCGGCCCTGCGTCACCTGTTGGCAAGCGAAGATGTGCAGTTTGTCACCCTCGGGACGGGCAAAGACACGATCGAGCACGACATGTGGCTCCTTGGCCAGCACTTCCATTGGAAGGCGCAGGTTCGTATCAACTACGATGCCGGGCTTGCCCAGCGCATCTATGCCGGGTGCGATCTTTTCCTGATGCCCAGCCGCTATGAGCCTTGTGGCTTGGGGCAGATGATGGCTATGCGCTACGGGGCGCTGCCTCTGGTGCGCGAAACCGGCGGGCTGGCTGATACTGTAGACAATTACGATGACATGAATGCCGACCGGGGCACGGGCTTCCGCTTCCTGTGGGAGACGCCCGACGCCGTACTCGGCACGCTCCGCTGGGCGCTGTACACCTACCGTCACCGCAAAGAACCCTGGCGAAGGATGCAGGTCCGGGCCATGGAGCGCGATTTCGGCTGGGAGCGCAGCGCCGCGCTGTACCTGCAGCGTTACGAGCTTGCCCTGCGTAAGCACCGGCTCTGAGTGCAGCAGTTAAACCGGCCATTCTTCCGGGCAGATTCACGCGCAGGTGTATAATAATCTTAAATCGCGCCGCCTGTTTACAGAGGAGAGAGTCCGTTGAAAGTCCGAGCCGTCATCCTCGCTGGTGGAGAAGGAACCCGCCTGAAGACCCTGACTATCAAGCGCGCCAAGCCGGCAGTGCCCTTTGCCGGCAAGTACCGTATGATCGACTTTCCTCTAAGCAACTGCGTGAATTCCGGCATCTTCGATGTGCTGGTGCTCACCCAGTACCGGCCGCACAGCCTCAATGATCAGAGTGGGCGCGGCCGTCCCTGGGACCTGGATCGCTCGTTCTCCGGGGGCATCACACTCCTCCAACCCTATAAAGGCTACTACGATACGGACTGGTACAGCGGCACTGCTAACGCCGTCAGCCAGAACATGAACTTCATCCGCCGCGGCGACCCCGACTATCTCTTGATTCTGTCCGGCGATCACGTGTATGAGATGAACTACCAGCGTCTGATCGAATACCATATCGCTCGCCAGGCCGACGCAACCGTATGCACCATCACGGTCCCCATGGATGAGGCCAGCCGTTACGGGATTGTAGATATTGATGATACGAACCGGGTGCGCAATTTCGTGGAAAAGCCCAAGGTGCCGCCCGGCAACCTCGCCAATATGGGGGTATATCTGTTCAATACCTCGATCCTCCATGAATATCTCAAAGAGGACGAACAAATTACCACCTCCACTCATGACTTTGGCAAGGATATCCTGCCGCGAATGGTGAGCCGGAACCTGAATATCTACGCGTACCCCTACGAAGGATACTGGATCGACGTGGGGACTGTAGACGCTTACTGGTCAGCTCACATGGATCTCCTGAAGATTCCCCCGGCTCTGGATCTGAACGATCGCACCTGGGTTATTCACACCCTCAGCGAAGAGCGCCCGCCGGTCTTCATTCAGGCTGGCGCCAATATTGAGGACAGCCTGATCACCGATGGCTCGCTCATCTATCGCGGGGCCGTCGTAGAACGCAGCATCCTCTCCCCGGGCGTTATCGTCAGTCCGGGGGCCGTCGTGCGCGAATCGATAATCATGACCGATTGCTACATCGAATAGGGGGCTGTCATTGAGCGGTGTATCCTGGATAAGTATGTTCACGTCGGCAAGAACGCGCATCTGGGAGAAATTCCGGATGTCGGCGATCTCGGCCTGACCCTGGTTGGCAAGAACACTGTCATTCCAGCCAATTTCACCGTTGGCCGCAACTGTGTGCTGGGCACGGACCTCCCCGCATCCTACTTCGACCGCTTCACCAGCGGCGTTATTCCGCCGGGCACCGAAGTTGGAGACCTCTGATCCGCAAGCCGCTTCGGGCCTGTCCGGGCAGGCCCGAAGCGGAACTCACCCGCCCTGTTATACAGTCTTGTCACGTTTGTCTAAACGATCTTCTTGACCTGTATCCTCCCTAAAGTTATGCTTCACTTATTGTCTGCGGACAGCCACCTGATGTCCCGAATTCCTGAATACCGCTTTCGGAGCGACTCATGATTCGACCTGTTGCCACTGTAGATGTTACACCCAACCTGCCGGCCAAACTGGAACGTCTTTTAGAACTGGCGCACAATCTGCGATGGTCCTGGGATATTGACACGCTCAATCTATTCCGCCGGCTTCACCGCGATCTATGGGAACAAACAGACCACAACCCCGTCTGGATGCTGGGCATCATGCCGCAGGATAAGCTGGAAGCCGCCGCCCAGGATGAGGGCTTTATGGCTCACCTGGATCGCGTCTGTCAGGATTTCGACCATTATCTGAGCAGCAAGAACACGTGGTTTCGGAAGAAGTACGGCGATTTTGATAAGCCCTACATCGCCTATTTCTCCGCCGAATTCGGGCTGACCGAATGTCTCCGCAATTATTCCGGAGGTCTGGGTGTGCTCAGCGGCGATCATCTCAAGAGCGCCAGCGACCTGGACATTCCGCTGGTGGGTGTTGGCCTGCTTTATCAGGAAGGATACTTCCACCAGTACCTGAATGCCGACGGCTTTCAGCAGGAAGACTACCCGATCAACGACTACAACAATCTGCCCGTCCAGTTTGTGCAGGACAAGGACGGCAACCCGCTGAAGATCAAGGTTCCGATGCCGGGCCGACAGATGACGGCCCAGGTGTGGCGGGTGCAGGTGGGGCGGATTTCGCTCTACCTGCTGGACTCCAACTTACCGGAGAATATCGACGAGGATCGCGACTTGACCGATCGCCTGTACGGCGGCGACCGACGCACGCGCATCCGTCAGGAGATTCTACTGGGCATCGGGGGGCTTCGGGCGCTGGACGCCCTGGATCTCAGCCCGGCGGTCTGCCATATGAACGAGGGACATTCCGCCTTTTTATCCATCGAGCGTATCGCTACCCTGATGCACGACAAGGGCCTTTCGTTTCAGGATGCGCTCCTGGTCAGCAGTGCGGGCAACATTTTCACCACCCACACGCCGGTCGCAGCCGGGTTAGAGCGCTTTGGCTTCGATCTGATAGATGAGCACTTCACCCCTATGTTCAAAGAGCTGGGGATATCCAGAGACCAGTTCCTGGACCTGGGGCGGGAGAATATGGGCGGTTACGAACTGTTCTCCATGCCTGTGCTCGCCCTCAAAACTTCCTCGGCGGCCAACGGAGTCGCCAAGCTCCACGGCAGAGTCAGTCGGGAGATGTGGCACTGGTTGTATCCCAAACTGCCGGTTGAGGAAGTGCCAGTGGAAGCAGTCACCAACGGCGTGCATATCCTTTCCTGGGTCAGTGCGGAGATGATCCTGCTGTTCGATCGTTATCTGGGGCCGGGGTGGCGAGAGCATCCCGACGATCCCGACGTGTGGAAAGCCGTAGACAGCATCCCCGACGCCGAGTTGTGGCGCAGCCATGAGCGCCGGCGCGACAGACTGGTGGCATTCGCCCGTCACCGGCTGGTTAACCAGTTGATCCGGCGCGGGGTCTCCCAGGCCGAGGTTGCCGCGGCCAAAGAGGCGCTCAACCCGGACGCGCTGACCATCGGTTTTGCCCGTCGATTCGCCACTTATAAACGCGCCACGCTGCTGTTCCGTGACGTAGACCGCCTGATCAAGATTCTCAACCATCCCGACAGGCCGGTTCAGATCATCTTCGCCGGCAAAGCGCATCCGAACGACATCCCCGGCAAGGAGCTGATCCGCACAATCATCACTCTGGCCCGCAATGAAGACCTGCGTCACCGGATCGTATTCCTGGAAAACTATGATATGGCAATCGCCCGCTACCTCGTGCAGGGCGTCGATCTCTGGCTCAACACACCCCGGCGCCCCAAAGAAGCCAGCGGCACCAGCGGCATGAAAGTCATCTACAACGGCGGGCTGAACGCCAGCATCCTGGATGGCTGGTGGGCGGAGGGATACGACTATTCACTCGGCTGGGCTATCGGCAGCGGCGAAGAATATCCCGAAGCCGACTGGGAGATGCAGGACGTCATCGAAAGTCAGGCCCTGTACGAGCTGTTGGAGCAGGATATCGTCCCCACATTCTACACCAGGGGGCAGGATGGCAGCCCTCCCGCCTGGGTCGCCAAGATGAAGAAGTCCATGAGCCAGCTTAGCCCGTACTTCAACACGAACCGGATGGTGCTCGAATATACCAACAAGTATTACGCCCCGGCTCACGAGCGCTACCTGCGCCTGACACAGCCCGACCTGACCAACGCCCGGCAGTTCCTCAACTGGTGGGGTCTGATCAATCGCGAATGGGGGAAGATCGCCGTCAAACGTGTGGAGACTTCCGAAAAGACGGTCAAAGTGGGCGAAGAAATGCTGGTCACCGCTTTTGTCAACCTCGGAGCGCTGACCCCCGACGATGTCAAAGTGCAGATTTACTTCGGGCGGCTCGATTCCAAGGGGATGATCCAGGACGGCCGTTCGCTTGAGATGGAATCCGTCAATCAGCACAGCGACGGGCTGTACGAATTCGCCGTCAAGTCAAGTTACGTGGACGCTGGAGAGCGCGGCATATCCGTCCGGGTTTTGCCTTATCACCAGTATCTGGACGGCGTCTTCCAGACCGGCCTGGTGCACTGGGCAGCCGAATAAGGTTCGGCGCTTTCCATCCGCATGATGTCAAAGCCCCCGCGAAGCTGGCGGGGGCTTTGATTTAGTGAGCCGGATAGCAACCTGTCGCCGGTTACTTTTCCCGGACCAGGCGGATAATATCGCGCCACTTCGGCATCTGTCCGGCCAGGAGGATATTGACGCGAAACAGGCGAGCGGCAAACCAGATGCTGCCGACTGCCGTCGCAAACAGCAATACCAGACTGACCGCGATCTGAATAAACGGGACTTCAGTCACCGACAGGCGCATGATCATACCCAGCGGCGACGTGACAGGAAACAGACTCAGGAACACCGGGAGCGGAGCGTTGGGTGTTTTGGCGATGAAAGCGACGAAATAGAGCGGGAACACGGCCGGCAGTGTGAAAATCATAGCGAACTGCGGCCCTTCCCGCATCGACTGGGATATCGCCCCAACTGACGCATAGGCCCCGGCGAACAGCAGATAAGCGCCCGCGAAGTAAAGCAAGACCCACAGCAGCATCCCTGGCGGCACAGACAGCGCAATCAGCGCCGGAACTACCGTCCCCAGCCGGCTGATAATGAAGATAGCGGTGGCTCCCCAGATAACAATCTGAGCCAGCCCCAACACCCCCGCCGAAAACAGCTTGCCAGCCAGCAAGTGCATCGGGCGCACTGAGGAGAGCATGATCTCCACCATGCGCGTCTCTTTTTCTTCCACGACGCTTTGCATCAGGTAGCCGCTGGAAAAGAATATCGCCACCATCAGCACCACGGCGAAAACATAGACCAGGAGGAACGACTCATCTTCTCCCCGGGCTACTGTGGCCTCGCCGCTCTGCGCGACCTGATGCTCTACGATATAAAGGTCGCTCTGAAGGCGCAGGATCAACTGACGGTCTGCACCCCGCAGAAGCCCGTTATAGAGAAATGACTGGAAAAGCCCATCCGCGGCCATGCTCTCTATCCCAAAGGAGGTGACATAACGGGTGACATCCCCGCTTTCCATATAGTCCGGCTCGATCACGTAAACGGTCTTCACTTCGCCAGTCTGCATCGCCTCCAGGGCAGCATCTTCGTCGTCATAGCGAATCATCCCCATGCCATATAAGCCGGGGTTCTGAAACTCGCCGCTGCGATCGACATAGCCGATGGGGCCAAACTCAGTCTCACTTGATGAGGCTGGCTCTTCTTCTGCTGGCCGGCTGGCCTTAAATTCCTGAAATGCCTGGTACCCAAACAGGATTATCAGCGCCACAATCGGTATCCCAAATGTGGTGAAGAGGTAAGCCCGCCGCCGAATCTGGCGCCTGAATTCGAAGCCGAATATCTGCCTGAAGTTGTGCATACTAATGTTCCTCCTGCGCAGTGGTGAGCATCGTTCGCGTTTGTCCGCGTACGACAGCCATCAGCTCTCGCAGCGTCAGGCGCTTCCCGTACATCAGGAGGCCGATACGGAAGATCCGGGCGGCTAGCCAGATCGCCGCTACGCTCGTGAGAATCAGCAGAGTCAGGCTCAGTCCGATCTGCCACACCGGCACATCCGCAAGCGGCAACCGCATGATCATCGCCATGGGTGCTGTAATCGGAAACAGGGAGAACAACACCGGGGCCACTCCGTTAGGGTCCTGCATGAAGGTGATTAACAGCATCATCGGCAGAATGGAGATCATAGTGAAGATGCCGGCGATCTGGCGTGATTCCTGCTCCGCGCTGACGGAGGCGCCAATCCCGGCCATAATCGCGCCGAACAGGAAGTACCCCAGGGTAAAGTAGATCAGGGCGACAACCAGAAAGCCCGGATCGATACTGAAGTTACGCAGCAGCTCATGGTCACCGCTCAGATTCAGGATGAGAATCCCGCCCACCCCCCAGATCAAAAGCTGAGTCAGGCCCAGCGCGCCCAGCCCCAGCACCTTGCCCCACAACATTTCCAGCGGGCGGCAGCTCGTGATCAGAATCTCCATCATCCGATTCTCTTTTTCCTCCACCACGCCGGACATCAAGAACTGCGAGGTGGTGCTGACTGCCATCAGGAAGATGAACCCGAAGATAAAGGGGACAAGAAACTGCATAAGAAAGGCCGATTTACTGTCCATCTCATTGCCCGACGAAAGGTTCACCACGGTCATATTCATAGGATCGCGGATCCGTTCCAGCGGCACGCCCGGAGGAACCCGCAGGAGCAGGTTCGCTTTGACAAATTCCTCAAACTGCCTCTGAATCCCCAGGGGAAGACTCTCCGGCACGTAAGCATCCACCTGCCCGGCATTGAAGAAATCGTTCCGTATCACAAAGTAGGCGCCAATGCTGCCATTCAACAGTGCAGCATGAGCAGCTTGTTCATCAGCAAAGGGCACATATTCTTTCGGCTTCTCCGCCCCGGCCTCAAGAATACCGGGCACGTCCACGTATCCCACATCGCCCAGTTGGCCGGTCTCAGAGTAAGCCGTATCAGAGATGTTGAAGATGATGAAGAGCATCACCAGAGAGAACAGGGGCACGCCAAAAGCCGAAAAGAGGAAGGACCGCCGTTTGAAGTTATAGGTGTATTCCCGGCGGGCGATCAACCAGATTTTACGCATGATTGTTGTTGCCTCCCGCGACCTGGATGAAGATATCATTCAGGCTGGGCACGGCCAGCGAGAAGCTGCGGATATGATGTTCAGGGCTGGCAGCCAGGGTCTGCATGATATCGTCAGGCCCAACACCTTCGGCAAGATACAGGGTGAAGGAGCGATTTCCTTCGCCAGTTTCCACGCGGCTCACCCCGGGCACTGTCGCCCAGTCGCCCTCCCCTTCCACGACCACAGCGTTACGCGCGAAACGGTTACGGACCTCCGTCACTGTGCCATACAGCATACAGCGCCCGTGATCAATCATCAGCAGCCGGTCGCCTGTCTCTTCAACCTGATACATCTGGTGGGTGGACATCAGCACCGCAGTGCCGTTCGCAGCCAGCTCAAGCATCATATCCTTCAGGACCTGCGTATTGACCGGATCAAGGCCGCTGAAAGGCTCGTCGCCAATAATCAAAGCCGGCTGGTGCAGGATGGTGGCGATAAACTGCACTTTCTGCTGCATACCCTTGCTCAGCTCGCTGACCTTCTTCGCCCGGTACTCGCCAAGCTCAACACGTTCCAGCAGGTCCGCGCCCCGCTTACGAGCCGCCGCCTCGCTCATCCCCTTCAGGGACGCCAGATAGATCAGGAGGTCAAGCACCGGCACGTTGCGATACAGGCCGCGCTCTTCCGGCATGTATCCGATACGATTCTTGGTCTCCTCCGCTAGCGGGCCGCCCAGCACAGCAATCTGACCGCGATCGGGCTTGAGGATATCCAGAATCATGCGCATCGTAGTCGTCTTGCCGGCGCCGTTTGGCCCCAGGAAAGCAAACACCTCGCCGCGATAAACCTCGAAGCTCAGGTCATCAACGGCCACATGATTTCCGTATGCCTTGCTGACATTACGCACCGAAAGGACTGTCTCAGCGTTCATAATCTCCCTCTTGATATCCGGCAACAATCAGGGCGGAACAATCAGGAGGCCACCCTCCGCCCGATAGTAACACATTCTGACCGCCGATCAGGCCCCTAATAGCAGGAGGGCGGCCGGCCATCTCGATATACAGCGCTGCCGAGGCGCTCCAGGGGGCTACTCAGATGCCGGCGCTCCAGGCGTTGACATTGCCGCCAACGCCTCATTCATAGCTATCTCGAATTGGGTCAGCATGGGCGATATATCCTCAGGGCGCGGATCGTCAGGGTACGCGCTCCGCCACACCTCATCGATCGCCACTGACCGCACCTGCCCGCGCAGCCAGTTCTGAAAATGCAACGCTTTCAACTCATCGATCTGGGCCGGGCTTAACACATCCACTTTGCTGTCCAGCACCTTGACGATGTAATAGCCCTCATCAGTCTGAATCGGGCCAATCGTCTGGCCGGGCGCCACGCCCGCCAGCGCATCCACCAGCGGCGGCGGGAGCTGAGTCAGGGAGACAAACCCTACATGGCCGCCATCCCCCCCGGCGCTGGGGTCCAGAGAAGCCTCCCGCGCGACAGCAGCAAAATCTTCCCCCGCGCGCAGTCGCTGCAGGATCGCTTCGGCAGACTCCGGCGTGTCGGACAGGATGTGCCGGGCATGAACACGGTAAAGCTGCTGACCGGTGATGCGCAGGATGTTGTAGCCATCCGCAGAACGCAGCGGGCCAACAATGCCGCCGATGCCCAGATCAGGATCAAAAATCCGGGATCGCCACGCCTCCGGCACGTCGTCAGGGGCTAACATCCCCAGATCGCTGCCTGCCCCTCCCTCCGGCGATAATTCCCGCACCAGATCGTCGAAGCTCTCCCCTGCCTCCAGGCGTTCCAGCACCCGCTGTGCGTCAGCCTCAGTCGAGACCACAATCCGGCTGAGCCGCCGGGCGTACTCACGCCCCACCACCTGAATGACGTGATATCCGAAGGTAGTCTGAACCGGCCCGACCAGTTCCCCCGGCGCGGCGGCGAAAGCCGCCCGTTCGAATTCCGGCACCATCTCGCCAGTTCCAAAGAAGCCCAGATCGCCGCCGTTGCCGCGCGCCTGCTCGTCCAACGACCGCTCGCGGGCGAGCTGTGCGAAATCTGCCCCGTTGCCAAGCTGCCCCAGTATCTCCTGCGCTTCTTCTTCGCTGTCAACCACAATAATCTGGAGGTCCAGCGCGCGCGGCTCGTAATTCATCTCGTTGCCCACCGCGTCAAGGAGCGTCTGCTGCTCGCTGCGAACCAGCACCTTGGTCCGCAGATCGTCCAGGCCGATGCCGGTGTACGGAGCGATTCGGGCCATATAGGCCGTCTCCAGATCGTGGACATTCGCATCGCCGCCGGCCTCGCCGCCCAGCATCCTGATCCACATATTTTCGTACAGGCGGGTGTTGGGCGGCAGCCCGCGCTCGTCATACTCCTGATGCATAATTCGCTCGCGGATCATCTGGGTCAGGACCGTCTCAGCGAATGATTCCGACTGTGACAGGGTGTACAACACCCCGATCACTGATGGCGCAAAGGTATTCTGGGGGTTGCCGATATCTGCTGGCGTCAGGCTGGCGAGATCGATAATGTCGCGGAGCGATTCAAGCGCCAGCCAGCGCTCATAGCGCACCCGATCGCGAAATTCCGCCAGCGTGATATCATCCCCGGCCACCGCGGCGATGACAGTCGCCGGATCAATATCCGGGTCAGCGGGGCGAATATAAGGCGTGGCGGAAGAAAGCGGGGGCAAAGACGCCGTCGCCGCAGCGACCGCCGTCTCGGTAGCATAGAAGGCAGTAGCAGCCGCAGCAGTCTGCTCTGCCCCCTCCATCACAACCACCGGGCGCGGTCCGCCACAGGCTGCCAGCGCCAGCAAGAGCATCCCCAATACAGCGGCTAAGAAGCGATTCACGTAGGACTCTCCACCAGAAGAAGGGTAATTCCATCCCGGTGCAGGACAGAAACGGGCTTTTCCAGCCCGCCCTTGCCTGTATATACGCACATTGCCTGCCCGGGGTTTCTCAGATCAATCCATCAGTCTGGAATCTACCGTCATACTGACCTGCCACTCTTCGCCCGGGCCAAGCAGCAGCGGCCACCATTGCAGGAAAACCGTACCCTGGTAGCCACGCTCAAAGCCGGCCTCGGAGAGTGTGACCGTCTCCAGCGGGAACCGCCATAGATTTGACGGGCTGGAGAGCGTAACTTCGGTGCGCAGGCCGCGCAGGATTGAAGTTGCCGCGTATTCAGTGACAGCCTCATGAGCGGCTATCTCGGCCAGCGAGCTGGCGACGTCTGCCACCTCGAAGACGCAGTTATTCACGTCGTTGCCGCCATCATAGCCCAGCGCCGTCTCAATACCAAAGCAGGCATCAACAGTCTGCGAGGAGAGATTCTGCACGGTATAGAGCACATCGATACGATTTTGTCCTTGTCGAACCCGGAACTGCTTGGTCACCCTCACGGGGAGATGATCTTCGCCCATCCATACATGCCCCTCACGGGTCAGGCGGATCGTGGCTTCGTCGCCTTTGACATCCCATGTGGCCTGATACGGCAGGATGACAAAATCTCCCTGCTCCGGGTAAGCAGAGCGGTAGAAGCCTTCCAGAGTGGTGTCGTTCCGCAAAAAGTGATCGATGAATGAGCCGCGGCAATACCAGTCCACGATGAGATACTGCTCAAGGTTCGGCTCCTTGACACGAATCACGCCGGACGGAGTCGAATCATAATCGTGCTTGTCCGGGTCCACGACGTGGATACGCCCTTCTGCCGCCGCCGTAACCAGGTCCTGATGGTAGCCTTCGTCGCGTCGCGTCATCAGGTTGAGTAAGTTGTAGCGGGCCGGCCGATGATCCCACTCCTTGATCGCGCCGCCGTAGGCCAGATCGAAGATCATCAGCGTGCTTTTGCTGCTCAGGACCAGCTCATTGTTGTTATCGAGGTTGACATCCACTGCCTCAACCGTGAGCGGAGGGTTCTCGCCGTTAGCCAGCATCTCCGCCGCGATCAAGTTGGCGTAATTCGCCACCCGAAAATGGAACAGATAGATGCCGCCGAATATGCCGTGCCAGTAGGCGTCATTGCTCTGTGCCGCCCACAACAGGTCCAGAGCCAGGCGTTTGTCATCTCCATCGGGCATAGCATGAACGCGCTTGCTGATCTGCAAGGCCCGCTTATGCATGCGGTTGATCTCTTCATACTTGATCATGAAGTGACGCCAGATTCCGCCCCGCACAAAACGTGATACCCCCCGGCTGTCCTCCCGCTGCAAGTCCTGCACGATATTGCGGAAGGTGTATTCCAGCGAAGCCGGGAGCGACCACTCCCCCATTTCCAGGTAGCTGGCTGTGGGCAGGTAAGCGCGCCCCAGGGCGCGGGTGCTGCGCATAAATTCGGCAGGCGTCGTCGTATGCAGCCAATCAGCGTTCTGCTCAATAGCTGCAAATAGCTGGTCCATATAGCCGTTCTGCCAGCAGTGTTCGTGCGTCCCGGGCCAGGCGCCGAACTTCTCAACGTTATCGCCTATCATCACCAGCCCGGGCAGGGCGCGCTTCTGCCCCTCCTGGTAAATCTGGTACAACCAGGCAATGTTTTCATCGACCGATCGCCAGGGAATGGAGTAGCGCAGATGCGTCATGGTCGGGAATACGGCCAGTTTGTAACCCTGCTCTTCGGTGATGTAGTAGCCGAACAGGTCCTTTTCTTTATCGAAGCCGACTTCTTCAAAGTGCGTGTCGTCCACGATAACATATCTGACGCCAGCTTCCACCAGCGGTTTAGCCAGGTAAGGCTCCCAGACTCGCTCGGCCAGCCACGCTCCAACCGGTTCCGCGTTAAACTGGCGGCGGACTGCATTCGTCAGCTTTTGCACCTGGCCTAACTTGTCTTCGTCGCGCAGGGATGCCAGAATCGGCGCGTAGTAGCCGCCGGTCAGGATTTCGACCTGTCCCCTGCCCACCAGGGTCTTAACCCGCGCCAGCAAATCCGGGTGATGTTCTGCCAGCCATTCCAGAAGGCTGCCGGAAAAATGTATCCCGGCGTGGACGGCAGGATATCGCTCAAGAAGCTCTACCATCGGGTAATAAGCGCACTGATAACTATACTCGTTGACAAAATCGAAGTTTCCTGCAGGCTGATGGTTGTTAAAAACGAGCGATAGGAAGATGGGATTCGCCATAAGCTCCGCTCCAACGCAGGGGGTAACGTCGGGCGGCATTGTAACATATTTAATATAGCCGCGTCGAACGGTGCAATTGTAGAGGTTACCTAAACCGGGCGGAATCCGATGCCCTTAAAAATGTCGGCGCAGAGGGGCTTTGCCGCGAGCGTGACAGCTTACGGGTTGGGATAGCTGCGCGGCTTGCCGCCTGCGAGTGGAGATGACTATGCTCAAGAAACGCTGGATGCTTTTCTGGCTTGCCGCCGCACTGGTACTGGCGAGCTGTGCCGGCCCTGCGCCAACGCTGACGCCCACGGCAAGGCCCGCGACCGGCACACCTGTAGCGTCGCCCACACCAACGGAGCGCCCGGCTGACACCTCAACGCCAGTGCCGGCGGCCACGGACACCTCACCTCCCCGCACAACAACTGCGCCCACAGCCACGCCAACCCCGACGCCATCCGTCACTCCC
>JARKNX010000224.1 GCA_029976025.1 Aggregatilineales bacterium | reverse complement strand
CCCCGGCGCCGTCAGCCGCCGCGCCAGCGCGTAGAACAGCAGAAAGGTCGGTATCGCAAACAACAGCGAGACCAGCCGGCCCAGCCATACCTGCTCCCCCACCACCCCGTAGAGCAGCGCAACCAGGAAGGTGTAGAGCTGGAATTCCGTCTCCACATAGCCGGGGCCGTTCCCCCGCCAGTCGATCTGCGGGTAGAACAGGTTGTAGCGCACCCCCTCGTTGAACGCATAGCTCCGGGCAATCGAGGCGGTGTCCGTCTGGCGCCAGTTGTCATGAATTGAATAGGTCAGGGGCTTGCCCATTAAAGGCAGCCGCACCAGAATCCCGGCCACGATAATGGCGGCCAGGAGGAGATATTCCGTCCTCCGGCTCAGCCGCCAGGATGAATCACGACTGCCCGGCCGAGACTCGCCGGCAGCGGCGTCATTTCGCGCTTCCATATCCCCCCCTGAGTTTCGGGCCGGGCAGCGCCCGGCCCATCAATATAACAACTGCGTTACCATTAAGGGTAACACAGATCGGGGGAAAGGGATGTCACACCGGGTTCTCGACGCCGGGGGCTACGAGGGAGAAAACTGGTAAATGCCGCAGCCCTCCTCCGGCCCCGGCCCTATCTGGCGGGCATTCTCCAGCAGGTAGCTCGCCAGGGCGGGATTATCCTCATAGAGGGTGGGATCGGGAATCACGAGGAAAGATGCGCCCTCCTGCCGGTAAGCCTCCACCCGCTCCGGCGTGTGCCAGTCGCTTGGCAGGCTCCAGCCGTAGCGATCGCTGTAGAAGAAGATGTCCGGCTCCTGGTAGTTGTTGGGGACTCCGTCCTGAATAGACTCCGAGGTCGTGCTGACGATGATCAGGCTGCCTTCCGGCACCAGGGCGTTCACCCGGGTGCCGCAGGTCAGCATGTTCGGCCCGGAGGGGCGATACAGGGAGGATTGGCCCATGTACACTGTCCAGATGAGCGCCGCGAGGAGGGCTGCCCCGCCGGCCACGCCGGCCAGCGCATAGGGCGACCGCCGCAGATCGGGCCAACCCACCTGTCGCAGCTTCAGGACAATCCAGCTCAGCCCGATGCCAGTGCCCAGCGCGGCAAAGGGGGCGAAGTAGATGTGGTACTGGATCCCCCACTCCTCCTGAGCATACCGCGCCACAATCATGTAGTAGATCGGGGTGGTAATCGTGCCGAAGATCAGCAGGAGGGGATGGCGACGGCGCAGCGCCAGGATAAACCCGATGGCGAAAAACAGCAGCCCGCCCACAGCGAAAATCCACCTCGTTTCCAGCGCAATCAGATTCCGGTAGAACGATGGATTCAGCCAGTAGCTGAAGTTGCCGAACTTGCTATCGCCGCCGGAAAAGACGCCGAACGTATTCCCGTAGGTCAGGTACAGGTTGCGGGCGTGGAGGTACCACACCACCCCCGGCAGCAGGCAGATCGCCGCGAAAACCCATATCTGCCACATCTTCAGAAAGCTCAGCCTGTGCCGGGCAACCAGCAG
>JARKNX010000057.1 GCA_029976025.1 Aggregatilineales bacterium | reverse complement strand
AATATAGCCGCTCCCCGCCGCCGGGGGCAACTTTCTGGGTCAGCAGCAGGTCGTCGGCGCCGAGCCAGCCGAGCACAGCTTCGGTGCGCGGGGCTTCCGCCGCCGTCGTGAAGCGCGGCCCTCCCGGGCTTTCTTCGGCGTTCACCAGCCGGATCGTCCGTTCATCCAGCGCGGTCAGGGCGATCTGTGCGCCGTCGGGCGACCAGCCGAGCGCGGCCAGCGACTCCGGCGTCCCGGTGGCGCCCGCCCGATTGAGCAGAGCGCCTTCGCCGGTTCGGGCGTCAAAGAGGAGGGCGATTCCGGTTGGCGCAGCCCGCACATCTGAGCTTGCACGCAGATTGAGGAGCAGCCACTCCTCTCGCGCCGGGTTCCACCACGCCCCTTCCAGAGCTTCGACGCGCAGGCCCGGCGCGCCAGGGATCGGCCCGCCGCGTTCGAAAGTTGCCAGGGTGTCCAGCGCGCCACTCGCCAGATCGAGGGCTTGCAGTCGGCTCTCCGATGTGTCCCCGGGGGCGGCGATACCCAGCAGCCGGCCCTCGGCCCCGTCCGGCGGGGCCGGGCCCCAGCCCTGTACGGCGTATACCGCCCCCACAGTATCGAGAAAGAGGAGGTCGCGCCGGGGCGGGCGGGCGAAAGGGTCCATCAGGGCCAACTGGTCGCCCCGGTCGTAGGCGATCCGGGTGTGGTCCGGGTTCCAGCGCGGGCTGCCGATGGTCTGGAAGGTGAAGGGGACCTGATCCAGCAGCGTGACTTCGCCGCTGTGGGTATTGATCAGGAACAGCGCCGTCGTCTGGCCGGGTTGACTCCCGGCGCTCAGGGCGTAATACCCGTAAATCGGGCGCTCGATAACGGCGGTGAAGGCCGGCGTCCGGGCATCCAGCCCGACGTCGCAGCCGGCGGCGATCAGGATCAGAGGGAGGAGCAGCAGAGCCAGTGCGGCGCGTTTCACGGCATCCGGTTGAGGGCGGCCCGCACCCCGGCCACCAGCGCCCGATCCTGACCGGGCAGGACGGTGCGCGGATCGAGCAGGACGCGGTTGTCGCTGATACGGGCGATGATCGGCTCCGGGCCGCCGCGCAGGGCCGCCGCCAGCGCATCCGGGTGGTCCGTCTCCAGGGCCAGGACGCAGGTGGGCAGGGATTCGCCGGGCAGGCTGCCGCCGCCGACGGCGCTTTCGGCGGGCATGACGCGCCCGGTGCCGATCTGCCGCCGCCAGCGCCCGGCCCGCTGCCGCATCTCCGCCGCCGGGGCGCTGATCATGCGCCAGACCGGGATTTCCGCCAGCGCCCGGCCGCGGCGGTAGCTCTCCAGCGTGGCGACCAGAGCGGCCAGACCCAGCTTATCCATGCGGACGGCGCGAGCCAGCGGGTGCTTTCTGAGGGCGGCCGCCAGGTCCGCCCGGCCCACAATCAGGCCGGCCTGCGGCCCGCCGAGCAGCTTATCGCCGCTGAAGCAGACCAGATCGCAGCCGGCGGTTAGCGCTTCGCCTACGATCGGCTCATGGGCCAGGCCGTAGGGCGCGGTATCCAGCAGCGCGCCGCCCCCCAGATCGTAGACCAGCGGCAGCCCATGAGCGTGGGCCAGCGCAGCCAGCGCGGCCAGGTCCGGCTGGGCGGTGAAGCCAATCTGCTTGAAGTTAGAGGCGTGGGCGACCAGGATCAGGGCGGCGCGGTCGGTGATGGCGGCGGCATAGTCGGCCAGATCGGTCTGGTTGGTTGTGCCGACTTCAGTCAGGATTGCGCCGGACTGGGTCATCACGTCCGGCACGCGGAAGCCGCCGCCGATCTGGATGAGCTGCCCCCGGCTGATGATCACCTCCCGCCCCTGGGCCAGCGTCATGAGGATCAGGAGCACGGCGGCGGCGTTGTTATTGACGACCAGGCCATCCCCGGCTCCGGTGACTTCGCGGAGCAGCCGGATCGCGTGCACGTCGCGCGTGCCGCGCCGGCCCGGCTCCAGCTCATACTCCAGGGTGGAATAGCCGGCGGCTGCTTCCTGCACGGCGGCCAGAGCGGGCGCGCTCAGCGGGGCACGGCCCAGGTTGGTGTGCAGGATCACGCCGGTCGCGTTGATCACCGGGCGCAGGGTGGGCGCCCCCTGCCGGTCCAGAATCGCCGCCGCTTCGGCCAGCAGCGCGGCGCGGTCAGGGGCGCGGCCTCCGGCCCGGATGCCGGTGCGGGCGGCCTCCAGCGCGGCGCGCAGGGCGGCCAGCACGGGCGCCCTGCCGTGCCCGGCGATCAGGTGCGCCGCTTCCGGCGCGCTGAGGAGGGAGTCAACCGCGGGGAGGGCGCGCAGCGCCTGCTGCCGGTTCTCGGTCATAGGGGTCAGTCGATTCCGGTTTCTTCGGCCCGCTCGCGCAGGCGCAGGTAAATTTCGATGACGACGAAGCTCAGCGCCAGGAAGAAGGCCACCGCCGCATTGAGCACGCGCGGGATGAGCAGCCAGGCGCAGGTCACCGCGAACAGGCCGAACCAGATGCTCTGGCGCAGGATCACGCCGCCGGGCGGGATGGCGTAAGGGGCGCGGGTGAAACGGATGTTGAGGTAGCGCACCAGCGGCAGCACCGTCCCGGTGACGGCGAAGAAGAGCAGGATGAAGAACAGCCAGCGGGGGAAGGCCAGCGGCAGCATGGTCGTCACAAGCTCGTACAGCCCGAGCCAGCCGACCAGCATCATGATTACGGCGGCAATCAGGACACCCCGATGGTCGGGCGGGGTGGTGGTGCGTCGGGAGGAGGCGGGCGGGCTGATCATAGAAGTGATTATAACGGAGGCAGCATCCCGGCGGCAAAAACAGGGCAGCTCCGTTGAGATCTGCCGCTTCGCCAGTTGTTCCATTCCAGTTAGATAATCGCTAAGATATCATGTCGTAGCAAAGTAAGATTTTTGTGAGACAATCTGGCCTGGTGATCGTGATATAATAGCCGGGGTATCAGGCCTGGCCGTCCATTTTTGCTGCGATAAATAAACGGGAGGCGTTGTAGCATAGTCCGGGCTTCAGCAGGGGTATTTTTCAGGCATCTCGGGGATATCTCAGGTGCCTGTATATATGAAAGGATGAGAAATGGCTGCAAGACAATCTCGCCGCGAATTTTTGAAGACGATGGGTATTTTGTCAGCCGCAACAGCAATTGGCCCCCTCCCGCGCCCTTTCCTGATTCAACCAGCCAGGACATTGACCATCGGGATCAACGCCTGGATCGCCACGCTCGATGTGCACCCGGCGATTGGCCCGAACCTCATCGGCAGCCGTCTCTACGGCCTGTTCCATGACACGCTGGTGCAGAACGACCCCGTCGATGGCTCCCTCCAGCCGATGCTGGCTACGGAGTGGGAGAATGACGGCCTTGAGTGGCGCTTCAAACTGCGGGAAGGCGTTGTCTTCCACGATGGCAGCGTGATGACGGCCGATGATGTTGTGTACAGCTTTGGCCGGCTGCTGGACCCGGCCAACGAATCGGCGTTCTCCGCAAACATGAAGCGGTTTATAGCCAGGGTCGAAGAAACTGATGATCTCGAGGTGACGTTCACATCGGTCAATACCGATCCGCTTTTGCCGTTCCGCCTGACTTCCTACTGGACGAGCATCATCCCCCGCGCCGGATCAGAGGCGCTCGGCGCCGAGGCTTTGATGACCCGACCCATTGGCGCCGGACCGTATAAGGTGGTTGAGTTCCGGGCTGACGATCGCATGGTCCTCGATCGGCACAGCGAGTACTGGGAAGGCATGCCGGCGGCCAGCCAGGTCATCGTGCGCTATATCCCGGAACCCTCAACCCGCATTGGCGCGCTGCAGACGGGCGAGGTTGACCTGATCACGCAGGTCCCGGCCGACCAGATCACCATCCTGGATGCCGCCGCCGGGGTGAACGCGGTGAGCACCCGTGTCCAGGGCTATATCCTCAATCTGTTCAATACGGTGAAGGGGCCGACCGCCGATGTCAACGTCAGGCGGGCCATGACGCTGGCGATCGATCGCGACCTGATCGTCGATGAGCTGTGGAGCGGGCGTTCCCGGGCCATGACCGATTTCCTGCTGCCGACAACGTTCGGCTTCGATCCGGAGCGTTCCTTCATCCGCTACGATCCTGATGCGGCGCGGGCGGCGCTGGAGGCCAGCAGCTACGCCGGCGAACCGATCAACTTCCAGTTCACGGGCGGGTACTACGCTAACGACGCGCTCGTTTCGTCGGCTATTGATCAGATGTGGCGGGAGATCGGCCTCAACATCAACCTTGACCCGATGGAGACCGCGGGGTATCTCGATCTTTACTTCGCCGGCGAAGTCATGACCAACCTTCAGAGCTTCGGGAGTGAGGCCGATGCGCAGTTCTTCTTCGAGAACTGGGCATCAGAAGGGCTGTTCACAACCTACTACCGGCCTTCGGCGGAATTCGACGAGCTGATTCTGCGAGCGAGCCAATCCCTCGACCAGAGCCAGCGTTATGCGGACTTCCGGCGGATAGTGGAGATTTTTGAGAACGATCTGCCGCTCTCGCCGCTTTATCAGAACGTGGACATCTTCGGCGTCCGGGACGGAGTTACCTGGCACCCACGCCTGGATTCCCTGATTGACCTGCGTCCGCATAATTTTAGCCTGTAGCAGGGCGCTTACATGCTCCGGCGGCGTAACTGATCCCCTGGTTACGTCGCCGGTTTCCATTTGGATATCTGCCGATGAATCAATTTACTGTCCGCCTGCTTCGTACCTTCCTCACGCTGTGGGGTGTCGTGACCCTGACGTTCGTCCTGGGACGGCTGACGGGCGATCCGGTCGCGCTGATGCTGCCGCAGACTGCCACCATGGAAGACTACGCCCGATTGAAGGATGCCCTGGGGCTTAATGAATCCGTCTCGACGCAGTACATTATCTACCTGAGCAACCTGGTGCGGGGCGATTTCGGGACTTCGCTGGCGTATAGCCGGCCGGCCCTCGATGTCGTCGCCGAACGTATCCCGGCCACGCTGGAGCTGGGGATACCGTCGTTTATCCTGTCGGTTTTTCTGTCAATACCTCTGGGAGTGTGGGCGGCCTGCCGGAGGAACGGCTTCACTGACCGCGCAATTATGACCTTCAGCCTGGCCGGGCAGGCCATGCCGAGCTTCTTCATCGGCATCGCGCTGATTCTTATCTTCGGCGTTAGCCTGAGGCTGACGCCGACCTTCGGGCGGGATACGTTCGCCCATCTGATCCTGCCGACAATCACGCTCACGATTTATCCGCTCGCCTTCCTGATCCGGCTGACCCGCTCTTCAATGCTCGAAGTCCTGAACGAGACGTACATCAACGCGGCCCGGGCGAAGGGCCTGCGCGAGTGGCGGGTGATTTTCGTCCACGCGCTGCGGAACGCGCTGATCCCGGTGGTGACTATCATCGGCCTGCAGATCGCCGGGCTGATCAGCGGCGCAGCAATCGTGGAGACGGTTTTCGCCTGGCCGGGGATCGGACTGCTGGCGGTACAATCGATCGGCGCCAGGGATTACCCGGTCATCCAGACAATCGTCCTGATCTCGGCAATAGCATTCAGCCTCACCAACCTGCTCATTGATTCCACCTATATCCTCATCGATCCGCGCATCCGGGCGAGTTAGCCATTATGTCAGAACTCACAACACCCGTACGCAACGCACAGGCTTCGGCAGGCTCGCCCTGGTGGCGGCTGCTGGTGAAGACCTGGAAACGTAAATCGACGCCCGCGGTTAACATCAGCTTCATTGTGCTTGCCGTGATTGTCGGCCTGGTGGTATTCGCCAACCTGGTCTCTCCTCTCGATCCGAACGCGATCAACCTCCGGCACCGCCTGCAGCCTCCTCCCTGGCTGAGCGAAGCCGGTTCCTGGGAATACCCGCTGGGCACCGATGCAACCGGGCGGGATATTTTCACGCGGATCCTGTACGGCGGCCGGATATCGCTGCTTATCGGGTTTGTATCGACCATGATCGGGATGGTCGTCGGCACCTTCCTGGGCGTGATCAGCGGCTATGTCCGCGGCTGGGCCGACCAGTTCATCATGTACCTCGTCGATGTTCAGTTGTCGCTGCCGTTCATCCTGCTGGCGGTGGCGGTGGCGCTGGTCCTGGGCAGGTCGCTGGCGGTCCTGATCGGCATAGCTGCGCTTTCCACCTGGCCTTACTACACCCGCGTCGTCCGGGGGACTGTCCTGTCTCTGCGGGGGAGGGAGTTCTTTCTCGCTGCCTGGGCGCTGGGGGGCAGTCACTGGCATATCATGACCACTCATCTGCTGCCCAACCTGCTTTCCCCGGTATTCGTGCTGGTAACCCTGAACCTCAACCGCATCATTCTGCTGGAAAGCGGCCTCAGTTTCCTGGGGATCGGCGTGCAGCCCCCCACGCCTTCCTGGGGGAATATGATCAACGAGGGGCGCGACTACCTGAACTCGGCCTGGTGGCTGGCGGCGATGCCCGGCATCGCCCTGGCGATCCTGACGGTCGCGATCGGGACTGTTGGCGACTGGCTGCGTGACGTAACCGATGTTGTGACGCAGTGAGAATGAAAGGCAGATCATGCTCAGACGATTCGCCCGCCCGTGGATCATCGCCCACCGGGGGATCCTGCTGGAGATGCCGGAAAATACGCTGATCGGCTTTGAAGGGGCGATCAGCCAGGGGGCGGATTTTGTCGAGCTGGATGTCCGGCAGACGGCTGACGGCCAGATTGTCGTCATTCATGATGATACGCTGGATCGCACCACTGACGGCACAGGCCCGGTCGAGACACGGCTTCTCGCGGAGCTGCAGGAGCTTGATGCCGGGAGCTGGATGGGTCCGGCATTTGCCGGGCAGCGAATACCCACCCTGCGCGAGGTCCTGGACCTGACAGCCGGCCGGGTCGGGCTGGTGATTGAGATGAAAGCCAGCGCGGCGACCAGCCCGGGCATTGAGGCGGCTGTAGTCGCGCTGATCCGGGAAGCCGGCCGCATGGATGATGTCCTGATCATATCCGGGATATGCGAGGCGATTCAGGCGGTCAAGCGCCTTGAGCCGCGCCTGCCCACCCTGTGCTTCCGGCATGCTTCGCTGGATGATATTACCCGCTCCCCGGCCCCGCATTCCGATGTGCTGTTCGCGTGGCCGGGCGATATCACCCTCGAGATGGTCCAGGAGGCGCATTCGCATGGGTGCTACGTGCTATCCAGCACGCTGGCAGAATCGACCCTCGACGTGCAGCAGTTGCGGCGGGCAGCTCTGATGGATGTGGACGGCGTGTTCACGAATGAACCCGGCAGGCTGTATGCGCTGTGGAGGGGGGGCGCACCTTCACAATAAACGGCCCGCGCGGGCGGCCGATCGGCGCGCCGCCTCAGGGCCGCCCTGTTCCCCCGGCCGGGATGTATGGCGCCGATAGCGATGCCGGCGCTCCCCTTCATCCTGTTTTGCCCGGTCTCTTTTTAGCTACTGCCCCTTTTTTGTTGTATGCTCTGTCTCGCCTGTCTGTTTTAGCTTCCGCGTTTGTCCGCGCGCCATTTAGCGGGGCGCCGCCCCGTTGAACAGGGAAACACAGTATGTCACTCGTCACCCTTTCTAATGTCGCCAGGAGCTTCGGCGCCAGCGATATCTTCGGGGGCGTCAATGCCAGCATCCCGCGCGGGGCGCGGATCGCCCTGGTCGGCTCCAACGGGGTGGGTAAGACCACGCTGCTCAACCTGATCGTCGGGCTGGATACGCCCTCCGCCGGGAGCATCACCCGCGCCCGCGGCCTGACTATGGGCTTCCTGCCGCAGCGACCTGAGCTGACCGGCGATCAGGCGCTGTACGATGAAATGCTCAGCGTGTTCGGCAACCTGCGCGAGATGGAAGCCCGCCTGGCGGAGCTGGAAGAGCAGATGGTGTCGCACGAAAACGACCCCGATCTGATCAGCGCCTACGGCGACTTGCAGGGGCGTTACGAGCACGCCGGCGGCTTTGAATACGAACACCGGATCAAGATGGTCCTGACCGGCCTGGGTTTCACGCCGGACGAATACGACCGCCCGCTGACGAAGCTCTCTGGCGGCGAGCGTACCCGCGCCCTGCTGGGCCGGCTGCTCCTGGAAGCGCCCGATCTGCTGGTGCTGGATGAGCCGACCAACCATCTCGATATTGACGCGGTGGAATGGCTGGAGGGCTTCCTCAAGGCGTTCGACGGGGCCGTCCTGATCGTCAGCCACGACCGTTACTTCATGGATCGCCTGATCACGACTATCTGGGAGATGGCCTTCGGCCAACTGGAAGTTTACCGGGGCAACTACAGCCATTACGCCCTCCAGCGCGAGGGGCGCCACGACCGGCGGCGCAAAGACTACCAGAGCCAGCAGGAATTCATCGAGAAAGAGCTGGACTATATCCGTCGCAATATCGCCGGCCAGAATACCAGCCAGGCCAAAGGCCGGCTGCGCCGGTTGGAGACGATGGTGCTGGGCAAATCTAAGGGCAACCTGACCCGGCTGGAGCAGGCCCTGCGCGGCGATATGTCGCTTGTCGCCGGGCGGGGCGAAAGCAGCCTGCTCGCCGCGCCGAAGCACGAGGCGCGTATGCGCATCCGGCTGGAGGCGGCGCTGCGCAGCGGGGACAAGGTGCTGATGACGCAGGCGCTGGGCGTGGGCTACCCGGACGGCGCGACGCTGTTCACCGTGCCCGACATCACGCTGTACCGGGGCGAGATCGCCGCTCTGATCGGGCCGAACGGGGCGGGCAAAACGACCTTTCTCAAGACCATCCTGGGCCGGCTGGCTCCGCGCGAGGGCAGGCTCAAGCTGGGCGCGGGCGTGCAGATCGGCTACTTCGCCCAGGCCCACGAGGAGCTGAACCCCGCCAACACGCTGCTGGACGAGCTTTTCACCGTCCGCCCGATGCAGATGAGCGAAGCCCGCAGCTACCTGGCGACGTTTCTGTTCCAGGGGGATGACGTCTTCCGCCCGGTGAGCACGCTTTCCGGCGGGGAGCGCGGACGGCTGGCCCTGGCCAAGCTGTCGCTCAGCGGGGCCAACTTCCTGCTGCTGGATGAGCCGACCAACCATCTCGACATCCCCAGCCAGGAGATACTGGAGGCTGTGCTGAGCGAGTTCAAAGGCACGATTCTCATGGTCAGCCACGACCGCTACCTGATTGACGCGCTGGCGACGCAAATCTGGGTGGCCCGGCCCGGCGAGATGATCGTATTCGAGGGATCGTACTCCGCCTATGTGGCGCTGCGCGACGGCAAGGCGCCGGAAGTGGGCACCGGCCCCAACCGGCCGGCGGAGCGCGCTGATATCCGCTCCGACTCCCGCGCCAGGCGGGATCGGCCTCGCGGCAAAATGCAGCCAGCGGAGAAGAAGGAATTCAACGGGCAGTCAGGGGAGCAGGCCCGCCTGACGCCCTACCAGCGCGCTCAGCGCCTCACCCTGCTGGAGAATCTGATCGAGGATCTCGATATCCGACTGGTCAACCTCAGCGGCGAGATCGGGGAGGCCAGCGCGGCGGGTGACGCCGCCCGCGTGCACCGGCTCGGCGAAGAGTACACCCGCGCCGAGGCTGAGCTTGACGCCGCGATGCACGAATGGGAGGCGCTGCAGGGGGAGTAGGGGGTGGGGCCAGCCTCACCTCCTGGCCCCCCCCTCATTTTTTCGATGGAGAGGGGATGGCGCGGCGCGCCGGGGCACGCGCACAGGGTCCTGCTCCCGATTCCCCACTCCCTGCTGCCATCTTTCTAGCGGAGGGCCTTGAGCAGCGCCGCGGCCCGGTCGGCATCCTTGAACAGCCCGCAGGCCGCCAGCCGCTCGATCAGGTCCAGCCAGTGTCCACGGCGCGGATCGGCGGCCAGCATCCCGTCCAGAAGCTGTACCGCTGTTTCCACGTCGCCGCGGTCATCGGCCAGCGTGATCGCCTGCCAGTAAGGGATTTCTTCCAGCTCCGGCGCCTGTTCGCGCGCCTGCGCCCACAGGTCCAGCGCCCGTTCGTACTGGTCGGACGCGAGGGCTTCGTAGCCCTGCTGATCGATCAACTGGGCGTAGCGCAGCCGCACCAGCCGGCCCAGCTCGGTGATCGGGTCTTCGTGCTCATCTACGCGCAGGTCGTACACGGCGTGCAGATCGTGACTGGCCGGGACCACCTTGAGCGCCGCTGACTGCATCCCCCGGATATCGCCGGCCTCGGCCTGGGCCGCCTGCAGGGCGGACAGCATCCGCGCCGCCAGGTCGCCCGGCGCGCTCTGGAAGGCCCCGACCATGGCCGGGATCACGGTTGCCCGGGTCATCATATTGGCCTGCACGCTGAAGTTTTCGCCGGTCTGGTGGGCGGCCTCGCGGATGCAGCCATCGCCTGTCCAGGCGGCGGCCCGCCCCTGCGCATCAATGAGACCCACCTGTCGCCGGCTGGCTTCCGGGTCGGAGGCTACCAGCGCGGCGATGACACGATCCGGCGGCACGCCTTCCCGCATCATAGCCAGCCCCAGCGGGCCGAGGCGGACGTTGACCAGCGACTGGGTGGCTACCGCGCCGACCCCCGGCTCCAGCCAGGGGACCATACTCCCGACGGCCATCTGGTGCGTCTGGACGGCGGCGCCGATCTGGCCGGTTGCGGGGTCGCGGGCGACGATACTGTAAGTGCTGAACAGGGTAGCAGGTTTCATGAGTCTCCCTCAATTTATGCAGAAGGGCGGCGCCAGAATCTGGACAAGGGGCTTAAGCCCCTTGTCCCTGTAGATCACCTGTCTTCGCCGCTATCTCAAACTCCCCATCTGTCCCGGCTGCGGCCTTTTCCCTTTGCGGGGCGCAGGCCGGCAGCTTACCCCCCGGCGGGCGGGATAGGCGTCTCAGTCGGCAGGGGCAGGGCCGGGCCGGTGTACAGCGAGTTCGCCGGCTGGACCTCATGCGCGCTGTGGCAGTCGGCACAGCCGACCGCGATATTTTCTTTCAGCACCGCTTCGTAGTGCGCCAGCGAGTCCTTATGGCAGTCGGCGCAGATGGCCGACATCTGCATCCGATAGGCCCGCAGGGTGTCAGGCGGCGCGGTATGCGGGTAAGCATGCAGGCCGTGACAGTCCACACAGCCCAGGCGCCCCGTGCTGCTGTCCACGCCGTGCACCGACGCTTCCATCGCCTCCGTATCGACGTAGAGGGAGAGCGTAGTGCCATCGGCCAGGGTGTAAACCTGATCGGCGGCGTGACAGAGCATACAGTAGCTATCGCTGCCGGTGGCCGAAGCCGGCCCCGCCGGCGGGAAGAACATCACGAGCAGGGCCATCAGCACGCCGGTCGCCCCGAGCAGGAAGATCACGCCCAGAATCTGCCACCGGCCCCGCTGGATAACGAACAGGCCCAGGACCAGCAGGACAGGGAAGGCAAGCGCGAGGAAGATGAACGGCCCGACGGTCAGCCCTTCCACTCTGCCGACGATCGGCAGCTCGACCCACGCTGGCGGCGGCGTGTCGGAGGGATGGACGCCGGCCCCTACCGGCTGGGTCAGCCCCAGCTCATTCTCGACTGCCTGCAGCATGGAGGCGGTGAGGGTGACGTTATGCAGGCCGCCGCTGCCATCGCCCTCGATGGTGCTCAGGGCGATATCGACCCAGGCGGGCGATTCTTCGGTCATTGCGGCGCGGGCGAGGGCGGTGCGCTCGCGCGTGTTGCGCTGCGTTTCGTGGATGAAGATCGCCATCTGCACCGTGGTCATGGTGTCGTGGCAGGAGGTGCACCCGCCGGTGACTTCCAGCTCATGCGGTGCGCCGGGCAGGATGGGCCGCAGGGCGTGGCTGGCCCGCGTATCCGCCCCGGCGGGCAGGCGGCTCATGTGGCAGGTGACGCAATCCGGGCCGCCCTCCGCCGTGAAGTGCGGCGATGGAATCCCCACGATGGCCGGGTCCAGGCTCAGGCCCTCGAACATCTCCCGGTTGGGGTGGTGAATATACCCCTCGATGCCCTGATTGCTGTGGCACTCCACACACAGGGGGTACGGCTCGTTGACCAGATAAAAAGCGTACTCCTCTTCGCTGTGCGGGTTGTGGCAGGTCTGGCAGGCGATGCCGATCCGGGCGTTCTCCAGCGTGACCGGCGCGGGCGGCTGGCCATCCAGGAGGTCCTCAGCGAACCAGCTCAGCACGCGCTGGTTGTAGCGGTAGTCGCCGCTGTGACAGCGCAGACATTCATCGCTGGCGTACTCGTACTCCATCAGCGTAGCGGGGAGGGCGCTATGGGCCGAAGTCAGCCATTCGTTGTAGTTCATGGCGATCTCGGCGGCGTGACCTGTCCGCCACCAGTGCGTCGAGTCCGGGCCAGGCATGTTCAGCGTGTAGGCATCGGCCAGGGTGTCGCCGGGCCGGTAGCTGGTCGGGTAGGGGAATCCGTCCGCCGACATACCGCTGTTGTGGCACTGGCCGCAGACCTGCGGATCGGGCTGGTTGTAGATCGCCCCTCGAATAGCGGACAGCTCCTCGCTGCTGGGGCGGCGCCGGTTCTCATTGGCCAGGGTGACGTGCTCAGCGGCTGGCCCGTGGCACATCTCGCACTGCACGCCGTCCTCTACCCAGGTATTCTCCGCGACATCCCAGCCGGTCGTGTGGCAGTAAGCGCAGTTGTTCGCCCAGTCATAGGCGGGGTCGGGCCACCGTCCGGCCTGCGAGAAAGCCCGCCAGCTTCCATCCACCGTGCTCCACTGCGCCGGGAGGACCATATACTGGCCTGGCTCGACCTCGTACAGGTAGCTCTGAGCATAGCGACCGGCACCCATAACGTAGGCGATATCGGCCGCTGTGAAGGGCCGGGGCGTGCTCTCACCGGGGAACTGTACAGTGCGCAGGTCTTCACCCTGGCTGAAGTCGGCCAGAATCGGGGCTTTGTCTGTTTGTGTGTTTTGCAGGGCCAGGGCATGGAATGTGCCGGCATGGCCGCGGACCAGGCTGCGATGGCAGGTCGAACATTCCGCCCCGCCAACAAACTGCCCACCGCCGCCACCCTGGGCAGCGATCAGGCTTATCGGGAGCGTCAGCGCCAGCCCGCAGAAGACCAGACCGATCATCAGCAGTCGCAGTCGCATAGATGAACCTCCCCCCAAATGGTCGGTCCCTCGATTAAATAGGAAACGGGTGTACAGATCACCGTATGGTGACAGTCCCATTGTAGCCCGATCGGCGACAGGTTGTCGAGCGACGATACTCCCTACTCAGGCATTACAATAATGCACGGCCGTAACAGGTGTGCCACACGCGCTGACGCCCTGTCCCGGCCCGATTGTCACTCCGGCGCGCCAGCGGCAACCCAGGCGCGGAGCATCTGCATCTGGTCGGGGCTTAGCTCGGCGCGATGACCTTCCCCCAGCACCTCGAAGATGAGGCTGTCATCGGGATCGCCGGGGATGATCACGGCGCCGTCGCGGCCGCCGGCGAGCAGGGTGGCGTAGGAGGTCACGTCAAGGCCGCTGCGCGGTCGGTCGCCGCTGTGACACTCGCCGCAGGTTTCCGTCAGGATCGGCTGGAGGTCGGCGTAAGTCGGTTCGCCGGAGGAGGCTGCCGGCTCCGCCGATGCTGCTGAGCCGGCGGCTTCTGGCGCGCCAGCGGCGACCCAGTCGCGGAGCATCTGCATCTGATCGGCGCTCAACTCGGCGAAGTGACCCTCCGCCAGCACCTCGAAGATGAGACTGTCATCGGGATCGCCGGGGGTGATCACGGCGCCGTCGCGGCCGCCGGCGAGCAGGGTGGCGTAAGAGGTCACATCAAGGCCGCTGCGCGGCCGGTCGCCGCCGTGGCATCTCCCGCAGGTTTCCGTCAGGGCTGGCCCCACAGTCTCGTAAGTCGGGGCTGCCGATGCCGCTGGCCCGGCTGGTGCGCCTTCCAGCGCCCCGGCCAGCACCCACTGGCGCACCAGCGCGAGCTGTACGGAGGTCAGAGCGCCAAAATGCCGCTGGTCCAGCACCGCGAAGATCGGGCTGGCTTCCGGATCGCCCGGCACGATGACCGCGCCATCCCGCCCGCCGATCATCAGGCTGGCGTAGTCGGTGACCTTCAGCCCGGCGGTCGGGTTCTCCCCGTGGCATTCGCCGCATTCGGCGACCAGTATCGGCCGTATCTCCTGATAGGTCAGCGTCTCCGGCAGCGCGGCGGGACCCTCTTCGCCGCCGGCCGTCTGCTGGATCAGGCCCATTTCCAGCGCCAGAGCGGGGGCGTCAAACCCGGCGAAGCGCCACTCCTCGCCGTGACAGGCGCTGTTGGAGCAGAAGCTGGTGTCGCTCGTGCCGCCCGGATTCTCGACAGTGTGACAGTTGGCGCAGGAGCGGTCGAACTCGTTATGATGGCGGCTGATCCACGTGCTGTCCAGGTGCGACTCCGGTTCCAGACCGGTGGTCAGGGGCAGCATTGGCTCGATATCGGTGGGCCGGACAACCTGCGGGATGGCATGGCACAGGTTGCACTCCAGCCGGACAACCGCGCCCGCCGCACTGACATGGCGGCCATCGTGGCAGCGGAAGCAGCCCGGCCAGTCCTTATGGCCGATATTATCGGGGTGGGTCTGCCAGTTCAGCTCCTGCTCAACGTAGTTGTTGGCATCCCACAGCTCGCGCAACTGCGCGATGGTCTGCGTCAGCGTCCCCTCATTCTGGCTGATGAAGTCCGGGTAGTTCTCCTGATAGTACGTTTCGATGGCGGCGAGGCCCTCGTGAGCTTCTTCCGTAGTCTTGTAAGGGGCGGCCATCGCGCGCTCCGCCACATAGAGGATGTTCGGGATATCGCGCGGAATATCGCCGCGGGACAGGGCGCCTTCCACCAGCGTGCGCGGGGATTCGATCAGGTGCGAAATCCGGTTGTGGCAGGTCATGCAGTCCATTTCCCTGATCTCAGCCTGGTTCAGCGCCGCCGGATCGAACTCCGGATCGGTCGTGGCGTATTCCGTCTGGGTCCCATCGGGGGCGGTCACCCGTATCCAGGGGATGGTCTGGTCGAGCCTGTCGGTTGCAATGTATTCGATCTGGTTCTCAGTATGCCAGTGAATGCCGTATCCCAGCCCTTCGCGGGAGGTGCCGCCGCCGGTGTGCATCAGGAGATAGATGCTGTACGGCGTATTATCGACATTCTCGCGGGTGTGGTTGATCTGGCGCAGGCTGTCATCGGAGAACTTCTCCGGGAAGTGGCACAGCTCGCAGGTGTCGCGGGCCGGGCGCATGCTGCTGACCATGATCGGGTATTCGTAGCTGTTGGTGAGCGTCGCCCAGACCAGCCGCATATGGCCGGTCTTGCGAATGGCCTGCTCGATCAGCAGGCCGCGCCCGATATGGCAGTCCACACAGGGGACGCGAGCATGGGGGGAGACGAGGTAAGTCTGATATTCCGGCGGCATGGTGTGGCAGGTTTCCCCGCAGAACTGGGTGGAGTTGGTGTACTCCCAGGCGGGGGGAATAGCCAGCAAGACGAACACAAGGGCCACCCCGAACAAGGCGTATGGCAGCGCCCTGCGCCGTTGCTTTCTGCCTTCAGGGGTGGATGAAAAGAACATGCGAAGCCGGTTCATGGTCACCGCCCTTGTCAGATAGATTTCAGGGACAGAGGTCAACAGAGCTGATGAAGTTATTATAGTACGTTATGAGGTCTTGCCAAAAATTCGCCCCCGGACTTGCACAAGTCCGGGGGCGAACGGGTTGTCCGGTGGGGCGAGCCGCCAGCGCAGCCCGTCCCTCCCGTGGCGATCTACATGGCTGGAGCGAGGATGACCGCGTTCGGCACCGGCTCGCCGGTCAGCCGCTCATAGCTGAGCTGAAGCAGGGAGACGACATAGCGCAGGTTGTGCACGGCCGTCCCGCCGCTCGCGGTGAACTTGAAGTTGTAGACAGCGCCGTACAGATCAGCGCCGGCGCCTTCTGGAAGCGTGAAGTACGGATAGTGATCCAGAATGCCGACGCCCTGTTCGGTGAGCGCCCCGGCGAGCAGCTCGCGCAGGCCGGCGACTTCATCCTGATTCGTCTCGATGACGCCGTCGCCGTCGTAGTCGCGCCGGGCCTCGAAGGCGAAGCTGGTCGCGCCGTCATGGCAGTGCTGGCAGACGGCGACATTCTCAGCGCCATCGACCGGGCTGACCATGGCGAAGGTATGCCCGCCGACAGTGTCCTGGTCGGGCGAGTTAGCCATATGGCAGCTAATGCAGCTATCGTCCACCACGCGGCCATGCGTGCTGGTCGGCAGGGTCAGGCCCCAGGTGTAGCCGCCGGTGGCGTTCATCAGCTCAGCCGCGGTGGAGTAGTGCGGGGTGGAGAAGTAGCCGCCAGAAGCAGCCCCCTCAACCGATGCGACCGGATCGACGCGGCTGTTGTGGCAGCCCATGCAGGTCGCCGCCGGGCCAGCTTCGGCGACTTCCAGACCGTCCGGCAGCGTGACCGAGTCAAAGACGCGGAGCTGGCTGGGGTTGGAGCCGTCGTGCGGATCGTGGCAGACGGCGCAGGTGATCACCTGGTAGTTGGTGCGCGTATCTTCGACGGATACCCCGTTGAGGTAGTCGATATAGCCCGCGCCGCTGTGGCAGCGGACACATTCGGCCTCTTCCTCACCGATGGGGTAGGTGAAGGCCATGGCGTTCTTGTCCGCGTGGCCGCTCAGCTCCCACTGCTGCGGGATGAGGTTGTAGGGTTCCTCAGCGTGGCACTGCGCGCACACGCCGTACTCCAGCCCGGTGGAGATCATCCGGTCGCGGCGGCTGGAGTCGAAGATATGGGCTTCGCCGGGGCCGTGGCAGGCTTCGCACTGGACATTCGCCAGCGCGGCGACATCCGGGAATTCAGCCACCATGGCGTCCCAGTTGCCCGGTTCAAGCGTCTCCGGGAAGGTCCAGCCCGCTGCGGCTGCCCGATCGTCGAAGCCGTCGTTGACAGCGGTCGCCATTGTGTTGTAGCCGGTGCTGTGGCAACTCACGCAGCTCGGGCCGAAGTGGTCGTATTCTCCGTCAAGGCCGGCGCTCAACGCTATCGCATGGCCGGTCGATGACCAGCCTTCCAGTTTGTCATCATGGCACTCGAGACATTCATCTCTGGCCTTATCAGGATGGAGGAAGCCGTTGCCGACATAGTTCGAGGCGGTCACGACCCAGGTTTTTTCGCCTGTATTGCCGTTGGCATCCGTGGCGGTCAGCGTGAGGCTGTACTGCCCGGGCACATCGGCCATGAAGATGGCGACGACGCCGTCAGCGAGCAGTGTCGCCGACGAATCTTCCGCCGGGGTCAGGCTCCATGCGAAGGTGAAGCCCGGGGCGGCCGATTCTGGCTGCTGAAAGTCTTCGATCGCCATCAGGCCCATGGCGGGGTAAATGCCGTAAGGCAGGATAATCGCCTGGGCTGGCTGTTCGGCGGGGTCAGCGCCCGCCGGGAGGCCATAGGCTTCGGCGGCAACATACGTGCCCACGCCTACGGCTCTGCTGGCTGTTGTCACGATAGGGGTTTCCTCGCCGCCCTGCCCGGTGACAACCAGCGTCCCCACAGCCAGCAGCAGAAGAAGCGTACCCACAGCGATTAACAGCTTAGGTGCTTTCATAGGACAAATTCCCCCTTTGTTCTATGGGACATCGTATTGGGTACAGGTGTCCTGAATACCGAGTTCCGCAACGGTGGTGATGAGGCAGTGATACGTGGTGATTGTTTGGGCGATAAACGTCTCTTTCCTTTGCGTACAACAGGCGAGGAAAGCAGTGCGGCATCACTTTATCATATTTCTGTAGATTTTGCACTGATGTTTACCTGCTATATCGGGAAACGCTTCACAATGAAAGCGCAGTTTCCCCGCCTTTGCCGATACCCAGTTTGCGTTATACTCAGGCCCGTTGGAAGGTCACCGGCAGGATGAGCGATTGGTACGGTGCGTATGCGAACATATCACAGACTGTGCGTGCTGATGGTGGTCGGGCTTGTTGTGCTGGGCCTGTGGGCACCGCTGGCCCGGGCTGATTCAGGCCCGTCACTGAACTTCACCGTGAGCCTGGCGTTTGACGCTCTTGAGCAGGGCGGGATGGGCGTGGTGAGGGTCACCGGCGCGGACATCGTCGGGGTACAGGCGCAGTTCCTGGATCGCCTTATCGACTTCTACCAGTCCGGAAACAGGGCGAACCCGGTCTGGAACGGACTGCTGGCCGTCAATATGGAGCAGAAGCCGGACACTTATCCGCTGGAGATCACCGTATTGTATGACGATCGTTCCCGCGAGACCTGGCAGGGGCAGGTTATCGTGCGGGATGCCGGATTCCTGCGCCAGGATGTCACTGTCTCCAACGATCTCGGCTACCTGCTGGAGCCGGAGACGGACCGCGCCGAACGCGCCCGGCTGGCTGCGCTGGTCGATGTCGTGACGCGCATCCATTACTGGGATCAAAAGGGTTTTATCAAGCCGCTGGATTCCGAATTCACGTCGCCGTTTGGCGCGTGGCGGTTGTATAACGAGTCGCTGTGGGGCCGGCACACCGGCGTGGACCTGCGCGGGCCGGCGGGCACGCCGCTGCTGGCCCCGGCGGCGGGGCGCGTCGTCCTCGCTGAGCGGCTGGATGTGCGCGGCAATTATGTCCTGATCGATCACGGCTGGGGCGTGTATTCCGGGCTGGCCCACCTCTCTGAGATTCACGTGACGCGCGGCCAGATGGTCCGCCAGGGGCAGGTGATCGGCATTAGCGGCAGCACCGGCCGCAGCAGCGGGCCGCACATCCACTGGGAGGTGACCGTCAACGGCGAGTGGGTGGACCCGCAGCAGTTTCTGGAGACACAGGTGCCCTGAGCCGGAGGAGCTTCCCGCGCACGGCGCGGGAGCGGCATCGCGATGCCCCGGACTATCCACCGGGAGAGGTCTATGAGCCAGGATGTCGATGCAAGGGGGAGCGCGTGAGCAGGCGCTGGCGGCGGCTCGACCGCCGCACCTTGCTGGATTGCCCGCCCTGGGTGTCGGTGTGGATGGAGCAGGTCCGTCTGCCGAACGGCGTGGTCATCGACGACTATTTCATGATTCAGATGCGCTCGTGGGTTGCCGTCTTAGCCGTGACCGATGATGGCCGTGTCCCCCTGGTCCGCCAGTATCGTTACGGCGTGGACGCCTGGACGCTGGAGCTGCCCGCCGGTTACCTGGAGAACGGCGAAGCGCCGGAAGTCTCCGCCCGGCGGGAGCTGCTGGAGGAGGCTGGCTGCGCGGCGCGATCGTTTGAGGTGGTGGGGAGCTTCACTCTGCTCGCTCCGCGCGGCGATATGCGCATGAGCGTCGTCCTGGCGCGGGGGGCCTATCTGGCGGGCGAGCAGGCGCTGGAGCCGACCGAGGAGATTGAGGTGCGCTGGATGACGGTGGAAGAGCTGCGGGCGGCCTGGCGGGCCGGGGCGGTGGAAGAAGCCACTCATGCTCAGGCGGTAGCCTGCGGCCTGGCGGCCCTGGATGATACGCCATGACCGATCCCGCCCTGAAGCTCGACCATATCTACCAGGGCGACTGCCGGGAGGTCCTCGCACAACTGCCGGAAGGCTGCGCCGATCTGATCTTCGCCGACCCGCCGTACAACCTCCAGCTTCGCCAGGCGCTGATCCGGCCCAACCTGACGATGGTGGACGCCGTCGATGACTCCTGGGACCGGTTCGATGATCTGGCCGGTTACGACCAGTTCACCCGCGAATGGCTGACCGCCTGCCGCCGCGTCCTGAGCGACACCGGCACGCTGTGGGTGATCGGCTCCTACCACAATATCTATCGCGTCGGCAGCATCCTGCAGGACCTCGGGTACTGGTTTCTCAATGACGTGGTGTGGATAAAGTGTCTCTCGGGCGACACCCAACTGTACGCGCTGCTCAACGATGTCCCGATTGTCTCCTCACTCAAAGACCTGGCCCGGCTTTCGCTGGACAGTAACCCGGTGAAACTGCCTTCCTATGATGAACAGGGGCAATTCACCTGGGTTAATGTCATAGGCTGGCAGAAGCAGGCGGCCAAACAACGCGGCAAGCGGCTGCTGATGGAAGATGGCAGCCATGTCGAGTGCAGCGATGAGCATCGTTTTCCGGTGCTGTGTGACGGCGAAATCGTCTATCGCCGCGCGGATGAACTGAACGAAGGCGATGTCCTGCTGACCCTCAAACAGTTTGATCTGCCGACGACTGTTGACAGCCAGGACATGGACGAGGCTGTTGGCGCTTTTGTCGGCGCGCGGAGCGCCATTGCTGCGGTGCAACAAGATTACAGGCAGCCGTATTCAGTCTGGACCTCGCATACCACCCGCGCCATTCTGGAAGGCGCGCTGCGTCCCCTGCGTATCAAAGCGATTTCGCAGGGCACGCTGCGCGAGTTCTACGAGGTGGCCGTAGACGGCAACCATGTCTTCGCGCTGGCAAATGGCCTGCTGACGCATAACTCCAACCCTATGCCCAATTTCCGCGGCGTGCGCTTCACCAACGCTCACGAGACGCTGTTGTGGTGCAAGAAATCGCGCGATCAAAAGCGTTACACCTTCAACTACCACGCTATGAAAGCGGCCAACGAGGGCAAGCAGATGCGCAGCGACTGGGAGCTGCCGCTCTGTACCGGGAGCGAGCGGCTGACCATCGACGGCGAGAAGCTCCACGCCACCCAGAAGCCGGAAGCGCTCCTGTACCGCATCCTTCTGGCCAGCACCAACCCCGGTGACGTGGTGCTGGACCCCTTCTTCGGGACAGGGACAACTGGCGTCGTGGCCCGGCGGCTTGGCCGCCATTACATCGGTATTGAGCGGGAAGAGAAATACGTTCGGGCGGCGGGGGCGCGCCTGGACGCTGTCGCGCCCCCGCTGGTGACGGATGATGTTGTCCTGGGCCGGCTGCCTTCAAAGCGCAGCGCGCCGCGCATCCCGTTTGCCGCCCTGCTGGAAAACGGCCTGCTCCAGCCGGGACAGATGCTCCACTTCGACAGGCAGCGCGAGCGCACGGCTGTCGTGCTGGCCAACGGCTCCCTGCGGCTGGCCGACGGCGCCATCGGGTCCATTCACCAGATGGGAGCCTGGATCAGCGGCGCGCCGTCCTGTAACGGCTGGGAGCACTGGTACTACGAGACGCCGGAGGGCGAGCTACTGCCGCTGGATACGCTCCGCCAGCAGCTTCGGCAGCGGATGGAATCCGGGCAGGAGTGAAGGTGGGATGGTAGCGCGACTGGATGAGGGCTGCTGATGGCCAGAACACGGACCAAGTACGTTTGTCAGAACTGCGGCCGGGAAGCTCCGCGCCAGATGGGGCGCTGCCCGAATTGCGGCGAATTCAACACTATGGTGGAGGTGATCGAGGAGGCGCCGGGCAGGGGGCGCGCCGCCGGACCCGCCGCCGTGCCGCGCTCCGTGCCGCAGAAATTGCGCGAGGTCAGCGCCGATGCTGGCTTCCGCCTGCCGATGCCAATCGCTGAATTTTCGCGTGTGCTTGGCGGCGGCATTGTCCCCGGCAGTATCATCCTGATCGGCGGCGATCCGGGCATCGGCAAGAGCACCCTGCTGCTGGAGGCCGCTTCCGGCATGGCCGATCGCTGCGGACCGGTGCTCTATGTCAGCGGCGAGGAGTCGGCCCAGCAGATCAAGATGCGCGCCGAGCGGCTGGACCTGCGCCCGGAGGACCTCTACCTGGTGACGGAGACTAATCTGGGCGCGATCTTCGAGCATGTGGGCCGGGTCAGCCCGCAGATACTGGTCGTGGACTCCATCCAGACCACGTTTACGGAGGAGCTGGACTCCTCCGCCGGCAGCGTCAGCCAGGTGCGGGAGTGCGCCAACCGTCTGCGCGAGCTGGCCAAGAGCCGGGGGATCGGCATCTTCATCGTCGGGCATGTCACGAAAGAGGGCACTATCGCCGGGCCGCGCGTCCTGGAGCATATTGTGGATACGGTGCTCTATCTGGAGGGCGATCCGTTCCAGGCGTACCGCTTGCTGCGCAGCGTCAAGAACCGCTTTGGCGCGACCAGCGAAGTCGGCGTTTTTGAGATGCGCAGCAGCGGCCTGGTGGAGGTCACCAACCCGTCGGAAGTATTCCTGGCGGAACGGGTGGTCAACGCGCCGGGCAGCACTATTGCCGTCACGCTGGAAGGCACACGTCCGCTGCTGGTGGAGGTGCAGGCGCTGAGCAGCACGACGACCTTCGGCTACGCCCGCCGCACGGCCAACGGCATTGACTACAACCGGCTGCTGCTCCTGACCGCCGTCCTGACGCGCCGGATGGGCTTCCGCCTGGCGGAGCAGGATATCTTTGTCAATGTCATTGGCGGCCTCCGGATTGACGAGCCGGCGGCGGATCTGGCCGTAGCGACCGCTATTGCTTCCAGCTATCTGGATCGTCCCGTGCCCGCTGACCTGGCGATTGTCGGCGAGATCGGCCTGAGCGGCGAGCTGCGCGCCGTCAGCCAGCTCCCGCTGCGGCTGAATGAAGCGGCCAAGCTCGGCTTCAGGCGTATTGTCGTGCCGCGCACCCGCCGCAAGGAGCCGGCGCCGGACGGCCTGACCGTCCTGCCCGCCCGCAACCTGGCCGAAGCCTTCGCCATCGCCCTGCCGGAGAAGTAAAGGGAAGGAGCCTCCTGCCATGAAATACGGGTTTGTGCTGCCGCGGGGGGATGCCCGCGTCGCCGTTCAGCACGCACAGGCAGCGGAAGAAGCTGGCTGGGACGGCTTCTTCGTCTGGGAAGGTGTGTGGAGTGTCGATGCCTGGGTGGCGCTGACCGCCGCCGCTATGCGTACGGAGCGCATCCGGCTGGGCACGCTGATCACGCCGCTGCCGCGCATGCGCCCCTGGAAGCTGGCCGCCGAGACGGCCACACTCGATCATCTGTCAGGCGGGCGCGTGATCCTTTCCGTGGGGCTGGGCGCGCTGGATACCGGCTATGAGGAATTCGGGGAGGAGACCGACCGCAAGACCCGCGCCGAACTGCTGGACGAAGGACTGGACATCCTCACCGGCCTGTGGCGCGGCCAACCGTTCCGTTACGACGGCAAGCACTACCATGTCCGCGAGACGGACTTCCCGCCGCCGCCGAAGCCGGTCCAGCAGCCGCGCATCACGACATGGGTTGTGGGGGCCTGGCCGCGCTCGGCGTCTATGAAGCGCGCCCTGCGCTACGACGGTGTCCTGCCGATGATTATGGAAGGGGAGGGCCACGGATTTCGTCCCGCGACGCCGGAGGATATTCGCCAGATCAAGGCATATGTGGCGGCCAACCGGATGGAGCCGGGGCCGTTCGATATTGTGGTTGAGGGGTTGACGCCGGGCGAAGATCGCGCGGCAGCGACGGCAGCCGTCCGCCCGTGGGCCGAGGCCGGCGCGACCTGGTGGATCGAGGCCATGTGGGACAGCTACGACCTGGACGCTGTGCTGGCCCGCATCCGGCAGGGACCGCCGGGGGTGTAAGCCGCAACCGGTAACAAACAGCGAACCTCCGCAACCGGGAGGCTCGCTGTGATTCTGAGGGGAGCAGGCTGGCGTTACCGGCTGACCTGCGAGCGCCCGCCCAGCGTGACCTGCACTGTGATCATCTGGCCGTCGCGCAGGATGCCCAGCGTCACCGTCTGGCCGACGGCGGCCTCATTGACGTACCCGACGAGCGTGTCGAAAGTGGGGACGGGCTGGCCGTCGAAGCTCACGATAATGTCGCCGCCGATCCGGGCCGGCATATCATCAATCGTCACCTCGCGGCTGCCACCCTGTAAGCCGGCGGACTGCGCCGGGCTGTTCTCGCTGACCGCGGCCACCAGCGCGCCGGTCTGGCCGGCGTCGAGGCCCATCGCCTCGCGCAGAGACGGGGTCAGCGTCGTGCCGGAGATGCCCAGCCAGGCGTGTTCGTAGCTCCCGTTTTCGATCAGGGCCGGCACGATATGGCGCACGGTATTGGCCGGGATGGCGAAGCCCACGCCTGCGTTCTGGCGGGTGTTGGACTCAATCGCTGTGTTCACTCCGACTACTTCGCCGTTCAGATTGAGCAGCGGGCCGCCGGAGTTGCCGGGGTTGATGGCGGCGTCGGTCTGGATGATGTCGGTGATGTTGAACCGCCCGCCGTCCAGCGTGGTCGATTGCGCCGGCAGCATCCGGCTGAGGGCGCTGACGATGCCCATCGTCATCGTGCCGTCCAGCCCGAACGGGTTGCCGATGGCGGCCACGATCTCGCCGACCCGCAGGGTGTCCGAATCGCCCAGGGCCAGCGGGCGCAGGTCCAGCCCGGCCGGATCGACCTGGAGCACGGCCAGATCGCTGTCGGGGTCCGCCCCGACGAGGGTGGCGTCGCGCGTCGCGCCATCGGCGAAGATCACCCGAATCATCTCGGCGGAGCCGGCGACATGGTTATTGGTTACGATGTGCCCGGCCGTGTCATAGACGAAGCCCGATCCCTGGCCGTAAGCATAGGGCTGCTGGCCCGGCTGAGTCTGGGGCAGGTCCGGCATACCCGGAATGTCCGGCAGTTGCAGCTCCGGTATCTGCGCGGTCTGGGTGAGCGGCTGCCGCACGACGATGCTGACGACGGAGGGGTTGGCCGCGGTGTACAGAGAGACAAGCTGTTCTTCCAGCGCGTTGGTTGTGCTCAACGCCTGGGCGCTCCGGCCCACGGGGATAACCAGGGTGAGGGTGGCCGCCAGAGCGATCAGCAAGGCCAGAATCGCCACGCCTGTGACCACATAGGGCAGACGGGATTTTAGCGTGTTCATTGGGTAAACTCCTGATAGGCTACCATTAGAGAAGGGTC
>JARKNX010000039.1 GCA_029976025.1 Aggregatilineales bacterium | reverse complement strand
TACATCGTGCGGATCAACCACATCGATCTGATCCACCACATACCCGTAAAGAGTGCCATCGGCGGCCAGAAAGATCGAATCGCCCACCTCCAGCAGGTCCAGATCGCGGAAAGGCCCTGGCTCGTTTGTGGTGATCTGAATGTGACCGGCCAGCACCGTATTGCCGCCTGCCTCGGTCATAGCTTCATCAACCCAGGTAGTGCCCTGCAGGAAGCCGATATTTTGCCCCAGATCGCGGACATCCCAGGTATTGTTGCGCAGGGGCAGGTTCACAATCGGAACCGATTCGCTCAGCCCTAGCTTGGGTATGAACAGCTCCCGGCTGGTCGTGGGGCGGAAGGGCGGCGTCCCGGTTGGCGCTATTGTGGGGGGGAGCGTGCCCGCCGCGGTGGGTATTGGGATAGCTGTCGGCGCGATTGATGTTGGCGGGCCGGGTTCTGTCGTCACTGTGGGCAGCTCAGCCGGGGTTTCACCTGGTGCCTGGGCCAGGCTGGAGACTGTCTCAGTAGCCTGAATTGATGGCGGCGTATCGCCTCCTCCGCTCAGGCCATTCAGTACGGCCACCAGGATGACGGCTACCACGACAACGGCTGCAATCATGGCTGCCATCAGGACCAGGCGCATCCCGCGGTCATACCCCTGCAGGTTGAGGCCGAACAGCCCGCCCAGAAGGGACAAAGCGAGCAGGAAGATGGCTGTTGGCGCGGCATAACCCGCCCCGGTTCCCGCCTCCGCCTGCCCGGTAGCCGGCAGAAGTTGTGCATCCGGCGCGACGCGAATCATGGCCGTATCGCAGATGGATGACGCCCCGCCTACGGATGTAGCGCAGCCAACATTTGTCAGCAGGGAGTTGGGCAGCACGCCTTCGTTGACCCTGGCGACGATGGTCAGGACGGTGCTCTGGTTGAACTGGAGCGCGTCAGTCACGGCAACAATCGTGTTACCCTGCGACTGGATCGTGCCGTTGTTGATCCCGACCGTCTCCAGTGTCATCCGGCTGTCCAGTGTATCGGTGACGATGATGCCGGCTACCGGATCGGAGCCGGGATTCCGCACGGTCAGAATCCAGGTGACCAGGCCGCCCGGCTCAGCGAACGGCTGGGTGCTTTCCTTCGTCACTTCCGGATCGGCGACCCCGGGGATCGGCGTGCCGACGATAATCGGATTGCCGGACGCATCGGTTGTGATCAGCGGCGTGCTGACGAATGCTGTAGCCGTCACCGGCTCCACGGCAGCGCCGACCAGCCCCTCACCGGAGATCACAACCCGGAAGGTCAGCGGGTTCGGATTCCCGGTGGTGACCACATGGCTGAAGGTGCCGTTTGTGGAGGCGCCGACCGGTAGATTCGGAACTGAGATGAACACAGAACCGCTTTGTCTCGGCGGCCGGGGCAATACCCCGGCGCCGCCAGCGCCGGTATCCACCAGGTAAGACCCGTGCAGATTGTTGACCGGCCCATCGCCGATATTGATGATGGTGACGTTGTAGTTGATAGTCTCGCCGATGTGAGCCGATTGCACGCTTGCCGTGACGAGAGCGAACAACTCCGGACGCTGGACGTTGATCAGGATGGTGTCGTTGTCAGCGACCGTGTGGCGGAACGCGGTGACAGCGCTGACCGTCAGCGTGTTGACGATCGGGTCCGGATCGCTCTGGCTGACCGTGTGCTGGTAAGTGAAGGTCATCGTGGCACCGGGCGCCAGCGTCAGCGCCGGCAGGCGGCTAGTCACGGAGCCGACCGTGCTGTCCATAGCCGCGATGTTCTGCAGCGTATCGGAGCCGGGATTGCTGAGTCGGGCTGTATAGGTGACGACGGAGCCTGGCGGGGCGAGCGTGCGATCCGCGCTCAGCGTGACGCTGATGCGCGGGTTCGATGTATCCAGACTGATCCCGAAGCTAGTGTTGATGATGCCGCCAATCGGGTCAGTGCCGGAGGCGTCCACCGTGATGTTGAGCGGATTTGAGACATTGAATGGCACCACATAGGTGTAGTGGACTGTAGCCGACGCGCCCGGGCCGAGGATCAGGCCGGTAGTCTGATCCGTAGTCTGGAGGGGGGGCGTGCTGGTAAGCGTGACGTTAGTCAGGGTGATGGCGCCATCGTTGGTGACGATCGCCTGAATCTGGAGCGTGCTGCCGGCTACGACGATGCAGGGGATGCCACAGCTTATAGTTCGCACATCCAGGGCTAACGAAGCGGAGGTGATTTCCACGGACGCCGCGCCGGTGTCGGAGACTGTTTGCCCGTCTGACTGCCGGGTCGCCTGGGCCGTGACCCGCGTGACGACCGGTGAAGGATCGGAGGGCAGGACAGTGTACGGGAAAGTAGTGGTGACACTCTGGCCTGGCCCCAGGAGCAGGGTGGGGAGCGAACTGGCCAGGGTGGTATCCTGCGTGCCATTGGGGAACTGGGCTGTGACGTTGGTGATTGTCAGCGTGTCCGTCCCGATATTGGTGATGGTCGCCAGATAGTTGATTGCCTGCGACGGCAGCACTGTCCCCCGGTCGGCGGCAAGCGTGACGCGAATATCGCTGCTGCTCAACAGGTCCACCGAGGCCGACGACGAATCGCTGACCGTTTGCCCGAGGCCGTTGCGACCTGCGACCAGCACGGTGTTGATCAGGGGATTTCGATCCCGTGCGGTATTCACCGTGTGCGTGTAGGTGATCGTCATCCTCTGCCCGACATCCAGCGAGGTGACCGGCGGGATGAGCGATCCGGCCATGGTATCGTTGACAGTCAGGTTGGTGATAGGCGTCGTGCCCAGGTTGAGAGCCGTCACGGTATAGATGATCGTATCGCCGTTCTGCGCCGCAGAAACATCGGCCTGTTTGACAACGGCCAATCCATTAGCCGTGATGACGTTGACCCGGGCGCTGGCGGTATCCGTCAGCACCTGGGTGGTTGTCGCACCCTGCGCCGCGACTGTGTTGATGCTGGGGTCTCCGTCGCTGCTGGTCAGCGTCCGGCGAATGGTGGCGCTGATGCTGGCTCCCGGATTCAGGTTGACCGGAGTCGTGTTAACCGGCACCGTGCAGGCAGGCGCGGGCGTTGGCAGGGCCACAGTAGCGTCGAAGCACCCGGTGATATTGCCGCCGAGCAGCAGATCGATCACGTGCAGGTCGCTCAGCGGTTCCGTGCCTGTGTTCGTGATCGTGATGGTATAGGCGATCTCGGTCCCTACAGTGGCGAAATCTGGCGTCGCTACCTTGGTGACGCGAATGCCGGGCGTGACCACATCCACGGTGGCCGTCGCCGTCCCGGTCAGCCCTTCGGCGGTAGTCACTGTCACCGTGCTCAGGAACGGGTCTGAGTCCAGACCAGTGATCTGGTGCGTATAGGTGCCGATTGCGCTCTGGCCCGGCGCCAGCGTCGTCGTGTTCAGCGGGATAAGGCCGCCCGCGTGCGGGCTGGTAGCCTGGACATTGGTGAGCGAGGTGAGGCCGCTATTGCGAATGGTGACTGTGTAAGTCACGGTGTCGCCGATGCTGGCTGTGCCCCGGTCGGGCATATTAGTCACTATCAGCGCGCCGGAACTGCCGACCGGGATGCTGGCCGAAGTCGTATCCGTCACGGTAGTAGTTCCGATCAGCCCGGTAGCGGTCACAGTGTTCACCAGCGGATTCGGGCTGGCCGCCGTCACCGGAATCTCGACGCATCCGGAGCTGTGCCCTCCGGCGCCCAGCGTTGTCCCCGTGCTCAGTACGGTGGAGGTGATGTCCCCGATCAGGCTATCAACGAGGGCTATATCAGTGATGGTGGCTGTGCCGATATTTGCCACCTGCACGGTATAGGCTACCTGCTCGCCAATCTGGACGACAGGCCGGTTATCGTAGGTGGTGCAGGTTCCCACACCGAGAATCGTCTTGGTGACGAGCAGATCGGAGGCCGAGATCTGGACGGTGGCGCTGTCGATATCCTGAATCGTCAGCCCGTTGAACGTCTCGGCGCGAGCGAGGGCTGTGTTGACCAGCGGATCCGGATCTGCTGGCTGAATGGCCCGGATGATGTTGCCGGTGGCCTGTTCGCCGCTATCCAGCGTCCCGGAGGTGCCGGTTGTCCCGCCGGGGAAGGTCAGGATGACCGCTCCGCCGCTGCAGCCGCTGCTGGCGGTCGCGCACAACGGATCGGTAACCCGCACGTTGGTCAGGGGCGAAGTCCCCTCGTTGCGAACGATGAAGTTATACGTGACGAGATCGCCCACAATCGCGGTAGCGGTGGAGGCCGTCTTGCTCAGGCTGACATCGGCTTCGCGGATATCAACCAGCGCCAGCGCGCTCGCCGAGAGGTACACGCCAGAACTGGCCCGTGCGGTAGCTGTCACACGATTCAGAAGCGGGTCTGGCGAATTCACCGGCACTACATATGTGAATGTCCCGACGGCCCGCTCACCCGAAGCAAGCTGGGTGACGACAGCGCCGGATACCGGATCGGTGAGCGTCACCGGCAGGCCGGACAGATGGTCGGTAGCTGTGACGGCAGTGAGGGTCTGGTTGCTATCGTTACGGACTTCGATGTCGTAAGTGATGGTATCGCCGATTACGGCGGAGGCCACGCGCGCCGTCTTGGTCACAGAGATACCCAGATCGCGGATCTCGATGCTGGCTGCGGCGCCATCGACGGCGACGCCATTGACGAACATAGTCACTGTGTTGATGAACGGATTCGGCGTTGTATTGGTCACGACATACGTGATCACGCCGGTCGCGGTCTGGCCTGCCCCCAGGGTGAACTGGGTTTGTGTCGGGCCGCCCTCGACGCTCATGGGGATATCGGCGCTGCCAATTTCGTTATCGACAATGCGGACGTTATCGAGAGGAGAGGCTCCGGTATTGGTGACCTGCACGGTATACAGCACCGTGTCACCGATCGATGCGCCGGCCCGATTCGCTGTCTTGTTCAGGACAATGCCGGGGACCACGATATCGACGGCGACTGTGTCGGTTCCCTCAATGATGTTGCCATCCGGATCGACGCCTCTGGCGACGACAGAGTTGATAAACGGGTCCGGGAGCAGGGTGCTGGCGGTGATTGTGTAAGTGATGAAGGCTACCTCGAACGGGTTGAGCGCATCGAGAGGGCCTACCGTCAGCGGAGTATCCACGGTGCAGGTCAGGTTGTAGGTATGCCCGCCGTGGGAGATAGCGCCGCCACACACGCCGGGGTTAGCTGATGTATCCAGGCCGATCGCGGGGTCCACAACGCTCAGGTTGCGGATTGGCGTCCGACCCACATTGGTGATAGCGATGTTGTACCGGACCGTATCGCCACTTTCCACGATTCGTGGCGTAGGATTCTTCGTCACGACAAGCTGTGAGGCGGTGATCAGCACGGTGGTATAGGTGCTGTCGGTGAATTGATTCGGCCCGGAGGTACCGGTAGCGGTGACCGTGTTCACGAGCGGGTTCGGATCGGAAGGCGAAATTGTATATGCGATCTGTGCAGTCGCCGTCTCGCCGTTATTCAGGATGCCGTTCACCCCGCCGGGGAAGGTTAGCGTGACCGGCCCGGTGATCGAGTCAAAGGCGCGGACATTGCGCATCTGGCCGCCGCTGGTGTTGGTCACCGTTATCGTGTAGACGATCGAGTCGCCTATGAAGGCGATATTGGGGGCGGCGGTCTTGCTCACCCTGAAGCGCGGATCGATCAGATCGATGATGAACTGATCAGACGCCGCAACCGGGGTTCCGCCCGGAGTCTCGCCCCGCACAGTCAGCGTATTATCCAGAGGATCAGGATCGGAGTCGCTGATGGTGTAGGTCCACTGGCAGGTTTGTGACGAGCTGATAGGCAGCGATGTCGGACAGGGCGTGCCCGCCGCCTGCGATGCGGCGAGGATATCGATCCCGGTGGCATCGCTATATGTCACATTCTGGATTGGCGTGTCGGCGCTGTTGTTGGTGATGACCGCCGTCCAGGTGACGACTGTGTTGCGTGGAGCGGTGGTGGTATTTGCTGTGAAGATAACTTCCAGCAATGGATCGGTCAGATCAACCGTGGTGCTGGCTGTCGAGGTGATGTCGTAGGTAGTCGGCACCCCGTTGACCAGCAGCGTAATCCGGCCAGAAGCGGTCGCCAGGTTGGTGAACGGATCGCCCGCCGTCAGCGGCACAGTCAGTGTCGCCGTCCCGGTCGCTGACTGCCCCGGCGCCAGATTCGGATTAGGCGGGGTCAGCGCAACCTGACCGGTCTGAGCATCGACGACGCTCACGTTCTGAATGGTGATGCCGGAGGTAAGCGGGCTGGTATTGGTAACTGTGATCGCGTAGTTGATGGTGTCGCCGCGGCTGGCTGTCGCCGGGCCGATCTTGGTGATTGTCAGCGGGTTGCCGACCTGCACGGTAGCTTCATCTATGGTGAAGATTCGCTGGCCGGCTAGCACACCGTAAGAGTTCGTCCCCGTGACTCCGTCAACAGTGATGGTATTGATCAGCCTGTCACTCTGGGCATCGACTGGCGTCACGACGTAGGTATTCGCCCCGGCTGCCGGATCGCTCTTGACATAGTCATAAAGGCTGTCGCATAGCGGCGGGACGCATACGACCAGGTTGCCCGTCCGGCCCAGCAGGCTGCGCAGCGCCGTGGTGTAGGCGCCGCCGGGGACCTCCGCCCGTGTACGGACGGCGATACGGCCCAGATGATCGTCGGTTAGCGAGATCTGGTCCATCCGTATTCTGGATATATTGTAGACATAGTAATCATAGTGGATAGCCTGACCGACTACAGCGAAGAACTTATCCGGAATCTTGAAGATCAGGAACGGACTGTAGACGTTCACCGTAGTCTGCGCGCTGTAGGACTCAGTGCTGCTGCCAGACTGCACGTTGATCACGAAGTCGTTGGTAAGCTCGTCCGGATCGTGCGGCTGAATCGTGTAGGAGTACTGCATCGTGATTGTTTCGCCGGGTGCAAGGGTGGCATCGCCGGTGTTGTTGATGAACCACTGCTGGTTCCAGGTCCGGGTCTGAGTGGCCGGGTTATGGCTGTTGGACGTGTCTACCGCGTCCAGGATTGTATAGCTGGTCTCCGACACATTGGTGATCGCGATCGAGTAAGTGATCTGGTCGCCAATAACCGCCAGGGCAGGCCCGGTCTTCCGTACCACAACAGGGTCGCTGATCTCAACGCTCCATTCGGCGGTAGCGGTAACCGTCTGGCTGTTGACCGTGCCTGTCACTTCGGCCACGTTAGTCAACCTGGGGCCATCGCCCGGCCGAACCTGATAGTCAGTCGGGTAAGCGGTTGGCGGTGTGCAGTCCGTCGGTCGAACTGCCGCCGGATCGGGGACTTGCCAGATTTCGCCCGGCCCCAGGCTGGCCCGGGTGAAGGTCCACCCCAGCTGCGGATCGGTGAGCGTGATGTTGGTGATCGTGCTCAGCGATCCGATATTCTGCACTGTGAACTGGTAGAAAATGCCGCCGCCGACGCTGGCGATCACCTTGTCGGCGATCTTCTCGATCTCCAGCGGATTTACCACCTCCAGGTCCCAGGTGTTGACATCGCGCACGGTCTGCCCGTCGCTTTGCTTGGTCCCCTGGACGGTGGCCTCATTTGTCAGGATGCCTTCCGGGCGTTCCAGATCGCTGACCTGCACAACATATTGAATCTGCCCGTAGGCCATCTGCCCCCGGTTGGGGCCTGAGGGAGGCGCCAGGGAGGGGATGCTGGTTGCAAACACCCCGGGCGGGATTGGCTGCCCGGAATTTGGATCGGTTAACGCGCCGGTGCTGGGATCATAGAGCGCCAGGTTGACATTGTTCCCGGTGCAACCGGACAGCGCCATAGGGCAGAGCGGGTCGGTCAGCGTGATATTCTGGATAGTCTCGCCGGTATCAGAGACGTTCTCCACGTAGAACTCGTAGGTGACGGTATCGCCGACGGCGGCCCGGCTGGCGTCGCCAATCTTGCGGACCTGAAGCTGGGTGGGCAACACATCAATAGTGGCTGTGCCGTAGAAACTTCGCAGCAGCCCGAGGTCGTCCCGGCCTTCGATCCGGATAAGGACGGTCAGCGGGTCGGGATCGTCGCTCTGTACGGTGCGCGAGAGCTGGGCCGTGGCGATTTCAAAAGGAGCCATGACATCGTCGCCGTCAGAGAAGACGATGTTGAGCGTGGATTCGGGTTCGCCCCGGCCTACTGCCTGCCAGAAGCCCCGCACATCGGTCAGGGTGATACGGCCGTTATTGGCGATCAGGATATCGTAATTCACCGGATTGCCGGGCGATTGTGCATCCGGCGGGTTGGCTACGACGGTGATGAACAACTGAGCGTCGCTGATATCCACGCTGCTGGAGGTCGCGTCGGAGTTCCCGTTGCTGTCAACTGCGGTCACGATGTGGAGGAGCGGGTCCGGGTCGCTGCCGCTGACCGTATACTGCACCGTGAAGTTGTAAGTTGCGCCAGGCTGGCCTGTAGCCTGAAGAGTCTGCGGCGTGGCGCCGATATTGCCGAGCAGATTGCTCGTGATCGTGTTGATAGTCACCGCGCTCGCGGTCAGGTTGGAGATCGATACGGTATAGACAATGGTGTCGCCACGCAGCGCAGTCTGGCGGTCGGCAGTCAGAGTGACCCGCAGGTTGGTGCTGAGGATATCGACGAAAACGGAGGCCGAATCAGTGATCGTAGACCCCTGAGGTGTGACTGCCGAGGCGGTTGCCGTAGTCTGCGGAGTGAAGCCAAGCGGGTCTGGATCGGTTGCCTGGATCGTGTAAACGCACGATCCGGTGGCGATCTCACCGGCGGGCAGGGAGGTGCGATTGAGGGGGACATTGCCGCCGCACAGCGGGAAGTTAACCCGGACATTCACCAGACCTTCTGTGCTGGTATTTCGCACCTGGAAGTCGTAGGTGACAGGGCTTCCGACGGTCGCGGCGGTGGGCGATGCTGTCATTGTCAGGTCAAGCGCCGGGTTCTTTTTGTCCACACTTGCGCTGAAGTTGCTGCCAACTGTCGCCCCCCGTGGCGAGACGCCGATGGCCGTCACGATATTGATGATCGGATCCGCATCGGTGTCTTTGACAACATAACTGACATTCTGCTGGTAGACCTGGCCGGGGGTCATTGTGCGCGGCACGTCGGTCAGGAGGCCGGTCAGCGTATCGACAACCGTGACATTGTTCAAGTCCGTGTTGCCGTCGTTTTCCACGCGGATAGTGTAGATGATGGTGTCGCCAACGCCGGCTTCGGTCACATTGGCGAACTTCATAACCTTGATCGATGCTTCCGATTTTTCCGTCGTAGCGCTGTCAAGAAATTCCAGCGGCAGCCCGGCCGCCGTTGCCCCTACCCGAACGGTATTGACGACCGGATCGGGGTACCCGGCCAGCATCGTACAGGAGAACGTGGCCGTGGCCGTGGCCCCTATCGTAGCCGGAAGTGACAGCGTTGAGAGCAGACTCTCGATTGTAGTCCCGCCCGGGTTAGGGGTGCACTGACCATAGGTGGTGGTCTCGAAGAATATATCGTTGGCGTAATTAATATCTGTGGCCAGCGCGCGCTGGTTGGTGATGGTGAGCGTCCAGGTGATCAGGTTGCCCACTTCTACCGCCGGAGGGGCGCTCACGTCCACGGTAATATGGGGACCGAGCACCATGAAGCGCATATCGCTGGCAGGGCGCTTGTCGGCCGTATCGGTGTCGCAGCGCCCATCGGAGCTGTAGTAGCCCCAGGCATACCAGCGGTAGTTGACGGTGGTAGGATCAGAAGCCCGGGCCGTGTACTGCACCTGACCTTCAACAAAAGCCCCCTGGGCCAGCGAGCCGCTGAAGGTATCTCCCGGCCCGGTGCGCCCGGTCCAGTTCGTCCAGGTCGGAGTAAGAGTCTGCGGAGATGATCCATCGACATTCATGACCAGCTCGCCCTGGACCGTGGTCAGTGTTTCCGTATGGTCGTTGGTCAGCCGTACCGTGATAGTGACGACCTCGCCAGGGATCACCTGGAGCAGAGAGCCGGTATTGGGAGCATTGACAACCTGGTTGCCAAAAATAGTGGAGTTAGCGGCGATCTGCGTGATCTGAACGCGGATATGGTTGTAGGCGTCGTCATTCGGGCAGAAGCCAGGATATTGAGAACGGGAGCCATCGGGCCGGTCCGCCGCCATTTCCGGTGCGGGGTCGGCGGCTTCGGCAGCGGCTGGCTGCGGAGAGAGCTGGGAAACCGGGAAGTTGAAGTTGCTCAAAATCATCCACAGGATGAAGGCCAGAGTCAGTACAGTCCGCCGCCGCTTGTTCGCCATATTCATTCCCCCGCAGCACTAAGCCAACCTGCCATAACCCTGAGCGCACCCCAGGATGGATATGTCAAGAAACCATGAGCAGGCGCATGCCCACTCATTATCATTATCATGGTCTCTCTACCAAAAGGGCAAGTACTCATTGTACTATTTTGTTGCTAAGTTGTGAAAATTCAGTGAAGGTTGGTTCTGGTGGCAACTATCATTCTTCCGGCGCGATCCGGCTGTATGCATCTGCCAGCCGCGCCGCCTGGGCGTCCCACCCCACTATTTGCTGGGTAGCCTGAAGGATGGACTGCCATCTGGCGCGGCTGGAATCAGCGGCCAACTGGCTGAGCGCTGCGGGGAAGCTGGCCGGATCGCTGCTGTCCCACAGGACGCCAACCGGATATTCCTTCAGGAACGCTTCCAGACCCGGAGTTCGATGAGCCAGGACCGGACACCCGGCGGCAATCGCCTCGAATAGCTTGTTGGGGAGGGTGAGCGCATACCCCGGCGGACGCGGATCGAACGCGATTACAGCGGCATCGGCGCCCCGGATGGCGGCGCTGACCTTTTCCGGCGGCGTCAGTGGGACGAAGTGCACCCGTTCGCTGAGGACAAGCTCATTGCTGAGGGAACGCAGGCGTGCCTCCGATGGCCCTTCACCGAGAAAGGTCAGGTGGACGTCGGGGGCAGTCCGGGTCAGGCCGGATAGGATTTGTTCCAGCAGGCGCCCGCGCTCCAGCAGATAGCCTGTATGTACCAGCCATAGCCGCGCGCCGGGAGGCCGCTCCAGCGGAGGCGTGTCATCCGGAAGGATGGCGCCGTTCAGCACGACGACCGGAGGGGGGACTGACCAGGCGTGCGAGAGAAACGCGGCGAAGCCGGGACTTGTCGTCAGCAGGAGATCGGCCCGGCGGGCCAGCCTGCGCTCCAGAGTCGCGCCGATCCGCCGCCAGCAGCGCCCCCGGCCCCGACGCGAAACATCCTCCCGCTGGAAGTACAGCTCATGCGAATCGTAAACCAGCTTTCCGGGGCGGCGCTTCCCCAGCCGGGCCGCCGTCACAAGCAGCAGCGCCGGGAAGTCGTGAGCGTGCCAGATGGCGGGCATCTGCCGGCGCAAGAAGCGGATCAGGCCGGCGGCCTGCCACAGGTGGCGCAGCGGAGCCAGCGCGCGGTACCTGCGCAGCCGCTCCAGCCCGCTCCCGTAACAGTATCGGATCAGCGTCCACCCTGCGAACGATTCTGTATCCGGCAGCCTGTCGCATATTCGTTGTGTCCCGATTATAGTTACGTCGTAACCGGCGCCTGCCAGCGCGTCTGCTTCGCGCCGTACCCGGCTGTCGTGAATAACGTCGTTCAGCACGATCATCGTGACGCGACTGATTCGATTCTGATTGACTGTTGTCATATCTGCCAGTCTTCTCGTATAGTTATCGCCCGGCATACTTTACAGGACTTCCTCATGAAAATTTACACCAGAACCGGCGATTCCGGAGATACGGCCCTATTTGGAGGCCAGCGCGTACCTAAAGATCATATCCGGGTAGAGGCTTACGGGACGGTAGATGAGCTGAATGCCTGGCTGGGCATGGTCCGGACCTGTGAGCTGCCTGTTGTGGCCCGACAATGGCTGGAGGCCGTGCAGCACGATCTATTCTACCTCGGGGCGGATCTGGCTACGCCCTCCGACGCCTCATCGGCGCGAGTTGTCCGGATCGAGCCGGGCGCGGCTGAGGCCCTGGAAAGAGCAATCGATCAAATGGAACAGGACCTGGAGCCGCTGCGCCAGTTCATCCTGCCCGGCGGGGCCGGGCCAGCGGCTATGCTGCATGTGGCCCGCACAGTATGCCGCCGCGCTGAGCGATCGTGTGTGGCCCTCCAGCATGTCGAGACGGTCAATCCGGCGGCTATTGTGTACCTCAACCGGCTCTCGGATTTTCTGTTTGTGCTGGCGCGCTGGATCAACCGCCAGACGGGTGAAAGCGAAATCCGCTGGCAGGTGCAGGATAGACGCTAATACGGCGCAAGGCGGAACCTCGCCACACGCAATGACTATTCGGCCAGGCGGCCGAGATGTCCCAGCAGGGCGTCCATCCCCAGCACGTAACTGCGCCAGCCGAAACCGCTGATCTGCCCCAGGCAGACGCCGGCCAGCATGGACCGATGCCGGAATTCCTCACGGGCGTGGATATTGCTGAGATGGACCTCGACAACGGGCAGATCGATGCTGGCGATAGCATCCCGCAGAGCGATCGATGTATGGGTATAGGCGCCGGGATTGATGATGACCCCGGATGCCCAGTTGCGGGCGAGATGCAGTGTATCGATCAGGACACCTTCGTGGTTGGACTGCTGGATGCGCAAGCTGATCTGGCGGGTGGCGGCATGCTGACTGAGGCGATCGTTGATGTCATCCAGCGTCAGCGGACCGTAGACCTCCGGTTCGCGCTCACCGAGCAAATTCAGATTAGGGCCGTGCAGGATCAGGAATTCGATGCTCACCGGTCGGTCAACTCCGTCAGAACAGACAGCACCGCCTCACGCGCGACATCTTCCATAATAAGGGGTTTTCCGATGCCCTTCAAGAGGACGAACCGCGTCTTTCCGCGCTGCCGCTTTTTGTCAGTCGCCATTGCCTCCCACAGACGTTCTGGGGGGTAGGGTGGAAAGCGCACCGGAAGGCCTACCTTCGCCAGCAGCGATTCCAGTTGGCCGGGGAGGTCCGGCTCGCACAGCGCCAGCGCAGCCGACAGCCGGACAGCCGCTACCATTCCCACCGCCACCGCCTCGCCGTGCTTCCAGGAGTAGCCGCTGACCTGCTCCAGAGCATGGGCGAAGGTATGGCCCAGATTCAGATGGGCGCGGACATCCTTCTCAAACGGGTCCTGTTCCACGATACGCACCTTGACGGAGACAGCGCGTGGCAGGAATTCAGCCGCCTTTTCGCGCCGCAGCAATTCCGGGTCGAGCAGGGTCGGGTCAGCGAGCAGGCCGTGCTTGATCACTTCCGCCAGCCCGCACCGCCATTCGATATCGGGAAGTGTCGGCAGGACCTCGGTGTCGATGATGACAAGTTCCGGCTGCTTGAAGGCCCCGACCAGATTTTTGCCCTGCGGCAGATCGACACCGGTCTTGCCGCCCACGCTGGAATCGACCATAGACAGCAGGGTGGTCGGAATCTGCACCAGACGGACGCCCCGCATATAGGTTGCCGCGGCGAAGCCGACAGTGTCCCCGACCACGCCGCCGCCCAGCGCGATCAGCAGCCCGCTTCGGTCCAGCCCGGCGCGGGTTAGGTCGGCATAAAGCGCGGCCAGCGTATCCAGCGTCTTGTACTGCTCGCCATCCTGGATAGCTACCACCGCGGCGTCCGACAGGAGGGACGCCAGTGCGCGCCCATAAAGGGGGAGGACGGTCGTATTGGTCCCGATGACGGCGCGCCCCGGCAGGCTGTACGCGTTGAGAATCGCAGGCAGCCGGCGCAACGCCCCCGGCTCGAACAGAATATCATAGCCGGCGTCGGGTGCTTTTACGTGGAGCGTGTGTGCCATAGGGTTAGAATCGCCTCTGCGACCTGCTCAGGTGTCAGGCTGTCTGTATTGAGATGGTGAGGTAAGGCGGCGTAGGAAGCGGCGCGCGCCTCCAGAAGTGCGCGCAGGCGGGCGGCTGGATCGGGCGCCTGCAACAGAGGGCGGCCCGTGTCGTGCTGCAAACGCGCCAGGAGATTCTCCGGTGAGGCGGTCAGGCAGATCACAAAACCGGTCCGCATCATGGCTTCACGGCTGACCGGGTCCACCAGCGCGCCTCCGCCAGTTGCAATCACCAGCTCGCGCGCTTCGGCCAGCTCCTGACACAGCGCCCGCTCTAGCGCCCGGAAAGTCGCCTCACCTTCTTCGGCGAATAGCTGCGGAATGCTTCGCCCCGTGCGCCGTTCGATCTCGACATCCACATCTATGAACGGGCGGCACAGACGTTCTGCCACCAGCCGTCCGGCGGTGCTCTTGCCGGTCCCCATGAAGCCGGTCAGTATCAGGTTCATCCCGCCTCAGAATTCCCAGTCAAAATCGGCCGGCCAGTCGTAGCCGAAACGCCACGGCTCATTGCGCATCGTCAGCTCGTCCAGACGGCCCTGGCGGAGCTGCGCAAAGCGCTCCTGTAACTCTGTCACATGATCGCCGCCCAGCTTCTCCAGCAGGGCATCCGCCAGCACGAAGGCAACCATTGCTTCGCCAACCACGACAGCGCGCGGGACGGCGCAGAAATCGGAGCGTTCGTACACAGTCTGGCCCGGCTCGCCCGTAGCCAGATCAACCGTGCCGAGGGGGGTTAGCGTTGTGCTGATCGGCTTCATAGCCGCGCGGACAATGAGCGGCTCGCCCGTCGTAATCCCTCCTTCCAGTCCGCCGCCGCGATCGGTCCGGCGGCGCAGCAGGCCGTCCCGGGCGGCGATCTCGTCGTGCACCGCGGTCCCCGGACGAGTCGTGTTCTGGAAGGCAGCGCCGATTTCAGCGCCTTTAATTGAGGGGATGCTGCCCATGACTCCCAGCAGACGGCCGGTCAACCGGCGGTCGTAGTGGACATGGCTGCCCAGGCCCGGCGGCAGTCCCAGCGCCACAATCTCGAAGATGCCGCCGAGGGTGTCGCGATCGATTTTGGCCTGCCGGATTGCCGCGCGCATGGCTTCGCTCGCCGCGGCGTCCGGACAGCGGACATCGCTCGCTTCGGCCAGCTCGAAGCGCGCCGGATAATCGAGATCGGGCGGCAGATCGGCGCTGACATTCCCGATCTGGGTCACGTACCCCCCGACGAGGATGCCGAACTCGGCCAGCAGCCTCTTGCAGATAGCGCCCGCCGCCACGCGGACCGCAGTTTCTCGTGCGCTGGCGCGTTCCAGGGCCGGGCGAAGATCATCATAGCGGTACTTGATCGCGCCGGTCAGATCGGCATGGCCAGGGCGCGGCGTGGTGAGGGGCGTGATATCCTTCTCTGCCCAGTTCTTCCAGTCCCGATTGCCGATGATCAGGCTGATCGGTGCTCCGGTGGTTTGCCCGGCCATGACGCCGCCGGTGATATGCGCCCGATCCTGTTCAATCTGCATCCGCCCGCCGCTGCCATAGCCAGTCTGGCGGCGGGCCAGTTCGCGGGTGATGTCTTCGGGGATGAGGGTAAGCCCGGCGGGCATCCCTTCCAGGATGCCGGTGAGCAGGGGGCCATGCGATTCCCCCGCGGTCAGAAGGCGGAGACGTGTGTCAGTCATGGTTCAGGACTCGCTGTGCGGCGGCTAACATAATATCGGTGCGGGCGGGCTTGCCGGTCCAGAGTTCGAAGGCGGCCGCTCCCTGCTGTACAAGCATGCCCAGCCCATTGAACGCGGGCAGTCCGGCGGCCCGGGCCTGCTGCATCAATCGGGTTTCCTGCGGCCGGTAGACCATATCATAGACTGTCGCCAGCGGAGGGAGGGGCACTTCTTCAGGCCAGGGGGAGCTATTTACATCAGGCCACAGCCCTACCGGCGTGCAGTTCACAACCAGGCGGATATCCGCCTTAATTTGCCCCAGACGCTCCCAGGGGATGGTGCGCATCTGCATTCGCCACTGGGTGGAGCCGAACGAATCGGCTTCTCCAGCGCCGGACGCGGCCAGGCCGCTCTGGATGTCGCGGATCAGCTCCAGGCCGCGGGCAGGATCGCGCGACACAATGAAGAGCCGGTACCCTGTACGCGCCAGTACGTAAGCCGCCGCGCGAGCCGCCCCTCCTGCGCCCAGAATCAGGGCATATGAACCCTGTTCTGGAGGCTCCATCAGCGAGCTGATATCCTGGTGGAAGCCGATGATATCGGTGTTAGTCCCCTGCCAGCGGGCTGTATCGCCGTCCATCGGGATGACTGTGTTCACGGCGCCGATGACGCGCGCTTCGGGCCTGATACTGTCCAGCAGGCTGATGATGTTCCGCTTATGCGGCACAGTTACATTGAAGCCGCGCACGCCCTGCTCATGCAGAAGACTCACCATACCGGCCAGATCAGCCGGCTCTACCGCGAAGGTTTCGTAGTTCCAGGGCATATCCAGTGCTTCAAACAGGGCGTTGAACATGGTCGGGCTGAGGCTGTGCTCCACCGGCCAGCCGACCAACCCCACGCGCGTGATACTGTGGGCAGTCACTGTACGTTTACTCCTAGCTGCGCCAGCGTCCGGGCGAAACCGGGGAAGGAATCGGCCACGCAGCCAGCGCCGCGAACGGTTGTCCTGCCCGCGGCCACCAGCCCGGCAACGGCGAGACTCATAGCTACCCGGTGATCGTCATGCCCGTTTACCACGGCTCCCGTCAGTTTCTGCGGACCCTGGATAGTGAAGCCGTCCTCCTGTTCGAGGATCACCGCGCCCATCTTGCGCAGCTCACCGGCCATGATGCTGATACGATCGGTTTCCTTGACGCGGAGTTCCCTGGCCTCACGGACGGTTACATTTCCGTCGGCGCATAGCGCTGCGATCATAAAGGCCGGAAATTCGTCAATCATGCGCACAACGGTCTCGCCGGAGATGTCGGCCTCTCCCAGCGGGGCCGATTGTACCATGAGACGTCCAACTGGATCGCCACCAGCGTATCCGGTTTCCTCCACCTGAATGTTGGCGCCCATTGATTTCAAAACGTCCAGCAGCCCCGTGCGCGTAGGGTTGATGCTGACATTCTCCAGCGTAACCTGGCTGTCCGCCACAATGGTGCTGGCGACGATGAGAAAGGCCGCCGATGAGAAGTCGCCGGGCACGGCCAGCGCGATTGGGTTTAGCGAGCGCCCGGGGGTCAGCGTCACGCCCCCGCCAGCAATGATAAGCCCGGCCCCCATCGCGCTGAGCAGGCGCTCGGTGTGGTCGCGGCTCGGGCCTGGCTCCAGCACGGTTGTCGGTCCCTCGGCGAACAGGGCCGCCAGCAGCAGCGCGCTCTTGACCTGGGCGCTGGCAACCGGCAGCTCATAGCGAATGCCGCGCAGGTGAGATGGCTCGAAGTGAAGCGGGAGCAGGCCGTCCCGGTCGGTCACCGCTGCCCCCATTTCGCGCAGGGGGGCGGTGACCCGACGCATCGGGCGGCGGCGGAGCTGCTCGGAGCCATCCAGTGTGACGGGGAACGGCTGACCGGCCATGATCCCGGCCAGCAGGCGGATGCCAGTCCCTGTGTTGACCAGATTCAAGGCGCTGGCGGGCGCTCGAAACTGACCCCCGTGGATAGTTAGCGTTGTGTCATCGTGGCGTTCGACCGGGATACCCAGCGCCTGTATCGCCTTGAGCGACGCGCGCGTATCACCGGCAGAGAGCCAGCCAGTGACGTGGCTTGCCCCTTCCGCCAGCGCCCCGAAGATCACGACGCGGTGGCTGATGCTCTTGTCGCCGGGGACGGAGGCAAGCCCGCGCAGGGGGGAGCCTGACTCAATATGGAGGATATCCGGATCAGATAGGTACAGGGTGCGCATATTCCTCACTTTCACCGGGTAGCGATCAGGTCTGGTGCTGCTCAGCCCACATCACACGGGCGTTATGTGCCGCTTGCAGCATCGTTTCCAGTTGCGCCTGATCCTGAGAAACCAGGGCGACTTCCAGCAGGGCAAGCTGCACGCGAAAGAGAGCCAGCGACCGGGCGATGGCCGCTGAATTGGTGCTGATGATATCCGTCATCATGCGCACGTCGCTTGCGGCGAGCCGCGAAGTATCCCGGAAGCCCCCGGCGGCCAGTTCCCAGATCATGGGATCGGTCTCTGATTCGCCCTCAACCGTGTGCACGAATGCCGCGCTGAGCAGATAGGGCAGGTGGCTGATCCCGGCCACCAACTGATCATGACGCTCGGCGTCCATCTCAATGGGGACTGCGCCAAGAGCGGTCACCAGTTCCAGCGCCCTGAGACGGGCGGCCGGTGTAGAGCGGCGGGGAGCGCACAGAACGAAAGGGCGTCCTCTGTACAGATCAGCATCAGCGGAGTCGATTCCGCTGCGCTCCTTGCCGCACATGGGGTGGCCCCCCATCGCCAGGATGCTGATCGGCAGGCTGCCCATGGCGGCGCAGATTTGCGCTTTGGTGCTGCCGATATCAATCAGCAGGGTGTTGGCGCGCAGGTAACTGCCGATTCGGCTGCGCACCATATCCAGGATCACCTGGACCGGCGCGGCCAGAATCACCGTCTGCGCATCTTTGACGCCTGCCTTCAGGTCCTGAGTGCCGCTGTCAATAATCCCCTTTTTCTGAGCATAGGCGAGCGTCCCCTGATCCGGGTCTACGCCCACCAGATGGGCCACCCGGTCGCGCAATGCCAGCGCGATCGACCCGCCCATCAGCCCCAGCCCGACGATGGCCACCGTTTGCTGTCGGAGTGAATGGCTCATACAGTGCGATCAACCGCTTCGGCCACGCGCCGGAGCGCCTTCATCATGTCGGCGAATCGCTCCAGCGTCAGGGACTGCATGCCGTCGGAGACAGCTTCTTCGGGCCTGGGATGTACCTCAACAATGATGCCATCCGCGCCGGCGGCTACGGCCGCTTTGGCCATTGATTCCACATACTGCCAGTGGCCGGTAGCGTGGCTTGGATCGGCGATGATGGGCAGGTGAGTACGCTCTTTAAGGACAGGGATGGCGTTGATATCGAAGGTGTTGCGCGTATAACGCTCGAAGGTGCGGATGCCCCGCTCGCATAACATGACGCGGGTATTGCCGTGGCTGAGGATATATTCGGCGGACATCAGCAGTTCTTCCATCGTGCTGCTGATACCGCGCTTCAGAAGGACGGTGTGCTGGGCTTTACCTACGGCGTGCAACAGGGCGTAGTTCTGCATGTTGCGCGCGCCGATCTGGAGCACATCGGCGTAATCGCAGACCAGAGGGACCATGGTCGTATCCATCACCTCGGTCACGATCGGCAGTCCGGTCTGTTCCCGCGCTTCGGCCAGGTAGCGCAGCCCTTCTTCCCCCAGACCCTGGAAGGCGTATGGCGAGGAGCGCGGCTTGAAGGCGCCGCCGCGCAGAGCGGTGGCCCCGGCTTCCTTGACGGCGTGGGCTGTCTCCAGGATTTGTTCGCGGCTTTCAACGGAACATGGCCCGGCGATGACGAGTACCTTCGTGTCGCCGACCCGATTGCCGTTCAACGGCACCAGAGTATTGGTGGCATGGAACTCGCGGCTGGCCAGCTTGTAAGGATGGCTGACGGGCACAGTCCGCTCCACACCTTCCATCAGCTCGAACTGCTCGCGGTAGTCGCGGACATTGCCATCCCCTACAATCCCGATGATTGTGCGTTCCTGACCATCGCTTAGGTGTGCTTCATACCCGTATTTCTTCACCCGGGAGAGCACGGCGGAAATTTCTTTGGCGCTGGCTCCAACCTTCATCACGATAATCATCATCAGCTTCTCCTTCTACGGAACGAAATGTCCAAATGGCGCAGTAATCTACCGGTTTCCTGCATCACTCTGCGGATCGCGCCCGGCGTCGGCGCGATCCGGGCGCAGGCGTTCTGCCCCCCGGATGTAGATATGCTGGATATCCTTCTGGGGGAGGGACGTGTTCCAGTGGATGAGCACGCGGATGCACCGGCCGGGCGAATTGGGGGGCTGTATCTCTACAGCGCCCAGGAGTGCGGCATCGTGCCAGCCCAACTGGCGAGCCGCCGTAGCCGGATAGGCGGCTGTCAGGTCTGGCGTGCTGGTGAAGATCACGCTGGCGACATCTTCTTCGACAATGTTGTTGGCGCTGATCATGGCGTCGAGCAGCTCACGGGCGGCGCTGTGGATCGCCTCAGCGGTATCGGCGTCTGCCAGCACTGCGCCGCGTACTCCTCGACAGGCCAGGGCAGGTTTCATGAAAACAATTCCTTTCTGGTAAATTCGATAAAGTAACAAAAAAGCGCAGGAGCGTTAGCTCCTGCGCCTGATTTCCCTGTCTGGAAGTGGTTGTCCGGATCCCCGTCAGTCGCTAACGCCCGCCTGTGCTATGTCGCCCGTATAAAAGTAAAACGCAAAATAGCCAGCGAACTGGCAATCTGGCTGTGTGCGAATGAACGACGCGGGGCGGGCCATCACGATGGTCACAACTCCACTACCCGGATACTGGCTTCAGCATATCTACTTTCACTTCGTCTGTCAACGTATTTCTGTTGAGATATGGCCGAATCTGACTGGTCGAAGTATACAAACTGGCTGAGAAGACAGGGAGCAGCGCGACGGCGAATCCCGATCCGCCGCCGCGGAGGCCATACTACCAGCGATTGTGCACGTGCTCCCGAATCAGTCGATCGTACACGCTCTGTACTGTCTGCATCAGCGAGTCCGGTAGCGGAGGCAGATCGCCAGCGGAGAAGTTCTGCCGCGCCTGGTCAGGCCGCTTGGCCCCCGGGATGGCGCAGGTGACCGCATCGAACATGGTGATCCAGCGCAGCGCGGCAGCCGTCATGCTCATCCCCTCCGGCAAAGCCGCCTTGATCTCCTCCACTGCCCGCAGGCCGATCTCGTAAGGCACGCCGGAGAATGTCTCTCCCACGTCGAAAGAGTCGCCGTAGCGATTGAAGTTGCGATGATCGTCGGGGGAGAAAGCAGTCGCAGCGGTCATGCGCCCGGTCAGCAGCCCGCTGGCCAGCGGCACGCGAGCCAGGATGCCTACCTGCCGGGCTTTGGCGACCGGGAAAAATTCCTCAGCCGGCTTCAGCCGAAACATATTGAAGATGATCTGCACGCTCTGGATATTGGGGTAACGGGCGACGGCCGTGAGCGCCTCGCTCACCTTCTCGACGCTGATGCCGTAGTAGCGAATCTTGCCCTGCTGCACCAGGCGCTCCAGCGCATCAAAAGTCTCGTCCTGCTCATAAACCGGGGTCGGCGGGCAGTGAAGCTGGACCAGATCGAGGGCATCCGTATCCAGATTTTGCAGGCTGCGTTCGACATAGGCCGACAGATTTCTGTAGTTGTAGCCCTCGGCGACATGAGGATCCAGGCGTCGTCCGGCTTTGGTGGCTACGTAGACCTTTTCGCCCCGGCTTTTGAGCGTCCGGGCGATCAGGCGTTCACTGCGGCCGTCCCCATAGACGTCGGCGGTATCGATGAAGTTGACGCCCATATCAATGGCGGTGTTCAGCGCGCCGAGCGCTTCTTCTTCGGTGACTTCGCCCCAACTGCCGCCGATAGCCCACGCACCAAAGCTGATCTCAGACACCTGCATATCGGTGCGCCCCAGTTGATGGTATTTCATGAGACTCTCTCCTTGTAACCTTGCTCAGCGTCAAAAGCTGCCGGCTCAATTCCGCCGGGGAGATGCGCTGCTCCCTGATCTGAAGGCGGTATCCGGCGGATTGCCAGGGAGAGCAACCCCAGAGCTGCCAGTATCACCAGTATCCAGGGGCTGGCCTGTCGAAACGAAGCTATCACGTCTGGAGAGAGGGTGCCGCCGGTCACCAGGAGCGCCGTCAGCCCCGCCACTGTCACGATCAGGCCGGGCAGAATCAGGCGTCGATCATGCTGTCGATCGCCAAGGAAGGTTACCAGAATAGCGCCCCCGAGTCCCAGCAGGTAGAGCGGCCAATCCTGCCCGATGCTGACCGACGATTCTGCCGTGAAGATGCCGGTCAGAGCTGCCCAGAAAAGAGCCAGCAGCGCCAGGAACAGCGCGCCGCGCGCCTGCCTGCCGGTATTCAGCCAGTAGGCCAGCAGGCTGAGCGCAATGCCGGCGATGACGATAGCCACAATGATGCCCGGCAGCAGAATGTAGCCCCCTGAAAATACCGGCCAGACGAGGATAATACTCAGTGCGATGAAAAGAATGCCGGCCACCAGAGAAGTCAGCCGGTAACTGCGGACCGGCTGGAGCAGGGGAGTGCGCGGCTCAGCCTGTTCCGCCCCGGCCGGCGTATCAGCAGGATAGGCGCTCTCCTGTTCTGTAGCTGACGATTCGGCGAATCTGTCGTCCGCGAGATCGTTTTCATCCCGCGCTTCAGCAGGGTAGTCAGGAGGCAGGTCGTCAGCAGCGGGTGACCCGGCGCGGCTGTATTCGGGTAGTTCATCCCCGGGCATCTCTGAATCGGACATATCCATTCCTCCCCATTCGCGCAGTGTCCTGCAATTGTAACAGAGTCAACCGTGATGTGCCTGCTGTTATAGCTTTTGGAATATGTTCGCGCTACAGTTGTGATATGATCCATAGAGAACAAGAATCTCCCGAACTTGTAATTACAACGGCTGTACGCGAGTCGCCTTCGGCCATCGCGGGGGCGATCTGCGTTGTCTGGGAATCGGACCTTGATACCCCGGCTGGATACGGAGAGCACTGTCGCATTCATAACGCCGACTTCACACATTCGGTCATGGCGTATCTGCCGGATGGGCGTTTTGTGGGGATAGGTATGCTCTGCCGGCGCGGCGACCGCGGCTTTGTGCTCGATTTCGGCGTTGCGCCGGCGTTCCGGGGCAGGGGCTGGGGACATATGCTCTTTGCTGCCCTGGTAGATCAGATGCGCCGGGCAGGGCTGCGGGGAGCGACCCTGCTGGTGAACGCCGAGAACGAAGCCGCCCTCCGGATTTATCAGAGGGCCGGCTTCAAGATTGTCCGCGAGATGCTCACCCTGCAGGGGAACGTCCCCGCTTACGCCCCGGCCAGCGCGCAGGAGCTGTATACTGACGTGCCCTCAACGATCATGGCCTGGTTCAGCCCGGCGCGCGCCGCGCGTCCCTGCTGGGAGCGCGACCTGCCGTCGCTGCTGGCGATGGCGGAGGCGCGGGCATTTGAAAACAATTACGGATTTTTGCTGGCCCGCCGGTCGCCTTACCAGCCCTGTACGGAGATCGCGCATATGGGACTTGACTCTGACGTGCAGGCGGAGCATGTTAATGCCCTGCTATACGCTGCGAGTGTGGCATTTGGCCCATCGCTACCGCTGGCTATACCGCAGGAGCCGATCAACAGTCGGGTGCATCGCCAGCTTGCTGGCCTGGGTTTTGAGGTCGTTGATCGCGAATATGAGATGCGCCTAGACCTGGACGCAGGGACCGGCAGAAGATAACTCCGGTTTATCCACCCCCTCCCGCTAGCGCGGGCGCGGGCTGGTGTCGCGAATAATCAGGTCGTCGAAATCGGCCGTGCTGCCCGGCTCAACGCCGATAGCTACCGCGCCGCCCAGCCAGTCGCTGTCAATGACGGTATGCACCAGGCGGCCGTTGGCGAAGAAAGCTATTCGGTCGTCCAGGGCGACGGCAACCAGCTCAGTCCACTCCGGCCACGTCCCCGCCCCGATTTGCGGCAGCTCGCCCTGGTAGAGTATCTGCCGCTGCACCGGCGTAGCCAGGCTGATGGCGGTCTGATATGTCCCATCCACAGCGCGGATCAGGTCAAAGCGATACTGGTCGAGATTGGCGCCCGTGATGGTGGGGCGCGAGCGCACGCCGAGCCAGGCTGCTCCGGGATCAATCCCCTCCAGCCGGACCAGGACGCGGGCGTAGAAATCGCTGGAATCGTTAAAGTTGCGGCGATCCTGTCCCGACCCGAATATGGTGCGATCCTCTGAAATCGCCTCACGAAGCAGGCGCCAGGTAGGCCGGTCCAGATAAGTCATCCGGTAGTAGGTCTGGTTATTCGGCTGGGTGGGGTCGCTCACATATTCGCCCGGCCCTGGCGCGCCGCCTTCCCACCACCAGCGCGTGCGCAGGGGATCATCAAAGAATTCGTACCAGTCATTGAGCAGGTCCTGGATCGGGCGGGCAGCCAGCGCATTCAGAGCTTCGAAGGCGAACTGCGCATCCTCGGCGCTGGACCGCTCGATTTCGGTGAACAGGATGTCGTCCAGTTGGAAGATATCCCGGGCGCGGGAGATGAAGGCAATACCCCCTGTCAGCGGCGCATCTGGCAGCGATTTCTCGAAGTACAGCGCGCCGTTCCGATAGATGAAGAGCCGATCGCCGACAAACTGAATGACGAGGTCAAACCAGTTGTCGCGCCCGTAGAAGTTGGACACGCGCGATTCGCTTAATAGCTGTCGTTCCGGCCCCAGCACTCCTGTCGTCAGGTTGCCGCCCTCCAGATTCAGGACGACAACGCCGGACAGACTCTCGCGGAGGAGGATTTGCAGCCCGCCCTGGATACTGTGCAGGCGCGCCGTGATTTGTACGTCGGCAAGGGGCGGCAGGACGGGCCTGATCTCAGCCTCGTTTTCGACCCGGACATACTGGCCCTGACCGGGGTCAGAAGCCAGAGTCACGTTGAATGAATTGCTGCGTGTCCACGTAGAGGGAAAGCTCGCGCCTTCGAAATGTTCGCTGGGGGAGAGCGGCTGCTCGATCTTCAAGTCATCCAGATCGATGCCCTGCTGCTGGGCGACTGTTTGAAAAAGGATCGATCCCGGCGGCAGGGCGCCGGCGGCGCTATCATCGGCGCGGATGAAGAGCTGCTTGTTCAGGTAGATGGCGATGCGCGGGCCTTCCACCCAGATCTGATATTCGTACCACTGGCCGTACTGGATCGGCGCATTGAAGCTGCGGATGATCCGCTCCGGGCTGCGCGCGGTGTGCTGGCCGGCAGCGCCACGCCGGAGGCTGATAAGACCGGAGAATACCTCCAGAGCATAATAGCCCTGATCGGAGAACTGGAACAGAATACGACCGCCGCTGGTCGGCTCGGTCAGCCTCATGCGCAGCGAGATGGCCAGATCGCCGTCATTGGTCTGCCATTGCGGCACCTCGTTGCCCAGAACCTCGATAACGTTGTTCAGCCCGGACCGCCCCTGAAGCTGCTGATTGCCGCCCTCCGTGATGATCCGCCAGTATTCCGGATTATAGTCCCAGCTGGCCAGGGGGTCCTTCCCCTCAAAATCGTTGATGTAGGGCATGCTGCCCGGCGGTAACGGCGTCGGCGAAGGGATCAGCGTGGCAGTCGGAGGCGGCGTGTCTGTCGGCGTCGTGGTAGGCGTCAGGGTCGCAGTGGGCGACGGCGTCATCGTGGCCGTATCTGTGGGCGTATGTGTCGCGGTGGAAGTGGCCGTGTAGGTTGGCGTTGGCGTGCCTGTCGGGGTGCTGCTTGGTGTCTGGGTAGCTGTATCCGTCGGCGTTGCGGTGGGCGGCGGCGTCATCGTGGCCGTATCCGTAGGCGTATGTGTCGCGGTGGAAGTGGCCGTATGGGTCAGCGTCGGCGTATCTGTCACGGCGCTGCCGAGGATATGAGATGGAGAAGGGGGCATGGTGGGAGTCAGGGTATCGGCAGGCGCCGTTGTCGGCTTCTCCGTTGAGGGTGGCGCGGCGCTGGAGGTAGCCGCGAACAGCGCGGCGACGGCCGTGTGGTAGCCCTGCGTAGCGATGAAGGCGTCAGTCGCAAGAAGCGCCGCTGCGACCCCCGTCTCCTCACTGGAAGCTGTGCCCGCCAGATACAGGAACTGTTCCGCCGTCCCGGTGGCGGCGGTATTTTGCTGGTTTGCATTATTGATGAAAAGCAGCGCCAGCGCAAATAACACCGCCAGGAAGGCGACCACACCTGCCAGAATGCCCGCATTACGCCGCCGCTCTCCCGCCGCCTCACTGATCGGTGTTGGGACAGAGGGGGGTGGGGGGGCGCTGGCCCCGTCCAGGATATCCGAGGCCAGCACCGTTTGCGACTCCAGCTCGCCCGCCGCGCCAGCCTGGATTGTGGCTTCTGCCCGGCGCGCTTCCATATCGGCGATAGTTTGCTTGGCTATCTGGCGCAGATGAAGCGGCGCGACTTCGGATGTTTCGCCTATCGCGATACTCAGCTCGCGTATCAGATCGGAGGCTGTCTGGTAGCGGGCGGCGGGCGCCTTGGCCATGGCACGGGCAATGACCCGATCTGCCTCCGGCGGGATGTTCGGGTTCAGCGCCGAAGTGGAGGGCACAGGGTCATTGATATGCTTGAGGATGACGGCCATCGGTGTTTCTGCAGAAAAAGGGTCGTGGCCGGTCAGGAGTTCAAACAGCACCACCCCGAGCGCGTAGATATCGGATCGACCGTCAACGGCGAGGCCCATCCCCTGCTCGGGTGACATGTAGCCCGGCGTCCCGACGGCAACGCCGCTGGCTGTCAGGCCCTGCTGGCTCTCCACCATGCGGGCGACGCCGAAATCGGTCAGGAAGGCGTTGCCATCGGCGTCAATCATGATGTTGGAAGGCTTGATATCGCGATGTACGACGCCCTGCCGGTGTGCGTAATCCAGCGCTGAGGCGATCTGTCGAAACAGGAAGATGATTTCAGTAAATGGTATCTGGCCCTTTTCCTGAATTTCTTTGAGCGTGCCGGCAGGCAGATACCGCATGACGATGTACGGAGGATCGGAGATGGGATTGTAGTCGTAGACGGGCAGGATATGGGGATGTTCCAGGCGGGCGATAAGCTGCGCCTCCCGCTGGAATCGCTCTACTGCCGTCTGATCGAGCGCAATTGCCCGATGGATGACTTTGATAGCGACGCTGCGGCCAACCCGCTCCTGTTCGGCACGGTATACGGTCGCCATGCCGCCTCGCCCTATCTCCTCTACAATGAGATACGGGCCAAGCCGTGTTCCGATCATCGACGACATAGCAATTTACACCTGCCCCGGAGCAATTGAGCGGTATACCTCATAGGCGAAACTGGATAACTGACATTGTAGCACGGGTTAGATCGGGCCGCATGACCGGGAAGCAGCGGCTGCTTTCAGGCGATTCGCCTGGTCTATGCGCCACTGTGGGGATGTATTGGCCGGGGCGCGCGAAAGTAAAGGGCACGCCCCGGCTATGGTGACTATCAGGTCTGGCTGAAGCGGGCAATCAGATGCGCCGTGAACAGCAGATCGTCGAAGTAGTCCTGCTCGATAATGTTCTCGTTGGGCGAGTGGGCACGGGCGTCCGGATGCCAGGTCGCGCCGGCAGAAATTACCGGGATGTCGAGCATGGTGCTCAATGGATACATCGGGCCGCTGCCGGCCGTCCAGGGGAAGATAACGGGGGTCTGCCCCCACGTATCCTGGCAGGCTGCGGCAGCGGCGGCCTGAACGGAAGAGTTAATTGCGCTCTTGGCCGGCCGTTCACCGCCCAGCGGAATGATCTCGACATCGGTGAAGCCGCGCTTATCCAGGTGGCGGCGCAGAAGGTCATGCACCAGCTCGGGGGTGAGATCGGGGACAAGCCGGAAATCGAGTTTGGCCCGCGCTTCGGCGGGGAGGACGGTCTTGGTGCCATCTCCCTGATATCCGCTATCCAGCCCGCAAATCGTTACAGTCGGGCGCTCGTACAGCCGCCGCCGGGCTTCGTGGGCGTCGATCCCGTTCAGGAAACGGCTCAGGCCGAAGTTGGCTTTGAAGGCCTCAGCTTCGAAGGGGAGCGCATCGATCAGGGCCGCCTCTTCCGCTGTCAGCGGGCGCACATGCTGCTGGTAGTCATCAATCGTGATCTCATCGCGCTCGTTTTTAAGCGTGCTGAGCGCCCAGACCAGCCGCCATGCCGGGTTGTCCACAATAGGTGCATTCGCCGAATGAAGGTCCTTGTTAGCAGTGCGCACCCGGACATCAAAGTACATGATTCCCTTGCAGCCGGCGGACATGGTTATCCGCCCGGCTTCATCGCGCCCGCCGCCTTCCCACAACATGCCGTCCGCTTTCAGCATCTCGGCGTGAGCGACAACCCATTCCTCAAGATGCGGGCTGCCGATCTCCTCTTCCCCCTCGACGACCCATTTGAGTTTGATAGGCAGCTCGCCCTGGGTGGCGAGCCAGGCTTCGACAGCCTGGATACGAGCCAGCAGTTCCCCTTTGTCATCGGAGGTCCCCCGGCCATATAACCGCCCATCCTGGCGGGTGAGTTGAAACGGCGGGACATGCCACAGGTCCAGGGGGTCCTCGGGCTGTACATCGTAGTGGTTGTAGATCAGCAGGGTGCGCGGCCCGGACCCCATCTCAGCGTACACAACCGGGCTGCCGCCCTCGAGAGGGTACTGGCGGACGGTCGCCCCTAGCTGTTTGAAGCGTTCTTCCAGCAGGTCGGCCATCGTATGGATGCCGCGATTCTGCGCAGCTACGCTTGGCACGGCAATGAAGGAGGCGAATTCGTCCAGGTAGCGCTCGCGATTTTCGTTTACATAGGCCGCGAATGTTTCGGCATTCAGCATGATCGACACTCCATTGGGTGGTGGCACGGACCTCGCCATCAGCCGCTTTGCGGAGGATCTGCCAGCGGCCAGACCTGGCGAGGAACCATGTTCAGATAATCACAGGCTACCAGATGATACCGCGTTCCGCCCCTGACTCCATCAGCCGCGGTGCGCCATTCGTCCTCCAGGTGCAAATGGCCGTAAACGCACACGTCGGGCCTGTGGGCCTGAATTACTTCGGTGAATCCGCTCGGCTGGCCGTCGGAGGTGTAGGGCGGATAGTGCAGCATCAGCAGCACCGGCTCGCTATTGCTGCGTAGCCGGGAAGCCTCTTGCAGCGACGTGCGCAGCCAGGCCAGCTCGCGCTGATAGCTTTTGTACTTATGTTTCTGGAAATAGGGATCGTTGGGCGCGATATGCCCCATAGTGCCGCAGATAAGGAGGCCGTCCAGCGCCAGACACGACCCTTGCAGCGCGTACATGTTATCCCGGGGGAAAAGCTCCTCCTGTACCTGGCTCAGGCGCTTCCACCAGAAATCATGGTTGCCGCGCACAAGGACCTTCCGCCCCGGCAAGCTGGCGATCCAGTCGATATCCGGCTGGACCTTTTGCGGGCTGTGCGCCCAGCTCAGGTCGCCCGGCAACAGCACAATGTCATCAGGCCTGACTCGTTCCTGCCAGGCAGCATATATCCGCCCGGTATGGGCAATCCAGCGCTCGCCAAACCGGGCCTGGTCACGAGGCCTGGCGAAGCTGAGGTGGGTATCGGATATGGCCCAGACGGTCGATGTCACGGGATTGGTGTTTCCGAACAGGCACGTATGAAACCGGAGCAATTGCTGCCTATGCTGACTCGCCCAACCCGCGAATCAGCCCCGGGCGACTCACTGCTATGTATCGCTGGCGAAGATGTTGTTGATGAACATGTTGGCTTCCAGCACGGCTTTTTCGAAATCGTCCAGGCCGTCGTACGGGCGGCCCACCAGCCGCAGCCCGTGGGCCTGAATGGCTTCTATAACCCGATTAAGATCGAACGTTGACCAGATATCGAGCTTCCCATTCTGCTGACTGAGGAGACTGGCAACGGCGTCCCACAGCCGCTGCCAGTGTTCCACGTCAAACTCCCGGCTCGATTCCAGCAAGGCAAGGAAGCCGTCGGGTGACTGCACCTCGTAAAAGAGAATATCCGCCGATTCCTGTGGGCCAACCTTGTCAAGAACCATAATACGTGCGGCTGATTTGCGCAGCCTACCCCTCCAGGAGTCGATGGGCGGCGGACAGCACCGCTTCAGTGGTCAGCCCCAGCTTCTGATAGATGATCTTGTACGGGGCGGATGCGCCAAACCGGTTGACGCCGATGACGATGCCCTGATCGCCCACCCAGCGATGCCAGCCCTGGCTGACGCCAGCCTCAATGCTGACCCGGTGGTGAACATCTGGCGGCAGCACACTGTCGCGGTATTCCTGCGATTGCTCGGCGAATAATTCCTGGCTGGGCATGCTGACCACTCGCACCGAGACGCCCTCGGTGGCCAGTGTTTGACCGGCCTCAAGGGCGAACTGAACTTCACTGCCGGTGCCGATCAGGATGATTTGCGGTTTTCCTCCGGCCTCGTACAGGACGTAGGCGCCTTTTTCCACTTTGCCGGCCACAGAGGGGTCCAGTGTGGGCACTGCCTGGCGGGTGAGCACGAGGACTACGGGTCGCTCACTGCGCATGGCGACGCGATACGCCCCGGCCGTCTCGTTTGGATCGGCGGGACGGAGAACGGTCAGGCCGGGCATAGCGCGGAGCGCCGCCAGATGCTCGACAGGCTGGTGCGTCGGGCCATCCTCGCCAACCGCCACGCTGTCGTGGGTGAAGATGTAGAGGGTGCGAATCTTCATCAGCGCGCCCAGCCGGATCGCGGGGCGCATATAGTCACTGAATGTCATGAATGTTGCTGTATAAGGTCTGATGATACCGCCGTGCAGCGCCATGCCGTTGGTGATCGCCCCCATGGCGTGCTCGCGGACGCCAAAGCGGACATTGCGCCCGGCGTAGTTCGCAGGGCTGAAGTCGGCTTCCCCCTTGATCAGCGTGTTGGTGCTCGGCGCCAGGTCGGCATCCCCGCCCATCATAGTCTTGACACGCCCGGCAATGGCGTTCAGGATTTTGCCGCTGGCCTGGCGGGTGGCCTGAGGGCTGCCGTCTATGGGGAAGGTGGGCAGGTCGGCATCCCAGTCGGCGGGGAGTTCGCCCGCCCATGCGGCGGCTAACTGCGCGTACAGTTCGGGGTAGGCCGCCTGGTAAGCGGCACGTCTGTTTTCCCATTCAAGCTGAGCCTGACGACCGCGCTCCTTAGCCTTGCGCATGGCTTCCAGAACTTCGCCGGGCACATAGAAGGCCGGCTCAGTTGGCCAGCCCAGCGCCTCCTTGGTGAGGCGGGTTTCTTCCGCGCCGAGCGGAGAGCCGTGCGCTTCGTGGGAACCGGCCTTGTGGGGGCTGCCATATCCGATCACCGTCTGCACGCTGATGAGAGTCGGGCGGTCGGAGTCCTGTGCTGCTTGAAGGGCGTTACTGATCTCTTCAATATCGTTGCCATCTTTGACTTCCAGGACATTCCACCCGTAAGCGGCAAAACGTTCCGGGATATTTTCGCTGAAGCTGTCGCTGGTCGGGCCAGACAGACTGATGTGATTGTCGTCATACAGGCAGATCAGATTCTTAAGCTGCAGATGACCGGCCAGGGAGGCGGCCTCGTGACTGATGCCTTCCATCAAATCGCCGTCTGAGATCAGCGCATAGGTACGATGGCCGATAATGGCATGGCCAGCGCGGTTGAAGGTTGCTGCCAGGTGGGCCTCAGCGACAGCCATGCCGACGGCGGTAGCAAAACCCTGCCCGAGCGGGCCGGTTGTCGTCTCCACACCGGGGGTCTCACCATACTCCGGATGGCCGGGCGTGGAGCTTCCCCACTGGCGGAACTGCTTGAGGTCATCCAGGGAGACGCCGTATCCCGTCAGATACAGAAGGCTGTAGAGGAGCATGCTTCCGTGGCCCGCCGACAGGACGAACCGATCTCGATCCGGCCATTCCGGATTGACCGGGTTATGCTTCAGGAAGCGGGTCCACAGAACGTAGGCCATTGGTGCGGCACCCAGGGGCAGGCCAGGATGGCCGCTGTTCGCCTTCTCGATCGCGTCAAGCGAGAGCGTGCGTATGGTGTTGATGCAGAGTGTATCAAGGGAACTGCCAGTTGTGGTTGACACGAAACTCTTTCTCCTTCAGCGGCAAATACTTCACCGGATATGACATGCGTCTATTATAGCTTACGGCGCACGGCTGGGCAGGCAGAGAACAGCGCCGGCCCCTATGTCAGCCTGATCGCGAGCAAATCGTCAGATATGACTTTGCTCCCGCCAGGCGCGGATGCTCTCGGCGTGTTCCTGTTCATGCCATACCGCCGTTTCCCGGATGAGATACTCAAGCGGCTCCCCCTCCATCCATTCATACCGGAGCGGATCGGAGAGCATGGCTTCGTCCAGTTTTTCGACTGCCAGCAGCAAATGCCTGTGGACGCCGTGGAAGTCCGCCTGCGCGGCTGCCAGGGTGCGGCCGGCGTTTTGCGCGTACTGCTCCATATTCCACTCGTCAATGTCTTCAATCAGGACAATGTCAGGCGCGTCCTTATAGAGGCGTCCCAGCCGGCGGCTCAGAGCAGTGACGAGTTCCGCCTCCCAGGTGACCAGATGCGTCATGATATCTTTAACCGACCAGATGCCCTCCGCCCCCGGCCGGAGCATGTCTTCGCCACTGAGGCCGTCCATCGCTGCCAGCAGCGTGCTCCTGGCTTCTCGGATTTCCGCTAACAGATCGCGCTTGCTCATTTCTGCTTGCCTTATCTGTTGGGCTACATCAGTAGCTGCTCGATCCAGCCGATAGAAAGCGCGGCCCCCCAGGCCAGGATTGTCGATTGGACGACCTTGCCGATCCAGGCCGCGCTGAGAAACTGCCAGAGGGGCATGTGCGATGCGCCTGCCAGCAGCCCGGCCATGTCGAACAGCGGGTTCGGGATTATTGATAACACCAGGATCATCAACGGGCCAAAGCGATCCATCCAGCGATCGAAGCGGTTGTAAAGCGCAGTGTTCTCCAGCGGGGTGGCCCCCCCGTAGCCCGCCATATACCCGGTGAGTTCTCCCAGCGCGGCGCCAGTGCCAGCGGCCAGGCCCAGCAGCCAGGGGTTGAGGGTGCTCCCCATGGCGAAGACGAAGACCAGGCCGGGCGCCGGCATAATCACGGTAGCATTGCTGACCAGCATGATCAGGAACGCGCCAAGATAGCCAAGCGCAGCCAGTTCTGCGATTTTATCAGAGAGCGCCACAATGGCTACGGTGATGAGGATAGCGAGTCCGATAGCGGCAATTCGCACCCAGGGGATTCCAGTTCGGCGCGGAGATGTTTCGGGTTCGGGCTGGGGAGAGGTCTTGCCGAGCTGAGAGTCAACCGACATAGTGCCTTCCATTCCTGTGGAGCCTGTTCCGCACAACAATACACAGACTCCCTGTTGGGATGCAACCCTCTGCGTTACTTTTGGTTGCGGAGGCTCTGTGTAACAGATACGGGTGAAATGTCCGACAGGTTGCGGCCTGTATCCTGCATTTAAACCAAACTATCCCACCCGGCCGGTGGGATAGTGGCATTTTGGGGGAAATGTATGCCTGTTTACGATTCAATCAGTTTGTCGTCAATGAGCTGCTGCTGCACCTTCTGTCCGCGCGGGTCAAAAGCGAAGAACGGCGCGTGTAGCTGGAATTCCATATCCAGCATAGCCCGCCCGGCGCGGTTCTTCTCGATCGTGAATACCACCCAGTCCCGGTATTGTTTGGCCTTGTACGGGTTGAAGGTTACATGGTCCTTGCTCAGGATATGGTACTTGTTGTTCATGATGACGGCGATATCGCACTCGTAGTCCAGCGCGCTGCTCCCCCGCAGGTGGTAGAGGTGCAGCCGCGGGCTGCGCAGCCCTTCGCGATCAGCAGCGACAATCGCCCAGACGGGGACATCCAGCGCCAGCGCGAGGTCTTTCAACCCCTCGACGATGATGGTGACTTTTTCGGCCTCATCGGCAGCCCGCTCCGGATGGATGGCGACCTTTTGCAGGTAATCGACAAATACGGTGACGTTGCCGCCGGTAGCATCGCACAGGCGGGCCGTCATTTCACGGATAGCCCGCAGCGTGGTCACCGCCGGGCTGGCCTTGACCAGAATCAGGCGGTCCGCATAACGGTTCATGCGGGCCAGCGCCATAGCCGTCTGGTTGCCTTCTCGCAGAATCTTCTGAAGCGAGCTGGCGCTGCCATCGTGGCTGAGCATTGTGCGCGCCCGCTGACTGATGATGACGTTATAGAGGTCTTTGAGTCTGAGGCCCTGGGCTGTGTCGATCTCGGGCGGGTTGATGCTCTCCAGACACAGCAGGCGGTTCATCAGGTGAGTCTCAGTATGCTCGTAGGAGAGATAGAACGCATACTGGTCCTGACGCATGGCGATATTACGGGCAATCTGCAGGGTGGCGATAGTCTTGCCGATGCCCTGCGGGCCGCCGAGCAGAAGCAGCTCGGTCCTGCGGAGGCCGCCTCCGATCAGCCCATCCAGCGGGTCGAACCCCGTCGGCAGCGGCACATAGTCCGAGAGGTCCCCACGCACGACCTGTTCATTGGCGTCGTTCAACACCTGGGCCAGTGTGCGCGGCATATGGGCCACATTGCGCGACCCGCCTCGCGGCGTGCGGGGCGCCGTCGGCTGGCTCCCCGGTTCCGGGGCGGGCGCTACCCTGGCCGGGGTTGGCACCGGCTGTATGGCAGGCTCCCTGGCCCCTGCATCAGCAGCAGGACTGCGAGGTGCATCGGCCATGTCATCATCAAAGCGTCTGGTCGCCATTGCTTTGCCTTCCAGATTGCTATATTACTTTGGCGTCATTCTACATTGATGCTGATTTCACCGCAACCGCTGTGGAATGCATTCTGGAAATGCCTGTTTTCGCCCGGGCGCTTCTTCCTTAAAAGGAAAGGCGCGAGCTTATTAGAACACTTGTGTGAAGGGCGATTCCCGTTTATTATGCAGGTGCCAGCCGCCGTCTCGGCTCACCGGCGCCGGGCGAATCTCCTGAAGGGATGGTCAGTATGCGTTTTCTCCATATTGCTGATGTACACCTGGGCCACCAGCAATACAATGTTGCCGAGCGATTCAATGACTTTGGCCGGGCGTTTCTGGACGCTGTAAAGCTGGCTGTGGACGAGCAGGTGCGAGTCGTCGTGATCGCCGGAGATCTGTTTCATCGGGCGGCGGTTGATCCGCTCACACTGCTGCAGGCGCAAGAAGGGCTGCAGCGCTTGCAGGCGGCAGGTATCGCCGTCCTTGCAGTGCACGGGAACCACGATCGGGTCCGCTATGGAGCCGCTATGTCCTGGCTGGAATACCTGATGGAGCAGGGCCTGTTCTGCCTGCTGGCGCCGGATGTAAGCAGCTCGCCCCTGGCACTGCGCCCCTGGGATGAAAAGGCGGGCGCCGGCGGTTATATCGATATTGATGGCGTCCGGTTCATCGGTATGCCCTGGATGGGGGCGTCCGCGCCCGGGTTGCTGGGTGAAATAGCCGGGATATGGGACAGCCTTGACTGGAAGGGTATCCGGTTCGCAGTGCTGCTGACCCATGCCGGCGTTGAAGGGCAGATGCCGCACATGCCCGGCGGGATTATGTTTGCCGATCTGGGTCCGTTGAGGGGCAAGGTGGATTATCTGGCGCTGGGACACCTGCACAAGCCTTATGCGGTGGAGGGCTGGATCTACAACCCCGGATCGCTGGAAACGTGCAGCTTTGATGAGGCGGACTACGAGTGCGGGGCCTACCTGGTGGATGTTCATGATGACGGCTCATTTGTGGCCGAGCATCGGAAGATGATCAGACGACCCTTTTTTACGCTGGAATTCAAGACCGATCTGTTTATGACGCCCGCCGCTTTTCTGGAAGGCTTGCTGGGCTATCTGCGCCAGAGTCAGCGCGAGATTGTCCGTAAGCTGCGTAATTTCCCCGATCCGGAGCGCGCGTTGCCGGTCGTCCGCCTGATTTTGCGCGGACACCTTGCATTCGATCGGGCGGCGCTGGATATGAAGGCGATCCGCGAGATGCTGCATGAGGAAATTGACGCTCTGGTGCGGCGGGTAGAAGACCGCACGACTTCGCTCGGCCTGGATGTGGCGGCCAGTGAGGAGATGACACGGGCCGATCTGGAGCGTCTTGTCTTCGAAAGCCTCATTCAAAGCGACTCCCGGTATAGCCCTTATACGTCTGCGCTGGGCAGCCTGATGCAGCAAATCAAGACGCTCGCCCTGGAGGACGCGGCGCCGAAAGAGATTTATGCGCTCCTGGATGAAGAGATGAGCCGGTTGGAAGAAGAGAGCCATGTGGATCACCAGACTGCAACTGACGAACATTAAGAGTTACGGCCCGGAAAGCACTGAGATTCGCTTCCATCAGGGCGTGAACCTGATCCAGGGGCAGAACGGGGCCGGAAAATCCACGATTCTGGAGGCAATCGGGCTGGCTTTGTTCGGCAGCACTCCCTACACCCGGGAGCAGCTCATCCGCGAGGGGGCAAAACGCGGCGAAATTATGGTCGGATTTGTGAGCGCCGCTGACCAGCGCGAATACGAAGTCGTGCGTAAGATGGGCGGCGGTTCCGCCTTTGTCCACGATCCAGAAGCTAACCGCCGCGTCTGTGAAGGAGTGAATGACACTACCGCGTTTATTCGCCAGCATCTGAATATCGAGGCAGACACTGATCTGGCGCCCCTGTTTACTGATGCTGTCGGCGTGCCGCAGGGGACGATGACGGCTATCTTCCTTGAGAAAGCGAGCGTCCGCAAAGAGAAGTTCAACCGCCTGCTGCGGGTGGATGCCTATGAGCGCGCCTGGGAGAATCTACGGAAGACGAACCAGCTCTTCGATAAACTGGCTCAGGAAAACGAAGTGTTTCAGGCGAGTCTGGGGGGGCAACTGGCTGCTCTCCCTGCCGCGCAGGCTGAGGCGGAGCGCCTGGCGGGAGAGACGGCTGCGGAACAGTTTGAGTTAGACAATGTAACACAGCAATTAGAGGTTGTGAGCATCGAAGTCGACTCCCTGGACAAGCTGAAAAAGCAGCTTGACGATCAGGAGAAGCAGCTTCTCGAGTTCAACGCTGAGGTGCGTTCACTTACCCGGCAGTGTGAGCAGGACAGCGATCGACTGGCCGAGGCGGAAGAAGCGCAGGCGATCGTGGCTGAGACTGCTGACGCCTGTCGCATCTTTGAGCAGGCTCAGGCTCGCCTGACTGAGCTGGAAGGGTTGCGGTTGGAACGCGATCGGATTACTTCGGAGCAGCACAAGCTGGAAGTTGATCTGCGCCTTTGTCAGCAGGAGATCGACCGGCTGGCTGGTGAGCGCGACAAGGCGAGCCAGGCCAGAAGCGACGCTGAAGCGCTGAAGCCGCTGGTTGCCGAGCAAGATCAGGTGGAGCTTGCGCTTGCGCAGGCTGAAGCCGATGGGGAAGCCGGGGAGCAACTGACGGCTGCCATCGAGCGACATACTGCCCGCGCACTGACCGGCTCCTTTGAGCAGATGGCGGGCGAATGGATGGCTGCAGGCGAGGGTGTCCCACCCCGGCGGCGAGGCGAGCCTCAGGGGGCGTCTCTTGAAGACCAGGCCGAAGCTGCGCGCGCGACGATGGCGGCGCTGACCACGGAATTCAGCCGCTGGCAGGATGCCCGCACACACTGGCAGGCAGCAGAACGTGAGCTGCGTAACCTGCAGAAGCAGGCGGAGGAACGGGCTGCGCTTCAAGGCCAGTTGGATGATCTGGTCGGCGCATGGAATACGCTGGCCGAGCGCCGGGACGACGCCAGAGTTACATACGGCCAGCTTAATCGTGAACTGGACCTGCTGCGTGAATATGAACAGTTGCTTGCCGGGGCGGGCGCGGCATGCCCGGTCTGCCACCGTCCACTGGATGAGCATTCACGGGCCGACACTGTCGCCCATTACACTGTTGAGCGGGGACGTCTGCAGGAGCGCAGCGAAGCGACTCAGAGCGCCCTGCAGGCTGCCCAGACGGAACTGGATGCTCTGGAAAAACGGCGGGGCGATTTGATTGCTCAGATCGACGCCCTCCCGGGAGAAGCCAGCCTGGACCAGGCTCGTCGGCAACTTCAGGAAGCGCAGGCGGAGCTAGAATCTCGCCAGGGTGAGCTGGCGGAGTCGTTTGCTGATGCTGGAGCGGCGCTTGAGGATCTGGAGCTGGCGCTGACGGGCGCGAAGGCCCGGGCTGCGGAGCTGGCTGATAGCGCGGCTCGTATACCTGCCCTGCAGAGGACGCTGGCCGAACTGGATAATCCCCGCTATCGCTATGACCGCGCCTGTGAGCAGACGGCTCGCGAGGCAGATATCGCGGCAGAGATGGCTGGGCAGGAAGCTCAGCGCGACCGTCTGCAGGCTGATCTTGATGAGATTAACCGCCAGTTGGCTAAGTTTGCTACGCTCGATGTGGATTTAGCGGCGGCACAGAATGACCGTGATACAAATTCGGCGGCCCATCAGCGTTATCTCAGCTATATCCACCTGGCCGAACAGGTTGAAGCGCGCCGGGACGCCCTGGCCTCTCTCCACGATGAACTGGATGCGCGCCGGCAGGAGCAGCTTGCCCTCCAGAGCGAACGCGACGCCCGGGCGGCAGACTATGACGCCGATCGGCACACGGCTGCGAAGGAGGAGCAGGATTCTCTAAAGCTGCAACAGGCCCGTCTGGAGACAAGCCTGAAGGAGCGCAGGAAGGCGCTGACATCTGCCCAGGCGAAACTGAATGAGCTGGCTGAAGTGCAGAGTCGGCTTGAGCAGGCCGGGCGTGATGCGGCGCGACTGGCGGCGCGGCGGGCGCTTTTTGACTTTCTGCGCGATAGAATCCGGCAGGCAGGCCCGCGAATCACGGAGCAGCTTGTCCGGGTGATTGCCGACCAGGCAACCCATATTCTTGGTGATATCTTCGGCGATCACAGCCTGGTGCTGGATTGGAGCGATGATTACGCAATCAGCCTTATCGATCGCGGCGAGAAGCGCAGCTTTGAGCTGCTCTCCGGCGGGGAGCAGATGGCAGCGGCGATTGCCATTCGCCTGGCGCTGTTGATGCATCTGGCTAATGTGCAGTTTGCCTTTTTTGATGAGCCGACGACTAACCTGGATGAGATACGTCGCAGCCAGCTTGCTTCCCGGCTAGGCGATATCCAGAGCCTGCAGCAGCTCTTCGTGATCAGCCACGATGACACATTCGAACATGAGAACTACCATGTGCTGCAGGTCCGCAAAGAGAATGGTATAAGCCGGGTGGATGCTCTATGACCCCCCTGTACGTGGATCGCGTCTCGGCTGCGCTACACGATAAGCGCGACCGGTTCCGCCTCAGCGAGCAGAAGATCGCCGACAGCCTGAATCGGCTTGAAGGCGTGGTGCACAACTTCGAGATGATGACGCTGAGGGAGATTGCGGATCGTCTGGAAGCTATCGGGCCTGACGCGCGTTTTGGCGCCCTCCCTACCCGGGAGCAAGAGGAACTGCCGCTGCTCATCCCCTTTGAGGAGGGGCGGCGCTGGAGTCACCACCGCCAGGCCAGAGAATGGGCGATGGATATCCTGAGTGGCGTCACGACTGTCGCCGTCGATGGATCGGCCATCGACCCCAGCGGCGATCTGTCCGTTCAGGTGGGTATGATCCAGATCGGCTGGTTTCAGAATCCCCATGATACGGCGCAGTCCTATGTCAAGGATGTGACCGTGCAGATTGTGTCGCCAGATGATCTGGAGGGCCGGGATCCTCCTGATATGGAAATGGCGTGGCTGCGCACGCGGGGAGAGCTGGACCGGATAATCCAGTTTATGCAGGCGCATAAAGGAGCGCGGGCGGTCGCCTTTCTGGATGGCACGCTGACGATCTCGTTTGTCCGTAACATGGACGAGGAGCGCCAGAAGCAGTACCGCGATCTGGTCAGGGAAGTGCTCAGACAGTCGAAAGAATCGCGCATCCCGCTTGTGGGATATATTGATTCCAGCAAATCTATTGATCTGATGACGTTGTTGCTGTCACTATCGAGCGGGGCCAAACAGGGCTATGACAGGACGCGATCGCTGGGGGTGACGGATGCGGCGCTGTTGCGCGCTGACCCGCGCGGCATGGGGTGGGGAGGGCGCTCCCGCACATTCATCTGCAACCGGGACGACAGCGTCATCGGGAATGAGTACTATGAGGATATCTGCTTCACCTACTTCCAGACAACGCAGGGCAACCCCCCGGCCCGGCTGGAGATTCCTCGCTGGGTATTCGAGGACCCGAAGCTCTATGAATGGGTGATCAACGTTGTGCGTGCCGAGTGCGTGGTAGGCGTAGGGTATCCCTATCCCATTGAAACCGCTGACGCGGTGGCTGTCCTGACCGGAGAAGACCGCGAGCGATTCCTGCGCCTGTTCCAGGAATTCGCCGCGAACGAGAATATTTCCGTCTACATGGGCAAAAAGGTAACCAGCAAGCGAGGACGTCGCAGGTAGGAGAAATGGAGCGGGGCATGGGGCTTTCACTGGGCAAGGTCGTCAAGGCCGATTCCCATATCCACTATCTCTGCCAGATTTACGGCAGACACGAAGTTAAAGCGGACAGCGTGCCGCAGCCGCACCACTACGCGCTGGGCAACTTTGTTCAGATCGGGCTGGGCGGAGAAAACGGCCTGATTATCGGCCTGATCTACGACACAATGCTGCTTAACCCGGACTTTGGAAATCTGGGGCCACGTCTTTCGCCAGAACATGAGCTGAAGATATTTGCGCCGGATTATCTGAATGAGCGGGCGGTGCTCGTGCGGATTGCGGCAGTCGGGCATGTCGCCCCTTCCGGCGAAATTTTCCAGGGTGTGCCGCGCCTGGCTGCCAGCAGCGATGCGGAAGTCCGCGAGATGTCGCCGGCGCAGATTCGGGAGTTTCACCGGGGAAGTGATGGCGGGCTGCACCTGGCGTACCTGCCGGTTCTGCTGCGCCAGACTGATCCGCTTATCTACGATATGGTGCAGATGATGCTGGGACAGTTGGCCGGCCTGCTGTCGGAGGCGCAGCGAGCCGAACTGGATGTAATCAGCGATGAGCTGCTCTGGCGCACGCAGATTGGACCGCTGGGAGGGACGCAATGAGTCAGCCACTCGGTCGTGCCAAGGGACCAGGCCCCCGGCCGCACACCTTCCTGTTTGTTTCCGCCGATGCCGACCAGACGCTCAAGATTGGCGAGTTTGTGGTGTATCCGGTCCGGGTGGACGGGCGCGAGCAGCAGGTGTTAGCCCGCATCAACGAACGGGAGGCTATCCGGTTATATCCCGACGGTTTCTCCGCCGATCCGACGGTGGACCCCAACCGAATCGCCGCTATGGTCGGATATAGCGGCCGAACGAGCGAGCTGTTCCAGATGACGGCGGAGGTGATCGGCTATTACGACGAGGCGCTGGGGGACTTCGTGAATCCGCGCATTCCACCCCGCGTCGGGACGCCGATCTGGCTGGCCGACAACGCTTATCTCTCCCACGTGCTCAGTCGGCGCAGGGTGGACGAACAGGGCGCCGGGAGCATGGGCTGGCTGCTCAGCCGACCGCGCGGCGAGGTGCCCGTAGCCATCGATCTTGCTGCTGTTGTCAGCACCCATCTGGCGATCATTGCCAGCACCGGCGCCGGCAAGAGCTATACCGCCAGCGTGCTGATTGAAGAGATGCTCAGGCCGACAACCCGCGCCGCAATCCTGATCATCGATCCGCACGGCGAATACAGCACGCTGAACGAGATTCCCAACGCCAGAGAGCTGTACGGGGACGGCTACCGGCCGGAAGCGCGTATATATGCGCCGGGGGATGTCCGTATCCGCGTGGGGACCCTGGAGCAGGGCGATCTGCGTTACCTGCTGCCGAACGTGTCCGAACGGATGAGTTATGTTCTGGGCCGCGCCTACCGCACGGCAGAAGCGGCGAGCCGCCGCCGATGCGGCGAAGCGGACCGCTGGACGAGGGCGGAATTGGAAGATGCCATTGAGAAAGAAGGAGAAAATGAGGCTGACTCCTTCGATCGCGGCTCCGCCAATGCGCTGCTGTGGCGGCTGCGCAGCACAGTCAGGACGGGCGCAGGCCACATCTTCGATGATCAGGAGCAGACTCCGCTGGAAGAACTTCTGCGGCCGGGCCGGGTCAGCGTGATGCAGCTCAGCCAGGTTGATTCGCGCGAGCAGCAGGTGATTGTGGCGGCCCTCCTGCGCCGCATTTTCACGGCGCGCCTGAGGACCAAGAACGGCCAGGTAGACGAAGGTGACGAGTTTTATCTGCCCTATCCTGTATTTATCCTGATTGAGGAGGCCCATAACTTTGCCCCCTCCGGCGAAGATATTGTGACAACCGGCATCCTCAAGAAGATTCTCGCTGAGGGGCGTAAATTTGGCGTGGGCGTTGGTCTGATCAGCCAGCGGCCGGGCAAGCTGGACTCCGATGTCCTCTCCCAGTGCAATACCCAGTTCCTGATGCGCATCGTCAACCCGGTGGATCAGAGCAAGGTGCGCGAGGGCGTGGAAGCGGTCGGGCGCGAGCTGCTGGATGAGCTGCCAGCGTTAACCAAGGGGCAGGCCATCATCTCCGGCGCGGCAGTGAATACGCCGATGCTGTGCCAGATTCGCCCGCGCTATACCACGCACGGGGGGGCAGGGGCGGATGCTCCGGAGGAATGGGTGCGCTATATGGGCGGCTCAAACGTCGCCCGGCGCCAGCGCGAATCCGCTCCGCTTCAGCAGCCGGGACGTCGTGCGCGCCTTTTCAAATCGGAGTGATCGACGGCAGTCTATATAGTGCAGGGCGGTATAATTCCGCTCTGCGCTATTTTTGTGCCTGCAAGAAAGGCTGGCATGATCATTGGCGGTGCGGATGAAATCCGGTAAGCGGCGGGTATTCTGGATGATGGTTGCGATCCTGTTCCTTGCGGCGGCGCTGCGATTTGGCACGACGACCGTGCACGGTCTGGATGGCGATGACGGCTTCAGCCTGCGCGTGGCTCAGGAATACAGCACGGGCGACTTCGTGCGCTACTTTGCCTGGGCAGAGACTATCGATCAGCACCCCAAGCTGTACTTCCTGGCTTTGCATCTGTGGATACAGGCCGCGGGGATCAGCCTGCTGGCGCTTCGCTCTCTGAGCATTTTCGCCGATCTGCTGCTGGGAGCGTTCCTGATTCAGAGCGCCCGCGTTCTGTTCGACGATTGGACGGCTGTCGTCGCCGGAGTGCTGTGGGCGGTCAATCCCTTGCTGATCTGGGTCGATGGCCTGGTGCGCATGTATGGCTTTCTGGCTGTGCTGGGGACGCTGGCCTGGCTGTCCTTGCTGCGGGCACTGCTCACCCCGCACCGGGGCTGGTGGGCCGCCTTCGCCCTGACGGCGGCAGCGGCGGCGTATACACAGATTCTGGGCGTCATCGTTCTTGCGGCAGCCGGGGCTGTGCTGGCGTGGTGGGGAGTGACGCGCCGCCGGCTGACTGGTCTGTTTGTCCTGGCGGGCGTGGGGTTGGTGTATTTGCCCTACATGATCCAGATGTGGGGGCGGCGCGCGCCGCGTACGCTTCTGGCGCAGGAGCCGCCGACGGATTTGCCGCAGTATATCCAGCAGTTCGCGGCCGGTTTGCTGGGCAACCGCCCTCCGGTTCATCCTGTTTTGCTCTGGGGCGTTGTACTGCTGGCAGTCGTGCTGCTGGCCGCTGTCTGGCGGGCGTGGCGCCGGTGGCCGGCCATCACTCCGCTGCTGATCCTGCTGCTCACCGCTCCAGCAGGCTTCACTTATTTCGTGCTGGATGCGGGTATCTTCCAGACCAAGTTCTTCGCCTTCATCGCTCCGCTCGCGCTTCTGATTCTGGCGGTTGGCCTCCGCTCGCTGGCGGGAAAGGCGCTGCGGGGCGGCCTGCTGCTCGGACTGGTGGGCTTCGGCCTGCTCGGGTTTGTTTACCAGTTGCAGCCTGCCGCGTGGGAGGATTTCCCTTCTGCCGCTCGCTATATCGAAACGCAGGGAGGCGCAAACGATCTAATCATCGTCATGAGCAGCTACGGCGGGCCGCCCTTCCGCTACCACTACACCGGGCCGGCGCGCGTCATCGATCCCTGGTTTGGCATTTCGGAAGATATGCCGCTGGATGATCTGTTCGCTTTTGTCACACAGGGATACGACACTGTCTGGCTGGTGTTTTACCAGGGGGAGATCTTTGATCCGGGCGGTCTGATGGACAGCTGGTTCCGGGCGCGTTACCCCCTGCGGGCGGAAGTCTACCCCAACCGCGTAGTGGTCCGCGCTTACGATCTGCGCCCGATGACCGACGATCTGCCCGCTGAAGCAACGCCGCTGGAGGCCCGGTTTGGCGATATTGCGGCGCTGCGCGGTTACCGGGTTGCCGAGGATGTGCTGCCCCGCCGGGAGAACCGGATGCACCCTCCCAGCAACTGGGTGCATGTCACGCTGTTTCTGGGGGCGCTGCAGGCCGACCAGGACTTCCGGCCGCAGGTGACGCTGGAGAGTCAGGCGGGGCAGGTCTATGGCGGTGTGCTGGCCCGGGATGATGACCTGTTTGTCCGGCATCCATCCCGAACCTGGCAGCCGGGCCAGGTCTGGCGCTATGATGCCGATCTGAATCTGAACCCTGAAATCCCGCCCGGCGACTACAAGATCGTGCTTCGCATGATGAACGGCGCGGGGGAGACGCTCCCGGTGGATGAACCCAATTCCGGTATCGACTGGGCTATCGTGACTCAGGTACAGATTACACCCTGAGCAATTACGATCCCGAATTGGTCTGATCAGGCGATTTCAGCCTGAACCAGCGCTTCCACTTCCGACAGCAGATGGGGCAGCGCGGCTTCGACCGCTGCTGAGAGGCCCGTGCCGAAATCATAGGTCAGGCCGTCGATCGTCAGCAGGATCATCCTGGGCGCACGGCCGTACAGGGCCGCCGTGTAGTCAAGAAGGGCCTGCGGTGGCATATGATGGTGCAGCGAGTCGCTGGTGACTGAAGCCGGAGCGATTTCGCAGCGCGCGATCCGCCCCGGCTGGTCACCTGCCTGGGCATCCAGAAGTATCGCCAGGGAGGCTCGACTGAGAGCTTCGGAGAGATCCATCGTGAGCTGCTGGCAGGTCATAATGGTAACCCGCCGGTCAGCGAATCGCGCCCTGAGCGAATCAGCCGCTATCCAGCCCAGGCCGTCATCGCCACGCAGCGTATTCCCATACCCGATGATCAACACATGTCTGGCGGCCTCAGGATGCTCCCCGGCGGGAGGAGCATCCGGAGCGCGAACATCGATGTTACTCACGTACGGCTTCGTCAAGCAGGGTGCCATCGGGGCCGATTAACTGAACATGCATCGCGACCTGATTCTGGGCATGGGTTGAGCAGCTCAGGCAGGGATCGTAGGCGCGGATCACCGCCTCCACACGGTTGAGCATCCCCTCGGTCAGGTTAGCGCCGTCTACATAGCGGTGCGCTACCTGCTGCACGCTGCGATTCATGGCCAGGTTATTGTGATTGGTGGAAACGATCAGGTTTGCCCAGGTGATACGCCCCTGATCATCGACCTTGTAATGGTGGATTAGCGTGCCGCGCGGAGCTTCGGTAACCCCCACGCCCTCTGACCGGTTAGGTTCGGCGATAGCGCGCACCTTCTTGTTCAGGATGTCTGGCTCTTCCAGAAGCTGCTCGATCCGCTCAACGGCGTACACACATTCGATGAGGCGGGCGTAATGGAAGTAGAAGGAGCTGAGCACGACCCGCCGATCGAGCTGCCGGAACTCCGCCCATTCCTGGTTAGCGCGGGGTGTGCCGCAGGTATCGACGATATTCAGACGGGCCAGCGGCCCCACGCGGTAGATACCTTCCGGATAGCCGCGTCCCTTGAAGTACGGGAACTTCATGAAGCTCCAGGGTTCGACAGCCTCGCCGATGTAGCTGGCATATTCTTTGGGCTTGAAGCCCGGCTCGATGATATTGCCGCGCTCATCCATGATACGCAGGATGCCGCTGTACATCTCCAGTCCGCCGGTTCGATTATCCACCAGCCCCATGAACATGGACGGGAAATTGCCAAACGTCCGGATTTCCTGCTGGTAATCCTCCATCGCCCGCTTGAACCAGTCGATATTGCGGCGCAGGAGCTGATAGATGCCGGGAATTTCAGCCAGGATGCGCTGACGAATTTCGTCGGTCAGAGGGGCGCCTACCCCGCCGGGGACAATCCAGGTGGGGTGCAGACGTTTGCCGGCAATCCACTCGATCATCTGCTGGCCGAAGCGGCGCAGCCGGACACCGTCGCGGGCGATTTCTGGATGCGATTCCACCAGCCCGAAGATGCTGCGCTTGCGCACGTTAGACTCCATGCCCAGCAGGAAGTCCGGCGAGGTCAGGTAGAAAAAGCTGAGCGCATGAGACTGGAGGATGGAGGCCAGATTGACGATGCGGCGGAGCTTACGCGCGGTATAGGGCACGCTGACGGCCATGATCTGATCGCAGGCTTTGGCCGACGCCATCGAATGACTGATGGTGCAGATGCCGCAGATACGGCCCATGATGCCGGGCATCTCATAGAACGGGCGGCCTTCGATAAACTTCTCAAAGCCGCGATACTGGGTTACATGGAACTGCGCATCGGCGACACTGCCATTCTCATCCAACTGGATGGTGATCTTGGAGTGTCCTTCGATACGGGTGACTGGATCAATGACGATTTGTTTGCCCATGCCATGCTCTCCTATGCGCCGGGCCGCGTGCGGTTGATGAGGTCAGGCTGGCGGCCTGCCACGAGTTCAGTGATGACGTAGTAGATGGTGTCCGCTGATGGAGGACAGCCCTGAACGAAGACGTCAACCTTGACGATCTCGTGAATGGGCCTGACGTAGGGTCGCAGCTTGGGCACGACCTGATCGGGCACCTGCGGCTGCAGATCGACGTTCTCCAGGTAAGCCCGGGCTTCGATATCCTGGACTTTGAACGGGTTGCGCATAGCCGGCACATTAGCGGCTACAGCGCAGTCCCCCAGCGCGACCAGGATTCCGGTGTGCGCCCGGATTTTATGAATCTTCTCGAAATCTTCACTGCTGCTGACCGCCCCTTCCACGATAGCGACATCCACGTGCTCCGGGAAGTCCTTCATATCGACCAGGGGGCTGTAGACGATGTCAATGTGTTCGGCCAGTTCCAGCAGCCGCTCATCCATGTCGATCAGGGACATGTGACAGCCGGAACAACCGTCGAGCCATACCGTTGCGACCGTTACTTTTTTCACTTTTTGGCCTCCCGCATCTTCGACAGGTAGACGAGGAAGTCCTTGCGCTTGGTCATCTCGCCAACTGCCCGTCCTTTTTCCACGATAGCGCCGACCGGACACACGTTGACGCACTTACCACAACTTGTGCACGTTTCAGAGTCACCCCATGGGATATCCAGATCGGTGATGACACGGGCGTCAATACCGCGCCCGCGCATATCCCAGGTATGGGCGCCTTCGATTTCGTCGCACACCCGGATACACCGCGCGCACAGGACACAGCGGTTGCGATCCAGGACGAAGCGCTCATGGGTCATATCGACTTTGCGAACCGGCTGCATGTTGGGGAAGCGCACGTGGTCCATCCCCAGCCTCTGCGCCAGGTATTGCAGCTCACAGTTGCCGTTGGAGACGCACACAGCGCACACATGGTTGCCCTCAGAGAACAGCAACTCAATGATCATGCGCCGGTAATTGCGCAGGCGCTCCGTATCGGTGAAAACTTCCATGCCTTCTTCAGCATGGGTGTGGCAGGCCGGCACAAGTCTGTTCCAGCCTTTGACCTCGATCAGGCACAGGCGACAGGCCCCGATGAGGGAGAGGCCCTCGATACGGCATAAAGTCGGGATGAAGATGCCATTCTCCTCGGCGATCTGGAGGATAGTTTCGTCTTCATGCGCGCTGACGTCGCGCCCGTCGATTTTGAGTGTCTTAATTCGGGAACGTACTGCCATGGTTCACCTCTCTAGGACGCCGCTTCTTCGGCGGGCGGGGCGGCGATTTTCTCCAGATATTCGTGGCGGAAGTATTTGAGCGTGCTCAGCACCGGGGTGGGAGCAGACTGCCCCAGGCCGCACAGGCTGGTGTTCCGGGTCAGGTCGCAGAGCTGCTCCAGCAGCTCGAGATCCTCTGCGCGCGCTTCTCCCCGGACAATCCTGTTCAGCAGGTTGTGCATCTGAGCCGTGCCGACGCGACAGGGGATGCACTTGCCACATGATTCGGTCATGCAGAATTCCATGAAGTAGAGCGCCAGCTCAACCATGGATGCTGTATCGTCAATTACAATCAGGCCGCCGGAACCCATCATCGAGCCTAGCATACGCAGCGAGTCGTAATCCACCGGTGTGTCGATGAACTCCACAGGAATGCAGCCGCCGGAAGGGCCGCCAGTCTGGATCGCTTTGAGACCGGCATCATTGGTCGTGCCGCCGCCGATCTCCTGCACGATCTCACGCAGAGTGACACCCATCGGAACTTCGATCAGGCCGGTATTCTTGACCTGCCCGGCCAGCGCAAAAACCTTGGTGCCCTTGCTGTTCTCAGTGCCAATGCTGGCGAACCACTGCCCGCCGTTGCGGATGATCGGGGCGACATTGGCGAACGTCTCGACGTTGTTGATCAGAGTGGGCTGACCCCACAGGCCATGATCAGCGGGGTAGGGCGGGCGAGGTCGCGGACTGCCGCGCCGGCCTTCAATAGAAGCCATCAGGGCTGTTTCCTCACCGCAGACAAAAGCTCCAGCCCCCAGCCTCAATTCGATATCAAAGTCAAATTCAGTCCCCAGGATATTGTCTCCCAGGAGGTTGAGGCGTTTGGCCTGTTTGATAGCGGTCTTCAAGCGGTCAATTGCCAGCGGATATTCGGCGCGAACGTAGATATAGCCCTTTTGGGCGCCAACGGCGTAACCGGCAATTGTCATCCCTTCCAGGATGCGGTGTGGATCGCTCTCCAGTACGCTGCGATCCATGAAGGCGCCGGGGTCTCCTTCGTCAGCGTTACAGATCACATACTTGATATCGCTGATAGCCTTGGATACGGTGGACCACTTTAGCCCGGTCAGGTAGCCACCGCCGCCGCGCCCGCGCAGCCCGCTGTTCATTATTTCGTCCACCACATCACCTGGCATCATCTCGCCTAAAGCCTTGCTCAGGGCGGCATAACCATCGCGAGAGATGTAGTCTTCGATGCTCTCCGGGTCTACAATGCCGGAATTCTCCAGCACGATCTTGACCTGACGCTGAAAGAACGGGATGTTGAGTGAACTCTGGATGCGCTTGACGGGTTTCTTGTCCAGCGCCTTGACGATATCGACCGCATCTTCAGCGGTGACCTTCTCATAGAGAATGGAGTCATCCACCATCACCAGCGGGCCTTGCGCACACAGGCCCATGCAGCCCACACCTTTGACCTGGACTTCTCCTTCCAGCCCTTCGGCGGCAACAGCGTCTACCAGCGCCTTCCGTATGGTTCCTTCATGCTGCGACAGACAGCCGGCAGCCATACAGACCCGGATGCTGTGCCTGTAACTTCCCTGTTTTTCACGCTCGGCAGCCCTGATCTCGGGGAGTTCGTCATGAGTTGGCATGGCTTATCCATCCTTCTATCCTGGCCTGAGTTTGTTCGACATCCTGATTCCCGATAACCTGACCGTCAAAGACGACGGCGGGCGCCAGGCCGCAGGCGCCTACACAGCGCACGGTGAGCAGGGAAAGCTCGCCATCAGGTGTCGTCTGGCCAGGCTCGATTCCGTGCTGCTCCTTGATAGCATCCAGGATCTTGCCGGCGCCCTTGATATAACACGCCGTGCCTGTGCAGACCGAGCAAACATGCTTGCCCTGCGGTTTGAGATTAAAGAAGTGGTAAAACGTTGCCACTCCATAGACCTGGCTGGGGGCAACGCGGAGCGCATCGGCCACGAACCGCAGCGATACGTCATCCAGAAAGCCAAAAGACTCCTGGATGGTATGGAGCGTTTCAATCAGAGCGTCGGCGCGGTATCCGTTCCGGCGCATCGTGGCGTTCACCAGTTTCCATCGATTATCTTCAGATGGAAGATCGATCGGTGCAGGTCTCATACTCAGGCCCTTTCCTCAGCAACGTGCTTCTGATGTACTTGCAGCAGTAAGTTTTTCTTCCCGCGGATAACAACAATTTCTCCGGGTTGCACACCACAATGTGATAATAGCAGCAGTGGCGAAGTGAGGTAGTAGAGTTTGATCACAACATATTGTGATATAATTCACGAATAAATATGACAATATATGATATCTGATATGTCCGTGTTCCTGTCTGGCGTGTGATCGGCGGGAGTGGAGGCGCTTGATCGTGCTATCACCGCATATCTGGGAATAAAAAACGGCCCGCCGCGCGGCGGGCCGTCCTTTGGCTGTGTTCGCTCAGACAGCTATGCCCGCTCCGGGCGGACGTCAATCATGATCTTGTGCACCCCTTCTTCGAAGGCAGCGTTGATCGCGTAGGCCTTGTCAGTTTCGTGCAGGGGGAAGCGGTGGGAGATCAGGTCTTCCAGATCAAAGGTATAGTGTGGGGCAGTCGCTATGTGGATAGCGCGAGGGTAGGTGTGCTTCATACGACGAGCGACAGCGATAGTCAGCCCTTTCCGGCGGGCGGTCGAGTGCTGCATATCGAGCCGGTTGTCGCCGGGGATGCCAACCAGGACTACACGCCCCCCCATCCGGGCCATGCCGACCGACTGCTGGATGGCTTCCCCGCCCCAGGCGGCCTCGAAGACAACGTCCACGCCGCGGCCGTCGGTGAGGTCCATCACCCGTTTCACCGGGTCTTCCTCCACTGTCCAGGCCCCTGTCGCGCCCCAGTGACCGGCCTTCTCCACGCGCCAGGGAAAGCGATCGAAGGCGTAGACTGGATCAGCGCCAGAGAGCCGGGCGAGCTTCATGATCATCAGCCCGATCGGCCCGCTCCCCAGAACTGCCACACTGCGCGCGATGCGCGGTTTGCCCAGATCCAGGGCGTGGAGCGCCACGCCGAGCGGCTCCAGCAAAGCGCCGCCGGCATTGCTGATGGAGTCGGGGAAAGGAAAGCAGTTGCGGCCTTCGACAACCAGATACTCCTGGAGCGCGCCGTCATGCGGCCACAGGCCCAGGAAATAGTGATTCGGGCACAGGTTAGGATGGCCGGTTTCGCACATTTCACAGTGCCAGCAGGAGACGGTCGGTTCCACCGCCACGCGCTGTCCGGCGTGCATCGGCTTATGCAGCCCATCCCGCGCATCAGGCCCTACTTTGACCACTTCGCCGGCAAATTCATGGCCCATCACGACGGGCGACTGCACGAGCGTATCCCCGATACGCCCGTCGGTATAGGTGTGCAGATCAGAACCACAGATACCAACCGAAGTAATAGCTATAAGAACCTGACCAGGCCCGGGATCCGCCGGCTCTGGCACATTTTCGATCCGTATATCGCGCGCGCCGTACAGTCTGGCTGCCTGCATGGGTTGTCCTCCTCCTGAAAGGTGCCGCTCTGAGAGTGTTGTACCATACCGCTAACAAAAAAACCACCTGCGCAAGGCAGATGGTTTCTCTGGTGCCGAGGACCAGACTTGAACTGGTGACCCCTTGATTTTCAGTCAAGTGCTCTACCAACTGAGCTACCTCGGCACGCTATGTTGAGTATTTTAGCGGCAGTTGCCTAAATGTCAATCGCCAAGTGCGCTTCTGTAACGGGGAGAAAGGGGTGAGCGAGAGGTATCTTGACTGGAAGCCTCTGTGCTATAATCGGTGTATGTGAACGCCCGGATCATGTTGTTCAGGGTTCTCGCAATGATAGTGATGTAACTGGAATGCAGGCGGGCCGGGGAGGGCGGTATGAACTTTGCGTGTTCGGGAGAAGCCCGAATAAGAACGGGCGCGATTCGTGTCGCGGACGATTCCGCGGTGGCTGCGGAGTCCGTCCCTGTAGGCCGGAGGCGAGAAAGTGAATCGCCCTCCCTGTTGAGACCAGAGGCAGTCCCTGTGGCAGAACCGAATATCCGCAAAAAAAGATCTCCCCGGGTTCTTATTGTTGAAGACACGGTTGAACTCGCCGAGGTCATTGCCGCTACCCTGGAGAGAGTCCACATTCAGGTGCTGCATGAGACTCATGTAGAACGCGCCCTGGACCTTTACGCATCCGTACATCCCGAGATCATTCTGCTGGATATCGGCTTGCCGGACAAGACTGGCTGGAAGCTGCTGGATGCAATCAAAGAGCGCGCGGAAGAGAATCGCCCGATTGTGATCGTGATCACCGCGCATGACGATCCAGCTAACCGGCTTATGGGGAAGTTGCAGGGTGTTCACAGTTACCTGATCAAGCCCTTTACGCCCGATGAAGTCGAGCGGGTGGTGGGTGACGCCCTTGTCGGCCGGACAACAGAGAAAAAATTCGAAGTAGATCCCAACCTGCCAGTCGATACGATTGCGCTTTCAGATCTGATTAGAGAGATTCTTGAGGGCAATACGGGCAACCCGCCGGATCATCCTGTGACGCCCTCCAACAATCCTCCTGCCGGCTAGACACCGGGAGGCAGATATGGCGATTCTGCCCCGGAGATTCCAGCCGGCAATGCGCCGGGCGCCTTTGATTTTTATTCTGCTGGCCGGGCTGTTATTCAACGCTGGCTGTGCCGGAAGCCTCTCCGGGCCGCATCCTGCTTCTCCCGGTGATTCAGTCGGACTCCCATCAACAGACCTTGACAGGGCATTCATCCTGCGCCTCGCTTCTGGCAATCAGCCGCTCACCGTTGAGAACCATCGCGAACTGGCTGAGCTTGCCCGAATATGCGGCGATGAGCCAGCAGCACTGGCCCATCTCTGGTCGGCGGCGGAATTGGCTGACGATCTTTCGCTGTGGCGAGAGCTGGCGGATTCCTTCGAGGCGCGGGGAGCGTGGGCGTTCTCCCGCCAGGCACTGGAGGCTGTCCTCCATCTGGAGCCGTCCGATCCCGGCGCGCACTACGCTCTTGCCCTCATGCTGGCTCCTTACGACGTGCGCCGCGCCTTTGATCACCTGTCTTATGCTCTGGCTGATCCTGACCTGAGCGAAGCTGCGCTCCGGCTGCAGAATATTCTGGCCGAGTTTGAACCTGAGCCGCCCGCCGTACAGAGTATGCATCTGGGCTCGGCCCTGGCGGCGCTGGGATACTGGCCGCAGGCGGAGCAGGCGTTTGCCTCAGCCGCAGCCCTGGACCCTTATTCCGGGAGCGCCTGGGCCTATCTGGGGCTTGCGCGTGCCCGGCAGGGGAAAGATGCGGCAAGCGCGCTGGATCGCGCTTTTACCTTCGCCCCCGATGACCCGGCAACAAATCTACTGGCGGGACTGGTCTGGCGCGCAGCGGGTGACGATGGACAGTCGCTTGCGTATTTGCAACATGCCCGGGAGCTTGCTCCCCAGAATCCGACAATTGCTGCCGAACTGGGCACGGCCTACCGGCTGGCAGGCGATTTCGCCTCCGCCGAAGTCTGGCTCCAGCGGGCGGTTCAGCTTGCGCCGGGGGAAGATGCCTTCCTGCTCTCGCTGGCGCAGTTTTACGCCGAGGAAAGTTATAACCTGGCGGGGGGCGGCCTGACTTTCTTACACGAGGCCGCGGCGCGCCAGCCGGCGAATGCCGATCTTCTGGCGCTGTACGCCTGGGCGCTGTATGGACAGGGGCAGATCGAGGCAGCGCAGGAAGCGCTGACTCAGGCCCGGCAGTTAGACCCGGAAAACCCCCGCGTGTTGTATTACCAGGCTGTTCTGGATCGTTCGCAGTCCCGGAACGATTCGGCAGTGGCGTTGTCTTTACATCTGCTGTCTCACCCCGCTCCGCGAGGATTTGATGTCCTGGCCCGGCGTATGCTGGAGCAGATGAATTACCAGCCGTAAGCGCCCGTTTGTGGAAGCTGATATCCGGGAGATACGGCGGCATACACGCTGAATCCGCCCCTTCTTCATAGGAGTCGGGCGATCGTTGTGCTAAAATTCGTTCCCTGTGATGGCCGTTGATTGCCTCATGCAGAAATCGGAATCAGGCGAGGAGCTCGATGTGCGCAGACTGCTGCGAATGTGCCCGGTCCTCCTGGTAGTTATGATGGCAGCCTGTGCGCCAGCCGTGCCAGTGCCGCGACCGGGCCAGTTGTTGTATGTGACGACATTTGATGCCTATAACGAGGACTGGCAGCTCTATGAAGGCGAATTGGCCGCGCAGATTGTGAGCATTAACGGTGATCCAGAGCTTCAGATTGCTGTCGATGCTGTTGAGGCGGGCGCATTTACCGTGATGGAGCAGCCGTTCGGCGATTTTGATCTGAAGATTGACGTGGCTCAACTGGTTGGGCCGACGGATCTGGATGCGCCGGGCTTCGGCATTATCTTTCGACATCAGGATAACAATAACTTTTACGCTTTTATGATCAGCGGCGACGGCTATTATCAGGTGCTTCGCCGCAAAGAAGGCGTGGATAAAGTGCTGAGCGATTGGGCGTTAACCCCGGCTATAGTGCAAGGGCTGACTGTGAATACGATGCGTGTGGTGGCCCAGGGGAGCGCATTTCGTTTCTTCGTAAATGATGTGCAATTGCCGCTCTGCCCGACAATCTGGAACCCGCTGGTTCCTGGGGAATGCCAGATTCCGGCCGCCGGACCTGAAGCGCAGCCGACCTGGTCCGCTAACGCGATCGTCATGAGTCTGGCGGATGACTCATTCCCGCAGGGGCGTATCGGGGTGGGGGCGCGCAGTTTCGGTCAGCCGGGTATCCGGGTCAACTTCGACAATCTGTTGATCTGCGGCCCACACGATACGCCGCCAATTCCGTTTCGTTGTGAAGAGTCGTAGCAGGCTGCATGCTATAGTGACTTTGGACTTTCGTGGGGGTCTATAAGGCGATTGCCGGCCTCTGTTATAATTCAGCTATCTGTATAAACGGAGCAGCGGTTATGGACGAACTGCGTGAGCAATTACAGGGCGATCTGAAGGCGGCAATGAAAGCGCAGGATCGCTGGCGGGTCGCGACACTCCGGATGGTGATGAGCGCTATCAAGCAGGAAGAAGTGGATCGGCGTACAGAAATCACCGATCAGGATATCACCGCTGTGCTCAAGCGCGAGATCAAGAGGCGCCGGGAAGCGATCCAGGATGCCGAGAAGGCGGGCCGGCCCGATCTGATTCAGTCCGAGCAGGCCGAGATCGAGCTTCTGGAATCCTACCTGCCCCGGCAGCTTTCGGAGGCGGAGATCACGGAGATGGCCCGCGCTGCTATTGCCGAGAGCGGCGCAGCATCCCCCAAGGAGATGGGCAAGGTGATGAGCGTGCTGATGCCCCGTATCGCCGGGAGAGCTGACGGAAAGCTGGTCAATCAGGTGGTCCGCCAGCTCCTGGGCGCGTGATAACGGAGCCGACTATGGCATCGCTTCGAGGGCACTGGGGGCCGGCAGGAACTGGCCTGCAGGAGGGAAAGAGCAGGTCCCAGTTGCAGACTGCATCTCTGGTTCTGCTGACGGCTCTGTTCCTGATCATCAGCACGCTGGTGGTAGCTGCCGACGCTTTGCTCACCCCCGGGGTAACGCTCAATCTGTCAGCGGGGCAGGTGGCTACCAGCGATATTCGCGCGCCGACCGGCGTCACTTACGAGAGTGAAGTGCTGACTCGGCAGCGGCGCGATGTCGCTGCGAACAGCGTCCCCGCCGTCTATGATCCTCCCGACCCGGGCATTGCCCGCCAGCAGATAGGATTGGCCCGCCAGATTCTGGACTATATCCGCGATGTACGGGCGGACGAATACGCTTCGCAGGAGATGCTGATAGAGGATATCAAAGCTATCAGCGGGCTGTCCCTTCCACAGGATGTGATTATTACCATTCTCAACTCGTCGCCGGAGCGGTGGCAGAATATCGACCAGCAGATTATCGCTGTGCTAGAACGTGTGATGCGCACCGAGATTCGCGACGATACGCTGCGCAGTATCAAGGCCAATATCCCGAACATGGTTAGCATCATGTTTCGCGAGGACGAAGTGGTCTTAATTTCGGCGATAGTGGAAGACCTGATTCAGACCAATACCTTCTACAATGAGGAACGCACTCAGCAGGCCAGACAGGCCGCCGCCGATGCCGTTCTGCCGGAAGTGCGCAGCTTCAACCGCGGACAGTTTGTGATTCGCGATGGCTCAGTAGTGACCGAAGCCGATATGGAGGCTCTGGCTCAACTGGGTCTGCTGGAGCCGGAAGATACCCGCATGCAGCACTTCGTGAGCGCGCTCGCGCTCAATATGATTCTTATGGCGCTGTTCGGGATGTACACGTGGCAGTTTTACCCGACTGTTTTCCGCGATATTCCGCTTATGCTGTTGCTGGGGGGGATCTTCCTTGTCATCCTGATCGGGGCGCGACTTGTGGGCCAGACGCAGACTGCCCAGGCGTATCTCTATTCGACGGCGGTCCTGGGCCTGTTGTTTGCCACCCTGGCCGGGCCACAGATTGCCGTCATCGGCACGATCATCCTGGCTGGCCTGGTTGGTGTCATGGGCGGCGGCGTATTTTCGCTGTCGATGATGGCGCTGGTAGGCGGGATCATGGGCATCCTGACCCTGAAGAATACCGAGCGCCTCAACAGTTACTTCATGTCTGGCATCCTGATCGGCCTGGTCAATGCGGGGATGATCGTTGTGCTGTACCTGGGCGGGTTGATCCCTCCGGCGTTAAATCTGCTTGTGGTGCTGGGCGCGGGATTTCTTAACGGTGTCCTGGCCGGTGTGATTGCCCTGGCTGTCCTGTACTTGATCAGCAACGTCTTCAATATCCCTACCAGTCTGCGCCTGATCGAGCTCACCCAGCCTAATCAGGAGTTGATGCAGCGCCTGCTGCGGGAAGCGCCCGGCACGTATCAGCACAGCCTGCAGGTCGCGAATCTGGCGGAGCTGGCCGCGGAGCGTATCGGGGCGAATGCCATGCTGACCCGGGTGGGCGCGTTATACCATGATGTGGGGAAGATGGCGGCGCCGCACTTCTTCGTCGAGAATCAGGTGGACGGTATCAATCCCCATGACAGCCTTAACGATCCCATCAAACGCGCCCGGATCATCATCGGCCATGTGATCGAAGGCGAGAAAATGGCCCGGCGGTATCGCCTGCCCGCTCGTATACGCGATTTTATCCTCGAACATCACGGCACGACCATGCCGATGTACTTCTATAACCGGGCGGTACAGATAGCCGGCGGGGATGAGGATGCGGTAGACCGGACTGTGTTCACTTATCCCGGACCGCGGCCGCGCACGCGGGAAACAGCCATCCTCATGCTGGCCGATAGCTGTGAGAGTACGGTGCGCGCGCGCCGCCCGCAAAATACGCAGCAGATCGTGGATACCGTGAAGTATGTGTTCGACACGCGGATGCGCGAAGAACAGCTCAGCGACAGCGGGCTGACTTTGCGCGATGTGAGCATCATTCAGCGCGTCTTTGTGGAATCGCTTCAGGGAGTGTTCCACGCGCGAATTTCGTACCTGAAGGATCTGTATGCGGATGGGAAGACCCGCCCTGAGGCAGCCTCTGCTGCTACACGGGAGGGTGCCGCGAATATACCGGCGGCGGCCACACCGGGAGGTATTTCTCCGGTCGCCATTACTACCGGCGCGCTAGAAGCTGAGACGGGTCACCCCGACACGCCGCCCGGCCCTGAACGCACCGGGGAGCTTCTGTCATGATGGATAACACGTATGGCATCTTTGTCTATGTGGATGATGCCTATGCGCCAGCGGTACCGGTTGCCCGCCTGACGGAAGCAGTTGCTCTCACTTTGCGCCGCCATGAGATTCCGCCTGGCCGGGAAGTCGCCCTTGCCATAACCGGTGATGAAGAGGTGCGGGCGCTGAACCGGCAGCATCGGCAGATTGATGCGCCAACTGATGTGCTGTCATTCCCGGCGGGCGATCCAGATGAATACCTGCCCCCCGGAGAAGACGCCGCTTATCTGGGCGATATTGTCGTGGCGTATCCTTACACAGCAACCCATGCTGCAGAAGATGGGCACGATCTGGCCGATGTCCTGGTCTTGCTGGCCGTTCATGGGACTTTGCACCTGATCGGTTATGATCACGATACGGCGACGGCTCAGGCCGCCATGTGGTCGGAGCAGGAAAGTATTCTGCGCGCGCTCGGAGTATCGCCGGATGTGCTGCCGCCGCTGTACGATTTTTGAGGGATTTCTGAATATGGAGACGCTGCCACAACCGGCTGAACAAGAGGGGCGTCAGGCGGGAGCGCCGGCGGGGAGATCGGATAACCCGGCCCATTACAGCCCGATCGTCAGCCAGAACCGGCTGGCCAGCCTGCGTTATGCCCTGGCTGGCTGGGCGTATATGCTGCGCTACCAGAAGAATATCCGGATTCAGGCGGTTGCTACAGTGGCAGTAGCCCTGCTGGCGCTCTGGCTGCAGATTACGCCGGCGGAATGGGCGATCCTCGCCCTGATCATCACCCTGGAATGGGTGATGGAGTTCATCAACGCCGCGATTGAAGCGGCCGTCAATCTGGCCAGCCCCGAACTCCACCCTATGGCCCGGGTCAGTAAGGATGTGGCGGCCGGGGCGGTGCTGCTGGTTGCCGTCGCTTCTGTCATCATTGGCCTGCTCATACTCGGGCCGCCGCTGCTGGCGCGCTTACAGGGGCTGTCATGAAACGCTCACAACAGCAGCACGTTATGGGGCGTTACACGGATGACATGCTGCCCCCTGGCGAACGCGATCCGTCTCAGGTACGCGTTCGCCGGCCCGGCTGTGTGCTGATAGGCGGCCTGCTTCTGGGAGTGCTGGCGGCGGCTGCGGCCGCTGTGATCGCGTTGACAGTCTTGCTACGACCGAGCACTTCAGCCGGGCAGAATGCTGTCTGGCTGGGGATTGACTGGGGACGGGATGTGCAAACTGACGAAGCAGTTCAGCGCCTGGCTGACCTGCTCCGCGCCGAAAGAATTGGCCGCGTATACGTCTGGATGTCCTGGTTACAGGAAGATACCACCTGGAGTGAAACCACCTTCACTTCTATAGGGACATTTCTTCAACAGTTCCGGCGATTTTATCCTGAAGCGCGGCTGGATGCCTGGATCGGACTGCCGGCGGAAGTGCCGGAATACCGGCTGGATGATGAGGATGTCCGCGCGGAGGTCGCCGCCTTTGCGGAACGCGCCCTCACCGAATTTGGCTTCGACGGCATCCACCTGAATGTGGAACCGGTGTGGGATGGCGACGAGAGCTTCCTGCAGCTATTGCGCGATGTGCGGGGGGCTATTGGGACGGATGTCGTGCTTTCAGCATCCGTCCCACCTGATTGGAATACCGGTGCGCCGGGCATCCCTGTTGGCCCTTATACAACGGTAGAGGCGCACTGGAGCCAGGAATACAAGCAACGGGTCGCCTTCCTGCTGGATGAGATGGTGGTGATGGCCTATAACAGCGGCCTGAGCTCGCCCGGTGATTACCAGACGTGGATGGCTTTCCAGGTGACACAGTTTGTCTCCGCCCTGTCAGTCCTGGATATTCCCACAGTACTTATCATCGGCATTCCCACTTATGACGCGGAACTCCCCGGTCATGATCCTGCTGTGGAGAGCATCCCGGCGGCGATTGGTGGCGTTCGGCGCGGGCTGGAACAAAGCGGCGAGGCCGGATCGCGCGTGAAAGGGCTTGGTATCTACGCCGAATGGTCTACCGACGCGGCAGAGTGGAACGCTTATCGCTTGCTCTGGCTGAACCCTTCGGGGGGATGATCACCGCTGCTCTCCTTCTAAGCGATGGATAGAGCGGAGCTTATGAGCGCGGCGGATTTTCGATTTTCGTCGTGCCGGGCGATTCTGTGTTATCATCCGTGCTTAGTGCCAATTGGGGGAGTCGTGATGACCACCTTGCTGCTCATCCGCCATGCGGTGAATGACTGGGTCAAGACGGGCAAGCTGGCGGGCCGGATGCCGGGCGTGCACCTCAATGAGGAGGGGCGCCAGCAGGCATCGGCGCTCGGCACGCGGTTGGCGGCGCGGCCGTTGACCGCGATTTACAGCAGCCCGCTTGAGCGTACAATAGAGACAGCCGAAGCGGTTGCCCGTCACCATCCGGCGCTTTCTGTCCAGGTTGACAGGGGGCTGGAAGAGGTTGATTTTGGCCGCTGGCAAGGGGAAGAGCTGGCGACTCTGGCGCACCGTAACCTGTGGCATGTCGTTCAGCGGACGCCGGCGCGGGCAGCATTCCCCGATGGCGAGACAGTGCGCGGCGCGCAGATGCGAATGGTGGACGCCCTGGAAGCGATAGCGCGACGCCACCCGGGCGAGACAGTCGCCATTGTCTCCCATAGCGATATCATCAAGCTGGTTCTGGCGTATTATCTGGGCATGCCCCTTGATCTGTTCCAGCGGATTGTGATTGCGCCTGCTTCTATATCTGCGCTGCAACTAAGCGCCGGGCACGCGGCGGTACTGCTGATGAATGATACCGGCCATCTCCCGGAGCAGCACGCAGAGGATGGGAAAGGTTAAGCGATGGCAGATTCGGAGATCGAGATCAGACCGGCTGATTTTCTGACAGTCGGGACGGTCGGCCCGCGCGGCAAGCGTGTTTTCTATATCCAGGGCGCCGGGGGCGGCCAGCTGATATCACTGATTCTGGAGAAAATCCAGGTCGAAGCGCTGGCTGCTGCAATTAATGAGCTGATGGAAGATCTGCATGCCCGCCAGCCCCTCCCTGGAGATGAGGATCCAATCGATCTCGCCGACTTCAACATGGAACTTCGCGACCCGATTCAACCCGAATTTCGCGTAGCTCAGATTGGCCTGGGGTACGATGAGGCAAGCGACCTGATTGTGATTGTCACACAGGAGTTGCTGGTTTCTGATAGTGATATTGATTTTGCCGAACCGCGCACTGTCCGTTTCTGGTGCTCGCGTCCTCTTGTCCGCGCCCTGGCGATGTACGCGGAAACTGTCGTTGAACGGGGTCGGCCCGACCCGCAGAAGAACGGCCGGATACATTACTACTGGACCTGAACCGCGGGCGCAGGCGGCGACCCGGCCCGCCCTTATGACACAACCATTTGATTCTTCAGATTCATTCTCACAGTCGCTCACGGTCAGTCAGGTCCTGTTGACTCTGTCCCGTGGCGAGATTCAGGAAGATCACGGAGTCCTGCCCTGGGGATCCAATTATGCCTATCTGCTGTCCGTCTCTGATGACGAGCGCACTTTGCTGGCTGTGTACAAACCGCAGCGTGGTGAGCGCCCGTTATGGGATTTTGCGCAAGGCACACTGTGCTACCGGGAGGTCGCCGCGTTTCTGGTTTCGGAGGCTCTGGGCTGGCAGATTGTCCCCCCTACAGTCTTGCGCGGCGGGCCGTATGGGCTGGGATCGATGCAGTTCTTCATCAACCACGATCCAGAAGTCAATTACTTCACCCCTTTTCCGCCGGAATGTCTGCCCCAGTTACAGCGATTCGCCGCGTTTGATTATGTGATCAACAATGCCGATCGCAAAGGGGGACACTGTTTGCTGGATGCGCAGGGGCACCTGTGGGGTATCGATCACGGCATTTCATTCCATGTGCAGCATAAGCTGCGCACCGTAATCTGGGATTTCGCCGGGCAGCCTGTGCCGGAAGGTGTGCTTCGGGACTTGCGGCAGTTGTGCGATACACTCAGCGATATCCAGTCACCTGTCATGCAGGCGCTCGGCGAATTGATCTCCCCGCGGGAGATAGTGGCACTGCGCCGGCGCGCTGAACGGATGGTCACCACCTGTGAGTTTGTACTCCCGGGGCCAGGACCAAATTCACCATGGCCCCCTGTCTGAGCGCAGCACTCTTTCGCAAAGGAAATTTTCCAACATGGATCGTAATACATGCCGTAAACCGCCTATTTTTCCTCTGCTGGCTGCTGCTGGCAGCCTGTTCTACTGGTTCTTCATCCGCCCCCAGCTCAGAAAATGGGGGACCCGGCTGGGGGAATCGCAGCGCCGCCTGCCTGGTGATGATCTGATTCCGCAGCCTAATCTGCAGTCTACCATGGCGATTAATATCGATGCGCCGGCGGAGGCTGTGTGGCCGTGGCTGGCTCAGATGGGGCGCAACCGTACAGGATGGTACGGCGGAGATCTGCTCATCAATAACGGGATTCCCAGTGCCACCTACATTCGCAAGGATGTTGAGCCGCTTCAGGTCGGGATGACGCTCGATCCGGGGCTGCACGTTGTCGACCTCCAGCCCAACCGGATGCTGTTGATCAGCGGTTATGATCTGCCCAACCTGGTCGGCACATCAACAGATATCACCATCCTCTATTTGCTGGAGCGACGTTCCGATGGCAGTACACGGCTGCTGGTGCGGCTGCGGGGATACTCGTATGGGCTGGCCGGGATTCTCGGCAATGTGCTGCTGGAGTTCCTCGACTTTGCGGTGTCCTACCAGCAGCTCAACGGGTTGAAGTCGCGAGCAGAGACAATGGCGCATCTCAATCTCGCAGTTCCGTTGGAAGAATGAGACGGGCTGGCCGGCGCAGCGCCGTGTCGCAGAGTCGATCGGCGCTATTGTGTCATTGAAAAGAATGAGGAGAAGACATGACATTCCCGAGCGATTTCGTATGGGGGGCGGCGGCGGCTTCGTACCAGGTGGAAGGCGCCGCGCGGGAGGATGGCAAGGGGCTGTCCGTCTGGGATAAATTCAGCCATACGCCCGGCAAAGTTTACGAGGGGAACACGGGGGATGTGGCCTGCGACCATTATCACCGTTATAAAGAGGACGTTGCCTTGATGAGGCAGATCGGGCTTCAGGCCTACCGTCTGTCTGTCTCATGGCCGCGCGTCCTGCCGGAGGGCGTCGGAGAGGTAAACCCGGCCGGGCTGGGTTTCTACGATCGGCTGATCGACGAACTGCTGGCGGCTGGCATCACGCCGTATGTGACCCTCTTCCACTGGGATTTCCCTTATGCCCTGTACTGCCAGGGCGGCTGGCTGAATCGCCGCTCCTCTGACTGGTTCGCTGACTATACCGATGTGATGGTCAGGGCGCTGGGAGATCGCGTCAGGCATTGGATGCCGCTGAATGAGCCGTCCGTGTTCATCCAGCTCGGGCATCAGGTTGGCAACCACGCGCCGGGCGACCGGCTGACCTTCGATCAGATTGTCCAGATGGCGCACCATACTCTGGTGGCACAGGGCAAATCCACGCAGATTATCCGGGCCGCTGTCGGCGGCGCTCAGGTGGGGTCGGCCCATGCGGGTCATGTGGTTATGCCGGCTACGGAGAGCGAAGACGATATTGCAGCGGCGCGCGAGGCGATGCTGACCGTGCGCGAACGGCATCTCTGGTACCACTCCTGGTGGTCCGATCCGGTTTTTCGCGGCGAGTATCCCGCCGAAGCTGTGGCGCTGTTTGGGGCGGATATGCCGGAGATTCGCACCGGAGATATGGAGACAATTCACCAGCCACTCGATTTTTACGGGATGAATATCTACAACGGGGAGTATGTCCGGCGCGGAAAGGACGGAAATGTGGAGGTGGTGCCTCACCCTGATGGGAGGCCGCTTACAGCGTTCCACTGGCCGGTCACGCCGGAGGCGCTGCGCTGGGGGCCGCGCTTCGTATGGGAGCGTTACCGGCGGCCCGTGGCGATCACGGAGAATGGGCTGGCGAATTCCGACTGGGTGGCGCTGGATGGGAAGGTGCATGATCCACAGCGGATCGACTTTACCCGTCGCTACCTGCTCAACTTTCGCCAGGCCGCTGAGGATGGTGTTCAGGTTGCCGGATACTTCCACTGGTCGATTATGGACAACTTCGAATGGGCCGAGGGGTACAAGCATCGCTTCGGCCTGATCCATGTTGACTATCAGACCCAGAAGCGCACGCTGAAAGATTCGGCCTACTGGTACCGGGATGTGATTGCCAGCAACGGCGCAACCCTGACTCAGCCGTAAGGCGGGGACGTGATATCGTATGAGGGTAGCAGGGCCAGCCGCTTCGGTTGGCTCTGTTGATTCAGGCGCCCTGCTTTCGCGCCGGGTGGACAATCCGGCTACAATTCAGAGCATCGGAATGCGACCTGTTGCGATCGGGAGCGGTGGTATCTATGCTGGCCAAGGTGCTGTCGTGCGGGGTTGTAGGGCTGGATGGCGTGCCGATCACGGTCGAGGTCGATTTTTCACCTCATGCGGGAAAGCCGGAGTTCACCATTGTCGGGCTGCCCGGCTCGGCGGTCAAGGAGAGCCGGGAGCGCGTGCGCTCGGCGATCAAGAACAGCGGCCTCCAGTTTCCTCTCAAGCGGTATACGGTGAATCTGGCCCCGGCGGATATCCCCAAAGACGGCCCGGCTTACGATCTCTCGGTGGCGATTGGCGTGCTGGCGGCTACCGATCAGGCGCCGCTGGACGCGCTGGGCGATGCCATGTTCATGGGGGAGCTGTCGCTCGACGGGCAACTCAGGCATATCAAAGGAGTAATCTCGTGCACCTATGCGGCGCAGCAGCAGGGTCTTTCGACCGTTTTTGTGCCGGAGATTGATGCCGCCGAGGCCGCCCTGATTCCTGACATTGACGTGATCCCGGTCCGGACTCTTGGCGATCTGATCGAGCATCTCTATGGCCTCCGGATTATCCCGGCCTATCGTCGCGACGGCCAGGCCGCCAGGCCCGATGAAGGCGCACTGCTGCAAGGGCTGATCGACTTCGCTGAGATCAAGGGGCAGGAGCATGTCAAGCGGGCGTTGGAGGTTGCGGCGGCGGGGGCGCATAACGTCCTGATGTCCGGCCCGCCCGGATCAGGCAAGACGTTAATGGCCCGCGCGCTGCCGGGCATCCTGCCAGCGATGACGCTGGATGAAGCGCTGGAAGTGACACGCATCTACTCGGTTGCCGATCTGCTGCCGGGCGATTCGCCGCTGTTACGAGCGCGACCCTTCCGCGCGCCTCACCATACGATCAGCCAGGCCGGCCTTGTCGGCGGGGGGCGCATTCCGCGCCCCGGCGAAGTCACACTGGCTAACGGCGGAGTGCTCTTTCTGGATGAATTTGGCGAGTTTGGCCGCGCGGCGCTGGAAGTGATGCGCCAGCCCATGGAGGATAAACGGGTGACGATCAGCCGTGCCAACGGCACGCTGACCTTCCCGGCCAATTTCATGCTGGTCGCTGCTATGAACCCGTGCCCGTGCGGATACTATGGCGACCCGACACACGAGTGTTCGTGCTCGCCCGGCCTGATCCGGCGCTACCAGCAGTCTATCTCCGGCCCGCTGCTGGATCGTATTGATATCCATGTGGAAGTGCCCCGCGTCGATTACGATAAGCTGACTGGCACAGCGACCGCCGAGTCGTCCGGCGCTATTCGGGCGCGGGTGGAAACGGCGCGGGAACGGCAGCGGAGGCGCTTCGCCGGGCATCCGGCGCTGCGCGCCAACGCCGATATGGGGCCGGGCGACATCCGCCAGTACTGCCATCTGACGCCAGAGGCCGAGAGCCTGATCAAAGTCACTCTGCGCCAGATGCAGCTCAGCGCGCGCGCTTATCACCGCGTTCTGAAGCTGGGCTTGACCATCGCCGATCTGGCGATGAGCGAGAAGGTAGACGTGGTTCACCTGGCGGAGGCGATCCAGTATCGACCGCGTCGCATGGCTCTATGAGGGCGGCGCGGCATCGCTCAGGCGGGCTACAAGCTCCAGCGTGAACTCGTTCAGCGAGTCAATCGTACAATCGGCCAGTCGCAGCACCTCCTCTGGAAGGGGGAAGTCCGGGCCGGGCGCTGCGACAGCGTACATACCGGCATTCTTGAGCGCCCTGACGCCGTTGGCTGAATCTTCCACGCCAACCGCACTCGGAGGTGCTAAGCCGAGTCTGTCCAATGCAGCCAGGTAAATATCCGGATTTGGCTTCCCCCGGGCGATATCATCGCCATAGATAACCGCTTCAAATACCCGATCCAGGCCAGTGAGCTGCATAACGCGCTGGATGACCACAGTGGGTGAGCCAGAGGCCAGGGCGACACGGTAGCGGCTGGCGGCCAGATGGACGGCGGAGAGAGCGCCGCTGCGAAGCGGAAGCTGCATTTCGTAACGTTGCAGGACACGGCGGATCATGTCAGCGATGATCTCGTCTACCGTGTCATCGATATGGAGGCGCTCCTGCATGACTCTGGCCCATTCTACAGTATTGCGTCCCATAGCCAGCCGCTGATCGTCCATAGTCCATGCCCGGCCACGATCGCGTGCGAAGTCGGCCCGGCACTCGTACCAGTAAATTTCCGAGTCTACCAGGACGCCCTCCATATCGAAAATTACCGCCTGAATAGGCAAAGCAACCTCCTTGCGGTAAGGCTCAATTTCAACAGGCTTTGATGTTGTGTCCACGGCAAAGGCCGGGGTTTTCGCGCCAGTTTTCCGGTAGAATAATGATACGCCAGATCGCTTCTTGATGCAGGCAAGCCGCCAGACACTGGAACAGCGTATTTCACGTCTCCCGGACCGCGCCGGGCCTGAACCCGGGCATTCTGATCGGGTGGAGCATCGTATGCAAGAAAAACGTGTGATCGCCGTGGACCTGGGCGCGTCCTCGGGGCGGGTGATGCAGATCGGGTTCGACGGTCAGCAGCTTCACCTGGTAGAGGCGCATCGTTTCCCTAACATCCCGGTCGAAGCCGGGAGGACGCTGTACTGGGATGTGCTGCAGCTCTGGCGGGAGATCAGGACGGGCGTGGATGCCCTGGCCAGCGAGTCGGCCAGCGTCGGTCTGGACACCTGGGGGGTGGATTTCGCCCTGTTAGATCGGGCGGGCGATCTTCTGGCTAACCCGGTGCATTACCGCGATCGCCGGACCGAGGGGATGATGGAGTGGGTGTTTGCACGGGTCCCGCGGCGGACAGTCTTCGAGCGGACCGGCATCCAGTTCATGGTGCTGAATTCGCTGTATCAACTGGCCAGCCTGGCTAAAGCCGGCAGCCCGGCGCTGGAGGCGGCCTCAACATTACTGTTGATACCTGATCTATTCCACTACTGGCTGACCGGAGAGAAGGTCTGCGAATTCACCAACGCCACGACCACCCAGTGCTTCAACCCGTATATGCGCGACTGGGACCGGGAGACCATGGAGGCGCTTGGAATCCCGGCCAGGATGTTCCTGCCGGTGACCAGCCCCGGAACCCGCATCGGCAAATACAATGGCCTTCCCGTTATTCTCCCGGCCTCGCATGATACCGGCAGCGCCATTGTGGCCGTGCCGGCGCAAACGCCGAACTTCGCCTATATCAGCAGCGGCACGTGGAGTCTGGTGGGGATGGAGGTCCGGCAAGCAATTATTTCTGATCAGTCATACGCCGCCAATGTCACCAATGAGGGCGGTTATGAGGAGACATACAGGCTGCTCAAAAATGTCGCCGGCTTGTGGTTCGTTCAGCAATCGCTGGCGGTGTGGGAAGCCGGAGGGCAGCGCTATTCTTACGATGATCTGGCCCGGGCCGCCGGGGCTGCAGAGCCGCTCCGCAGCCTGTTTGACCCGGACGATCCTGTGTTTCTGGCGCCGGGCGATATCCCGGCGCGGATACAGTCTTACTGCCAGCGCACCGGGCAGCCGGTTCCTGAGACAATCGGCCAGATCACCCGGGCGATCTACGAGAGTCTGGCGTTAAAATATCGTTATGTGCTTGAGCAGCTATGCGCTCTGGTCGGGCATGATATCGATCGCCTCCATATCGTTGGCGGCGGGGCTCGCAATGATATGCTATCGCAGATGACCGCCGATGCGACCGGGCTGGAGGTGATGGCCGGCCCGACTGAGGCGACGGCGCTGGGCAATGGCATCGTCCAGCTCATTGCCCTGGGGGAGATCGCTGACGTGGCGCAGGCACGGACTATCCTCAGCGGGATGGCGGAGATGACTCGTTATCAGCCCCGGCCGTCCCTGGCCTGGGAAGCGGCCTATGCGCGGTTCAAATCGCTGATTCGCAAGGACTAACTTTTTCATATAGAGGACATAAGGGGATTTGATATGAGCGGCAATTCAAAAGCCTACGACGTGCTTGTGGAACAGCTTGCCGCGCGTGGTATCGATGTGGAGGCGGTCAAGGAGAAGCTGGCTGCACAGGCGATCGAAACGCCATCCTGGGGATATGGGGACAGCGGCACGCGCTACAAAGTTTTCTCCTGGGCCGGGGCGGCGCGTAACGTGTATGAGAAACTGGACGATGCCGCCTACATTCAACGCCTGACAGGTGTCGCGCCGTCGATGGCAATTCACATTCCGTGGGATAAAACGGATGACTGGAGCGCGCTCAGACGCTATGCGGAGGATCGCGGCATCCGGCTGGGCGCTGTCAACCCGAATGTCTTTCAGGATGATGAATACAAATTCGGCTCGCTGTGTAATGCGAACCCCGGCGTGCGCGAGATGGCGATTGCCCACATGGTCGAATGCTGCGAGATTATGGCCGAAACCGGCAGCGACTCGCTGAGCATCTGGCTGGCCGATGGCACCAACTACGCCGGGCAGGATGACATGCGCCGCCGCAAACACGCCCTGCAGGAGAGCCTGACTGAGGTGTACCGGCATCTGCCGGCGGGCGGCAGGATGCTGATTGAGTATAAATTCTTCGAGCCGGCATTCTATCACACCGATCTGCCGGACTGGGGCACAGCCTACGCCATGAGCCTCAAGCTGGGGCCGCAGGCGCAGGTTCTGGTGGATACCGGCCACCACCCGACCGGGACAAATATCGCCCAGATTGTGTGTTTCCTGCTGGATGAGGGCCGGCTGGGCGGCTTTCATCTGAATGGACGCAAGTACGCTGATGATGATCTGATCGTGGGGACCAGCGCTCCGTTTGAGTTGTTCACCATTTACATGGAACTGGTCAGCGCCGGAGAACGGGCCAGGGACGTGGCCTATATGATTGATCAGAGCCACAACATTGAGCCTAAACTGGAGGCGATGCTCCAGAGCGTGATCAACTGTCAGGTGGCCTATGCCAAAGCTCTGATCGTCAACTATGATGAGCTGGCAGGGGCGCAGTTGGCCGGCGATGTGCTCGGCGCTCATCGGGCGGTCATGATGGCTTTTGAGACGGATGTGCGCCCTCTGCTGGCGCGAGTGCGGGAGGAGAAGGGCCTCCATCCCGACCCCATCGCAGCCTACCGCGCCGACGACTACGCCAGCAAAATCGCTCAGGTGCGGGGCAAGAGCGTCGCTTCGGGGGGATATCCGTCGGCGTAATTCCTGGTATTTGTTATCGCTCGATTGGATTGGATAGAGTATGGTCGCCGCTTTCAATGCGGTGTGCGCGTTATGGTAAAGGGCTTCGGCGTGGCTGATCATATCTCCATTCCTGATCTGGGCGAATTCGGGCCGGACTCCGGGCTGGTCTCGCGTTCCGTAGGTAGCGACGGCTGCTTCAGGGCGGGGCAGGGCGGGGTGAGCGCCATTCTGGCTACCGGGGACGGCAAGGTCGAATTCATCGCCTTCGAGGGCTTCAGCCGGGCCTATGTCAAATCGGCACTTGGATATCCGGCCTATTATCCGGTCCATCCGGTCCGGCTGGAAAAGCCGGTTAAAGCAGTTTTGATGGATCTGGATGGGACCAGCGTCCGCAGCGAAGGATTCTGGATCTGGATCATCCAGCAGGCTATCGCTGATCTGGTGGGCAATCCACGTTTTGAGCTGGAAGATGCGGATTTGCCGTATGTTTCCGGGCACAGCGTTTCTGAGCATTTGCAATATGGTATCCACAAATACTGCCCGGATCGCACGCTTGAGGAGGCGCGCCGCCGCTATTTTGAGCATACGCACCGCGAGCTGGCGGCGATCATGGATGGAACGGGGCGCTCTGATGCGTTTATCCCTACACCGGGCCTGAAGGAATTTCTGCTCAGCCTGAAAGCCCGGTGTATCAGGATCGGGCTGGTGACATCTGGCCTGTATGAGAAGGCATATCCGGAGATCGTGTCGGCCTTCCGCACCATGGGGATGGGGGATCCGCAGGAGTTCTACGATGCGATCATCACCGCCGGCTACCCGCTCCGCCCGGGATCGGTCGGCACGCTGGGGGAGCTTTCCCCCAAGCCGCATCCCTGGTTGTATGCAGAGACCTGCCGGGTCGGCCTGGGCATTCCGTTTTCCGAGCGCAATTCTGTTGTCGGAATTGAGGACAGCGGCGCCGGTGTCTGCGCAATCCGGCTGGCCGGGTTCACGCCGGTTGGCCTGGGCGGCGGCAATATCATCGAGAGCGGGACGCGCGCGCTGTGCAGCTATTTCGCTTCAACGCTGGCGGAGATACTTGAGTACATGAAGTGAGCGCGGCGCGGGTATCAACCAATGATGGCTACCGCCAGGGTGTGCGGAGGGGATCAATAACGATAGAATAGAATGGGTGTTGTGGACGGACACCCTGTGGTTGAATACGCTCAGATAGCCAATGCCTGTAACGCCAACTGTGTCAGCGGCGTTTCGAAATCAGCGAATTCTTTTGAGAGGTGGAAAGGCAACTATGCAATCTACAGACTGGAACGATGAATGGGGCTTGCGCAGAGAAATCTGCCGGATGGGCAAGCGGCTGTACGATCTATTTTTGATTGCCGGCAACGATGGCAATATCTCGGTCCGTCTGGGGGACGACCAGATGTTGATCACGCCGACGGGCGTCAGCAAAGGCTTCCTCGAGCCGGAGCATATCGTCAAGATCACTTTCAGCGGGCAGACAGTCAGCTCGCATAACGGCTATCGGGCTTCGTCCGAATACCGAATGCATACGGTCATCTACCGGCACCGCTCAGATGTTATGGCGGTCGTCCATGCGCACCCCCCTACGGCGACGGGATTCGCGGTGGCCGGAGTGGGGCTGGACACGCCGTTTTTGCCGGAAGTCGTCGTGCGGACCGGCCCCACGCCTCTCGTCCCCTATACCATACCTGGCGGCGATGAGCTGCCCAATTCCCTGATTCCCTACCTGCAAGGCTGCGACGCCCTGCTGTTGGGGAATCACGGCGTGGTAGCCTACAGCAACTCGATGTGGGGAGCGCTGTGGAACCTGGAGACAGTGGAACTCAACGCCAAGATTCTTCTGACAGCCCGGCTGCTCGGTCATGTCAACTACCTGAGTCCGGAACAGATTAAGGCGCTGGAAGATCGCTATCGGTAATCAGGCTGCGACTAATCTGTGCCGCCTCCTTCGGCAAGAAATTCGTTGACGGCAGTAGGCGGCTGGGGCGACTTCTTGAAGTTGGATGAGGGCAACCCCTCGTACAGTATCGTAGCCAGCCCGCAATAGTCAGCCTTCAGGAGCCACCGGGGCGAATTCACCCATTCGCGATGGGCGAATTCCTGCTCCGGCACAATGACCTTGGAGCGAGGCAGGACGCCGGCCTCGGACGTGTACGTAATGCTGTAGCTCAGCGTGAACTGATAGTGGATTCCTTCGAATCCCCGGTTGTTCCACAGCACGAATCGATCGGCCAGACCGGTGTGCTCGACACGATGGACACCGGCCTGGAACATAACTTCCAGCAGAGCGCGAATCTGTGAGGGGCGCATCTGGACGGCGTAATCGGCCAGCAGTTCAGGCCGGTCAGTCAGCTCCTGAAGCCGCTTGAGGATCAGCTCCTGAACTGTGCTGTTCAGCCGGAATGCCCACAGCATATCGATCACGCTCTCAAACGTGCGATCGCGGCGCGAGGCCAGCGCTCCACCCGCGCTGACTTCCAGCCGCAGGCCGGACTGGTGATCGAGATTGGCTTCCACGATCAGCGTTTCTGTCCGGGCGTCATAGGTTGTAACGCAGACCTGCTCGACCTCGCCAATCTGTACTCTGACAGCCTCAGGTTCGATGATGCCGTGCAGATGGAGCCGGTAGCGGCGCTCCGCCGGGATTGGCGTTGTATCGCCTGTGGCCGGGGCAATTGTGAAGGTGAGCGTATCGGGGCGCCATTTCACGGCGTACTCGGTCAGGGCATAGTGCCCCTGCTGGTACGCAGTCGAATCGCCATCATCTTCGTAGAGGACGAAGCGCCCATCCTGGCCGGCGAAGACATGCACATCCAGCTCGTCTGGATTCTCGACACCCATCTGGCCGGAGCGCGGCCCCAGCGGAATGATAGCCCCGGCCCTGGCGAACAGCGGGGTATCCTTCAGCCCACCATACAGGGCATACCAGGCATCGCCCCGGTAGTGTTCCCCGGTGAAGAAATTGTACCAGTCGCCCGCGGGCAGCCAGACGACCTGCCGGCTCAATTGTGTGTCCGGGTCGAGACGCTCGGTGAAGGGAGCGGCAATCAGGTCCGGGCCAAAGGTGTACTGTTGAGGGCAGTGGTAGGCTTCTTCCTGCTCCGGGTAGAAGTGGTACATAGGCTGGATGGGCGGCTGCTGCGTGGTATGGTTGCGCCAGGCCAGCGTGTACAGGTACGGGACGAACGCATGACGGAGCTGCAGGGCTTCTCGCAGGAGGCGCGCGGTCTCCGCGTCATAACGCCACGGCCGGCGGTCCTGAAAGACATTCTTGGTGGCGTGGATGCGCAGGATCGGGCTGAAGACGCCGTACTGAACCCACCGCAGGAACATCTCCGGCTCTTCAATCCCTGACCAGTGCCCGCCAATATCGTGGCTCCACCAGCCGTAGGCGACATTAGCCGCGGTGGCCGTGAAGTAAGGCTGAAAAGCCAGACTCTCCCAGCTCACGATACTGTCGCCGGAGAACCCGATCGGGTAGCGGTGGTTGCCCAGGCCGCCCCAGCGGGAGAAGATGAACGGCCGTTTGCCTGTCCGGGCCTGATCAAGGAAGTGTAGATGGTTCAGCCACCACAGCGGGTCGAGGTTCTTCATCAGGCTGCTGGTGCCCTGCTGCCAGTCAATCCACCAGAAGTCCACGCCCCGCGCTTCTTCCGGGTGATGGAGCAGCTCAAAATAGGCATTGGCGAACTGGGGCGAGGCGAGATTGAAGGGGACCGGCTCCTTTGATGCTGGATCGATTCCCATCCGTCGGGCCATCTCTGGATAGGCAGCTTCGTGAGGGTGCACGCCATCAGCCGGATGCAGGTTGAGCGCGGTACGCAGATTTTTGCTATGCAAGAAGGCAATCAGGCGGTCGGGGTCCGGGAACAGGGCGCGATTCCAGGTGTACCCGGTCCAGCCAGTGGACCGGTTCCCTGTCTTGGTGATGTGCCAGTCCATGTCCACGATGCACACCGAGAGCGGAATCTCGTGGGCTGCGAAGTCGTTCATCAGACCCGTCAGCTCCGCCTCATCATACTCCCAGTAGCGGCTCCACCAGTTGCCCAGCACCCAGCGCGGGATCAGCGGGAACTTACCTGTGACGCGGGTGAATTCGTCCAGGCAGTCCGCGTAGGCATGTCCGTAACCGAAGAAGTACAGGTCGTGACTGCCTGCCGGAGCCTGGCGAGGTTCCAGCCAGCAATCGCTGTTGAAAACGAGCGTGAATGAATCATCGACGACGGCCCAACCGGCGCGGGAGAGCAAGCCCGGCTCAAGTGGCAGGTGTCCGTTGATGCCGTCCACTGTACGGGCGGTGCCGCCCAGATTCTCGGAATCGGGATCGCCATAGTGCCAGGTATGGCCGGTTTGCTTGAGTGTAACCTGGAGCGTAGTCGGGCTGAAGCCCGCCGGGCTGCCGGTGTAGGTCAGGCGCAGGTGATCCGTCTCGATAGTGATGCTGCCGTCCTGACGGGTGGCTTTGAAGACGGGGACTGGCTGGCGGCGGTACCAGAAAGTCTGGCTTGGTCGATCCTCGAAGACTCCGGCCGGGCTGTATTCCATCCGGATCAGGCGGCTGGTCAGCACGGTGAAGCGGGCGTTAGCCTCGCGAACTATCGCCCCGGGATCGGCTGCCGGCTCGAAAGCAATCTTGAAATGATCAGGAATGACATTGCTCATCTTCAAACATATCCCTTTCTGAAAGGGCATTGCGCCCTCATGATCGCCCTCGGATAGTGCCTGCACCCGGCTGATGTCACTCCGCCTTTTCTTCTGCCAGCATCTTCTCACGCCGTTTGAGGGTCTTAATACGCTCCTCAGGGTCGAGAATGCGCTTGCGCAGGCGCAGATTTCTGGGGGTGACTTCCAGCAGCTCGTCTTCAGCCATGAACTCAATCAGGTCGTCCAGACTCAACTCGCGATGTGCCTTGAGACGCAGCTCATCCGCGTAGTTTTTCGTATGGATGGCGCTCAGGTGCTTGGTCTTGTTGACGTTGATGTCCAGGTCGTCGGAGCGGATATGCTCACCGACGACCTGCCCCTGATACACTTCAGTGCCAGGGATAATGAAGAAAGTGCCGCGCTGCTGAAGATGGGTCATAGCATAAGTGACGGATACGCCAGTTTCGATAGCAACCAGGCTGCCAAACTGCCGCCGGGGCGGCTCGCCGCCGGCCAGCGGCGCGTAGCTGTGGAACAGCGTGTTGAAGACGCCCAGACCACTTGTGGCGCGTATGAACTGCGACCGGAAACCGAGCAGGAAGCGCGTTGGAACCAGATAATGCAGGTAGGTCGTGTCGTTTTCGCTGTGCATATCCAGGAGTCTGCCGCGGCGGCTGCCCAGCATCTCAAAAATGGCCCCGGCGAGATCGTCAGCGACCTCGATGTAGACCTCCTCCACCGGCTCTAACAACTCGCCTGTGTCCGGGTCTTGATGATATATCACTTCTGGCTTACTGACCTCAAACTCATAACCCTCGCGGCGCATGGTCTCGATGAGGATGCCCAGATGCAGCTCGCCGCGCCCGCTGACAATGAAGCGATCGGGAGTTTGACCATCTGCGACGCGCAGGGCGACATTGCTGCGCGTCTCATTGATCAACCGCTCGCGCAGGCGGCGAGATGTTCCCCAGCCGGTTTTGCCATCCCGCCCGGCAAACGGCGAAGTGTTCACGCCGAACGTCATCCGCACGGTAGGCTCATCCACGTTGATGGCCGCCAGGGGAGCAGTGACTGCCGGATCGGCGATAGTGTCGCTGATGTTGATTTCCCCCAGGCCGCCAAAGGAGACGATATCCCCGGCCCGCACCTCATCAACTTCCAGGCGCGTCAGGTTGTGATAGGTGAACAGGTAGTCCAGTTTCCCTGATGTGCGCTGACCGTCCGGACGGATTCGGACAACCGGCATCCCTCGCCTGAGCACGCCAGAGCGCAGCCTGCCCACGCCGATCTGCCCTTTGTAGCTGTCGTATTCCAGACTGGTGACCAGCAGCCTGGCCGGGGCGTCTGGCTCCACTTCAGGGGGCGGCACTTCAGCAAGAATAGTCTCGAACAGAGAAGTCAGGTCGTTGTCGAGCTTTTCAGCCTTCAGGCTGGCCCGACCTTCCAGCCCGACGGCGTAGACGATGGGGAAGTTCGCCTGTTCGTCGCTGGCTCCCAGCTCAATGAAGAGATCGAACGTTTTATTGAGCGCATCATCGGCGCGAGCGAACGGGCGATCCACCTTGTTAATCACGACGATGATTCGCAGCCCCAGTTCCAGCGCTTTGCGCAGCACAAACCGGGTCTGGGGCATAGGACCTTCGACCGCGTCGATGAGCAGGAGCGCGCCGTCAACCATATTCAGCACACGCTCTACCTCGCCGCCAAAATCGGCATGGCCGGGCGTGTCTACAATGTTGATCTTGACTCCCCGCCAGGTCACGGCGGTGTTTTTAGCCAGAATCGTAATGCCGCGCTCGCGCTCAAGGGCGTTGGAATCGAGGATGCGCTCCCCGGTCTGTGCCCCTTCGCGGAAGACTTTGGCCTGTTTGAGCATACCGTCTACGAGAGTTGTTTTGCCGTGGTCTACATGAGCGATGATGGCGATATTACGGAGATCGCCGCGTGTCTGGATCATTCCTGCTCTCTGCGCCTCGATGGGCTTTTGTGGGGGCTACCACTAACGAACAAAGCGGGGGGATTATGACGATCCGGCGGGCAAGAGTCAATGACGGCTTTGGGCATTCAAGCAGATTTTCCGCCGCTTAGATGGCGTTTGGCACTTCAGAAATTACCTGCAATACGATATAGTTGAGTGAATTGGTCTGCTTACCTCTGTATACGAACAGGAGTCACCTGATGTCACCTGATGCTCAGCCATCACCCCACTGTCTGGTCTGCGAAAAAACCAGCGCTGAGGTTCCCCTGCTGACGATAGCCTACCAGGATAGAGAGTTCTGGATTTGCCCCCAGCATCTGCCGATTCTCATCCACAAGCCGTCTAATCTGGCAGATCGCCTGCCGGGGGCGGAGAATCTGGATGGCGCCGGACATCACTGATTAACGGAGCAGGACTGCTGAGGCGAATCGACCTGCCGAAGAGTGTTTTCCCCGGCAGGTCGCAGCTTTTGTGACGCGGTTCAGCCGGAGAGCGAAGCGTACAGCCGGTCAATCACGTGCATGTTCTGTACGCCGTCCTGAGGCAGATAGCGCGGCGGGTGGCCCTCAACCAGGGCGCTGGCGAAGTCCTCCACCATGAGTTGATACTGGTCAACCGCGGGGACCGTGATTGTCTTGCCAGCGGATCCGCTCGTGGCATCCCAGTAGCGGATGACACTTTCAACAGTCGGCTCGGAGACGAAAGCCGGCTCGACAACGATACGGCCCGTCGCACCTCTGATTTCGTAGAAGTTGGTGGCCGGAGACCGGAATCCGCAGTCAAAATGGCCGAGAACTCCGGAGGGGAAGTCGAGTATCCCCACCATATTCTCATCCACCCCGGAACGCTGACCGATGCGGGCAAATGCCTGCACCCGATCTGGCTCCTCCCCGGTCATCAGCCGCATGACATTGACGCAGTAGCAGCCGATATCCATCAGCGATCCGCCGGCCAGCGGTTTGCTGAGGCGGACATCATCTTCGCGCCCGGTGATATCGAAGGTGAAGGACGCCTGGATAAACCTGACATCGCCGATGGCGCCGGTGTCGATCAACTCTTTCGCCCGCTGGGCGCGCGGGTGGAACCGGTACATGAAGGCCTCGGCAAACAGCACTCCCAGCCTGGCAAATTCGTCCACCATATGCTGCGCCTCGCCAGCGTTGCTCGCCAGCGGTTTTTCGCACAGCGTAGCCTTGCCAGCTTCGGCGCATTTGATGCTCCACTCAGCGTGAAGGCTGTTGGGGAGCGGGTTGTAGATCGCATCAATCGAAGGATCAGCCAGCAGCTCCTCATACGACCCGTAAGCAGTCGGGATATTCAGATCAGCGGCGAAGGTCTGCGCCTTGTGCTGATCCCGGCTGGCGACCGCGGCTACAACTCCGTTCCGCGATTTCTGGATGGCCGGGATGACGCGCACCCGGCCGATGTTGGCGGTGCTCAGGATGCCCCAGCGTACTTTGTCTGCCATTGCTGCACCTTTCACTATTGGCCCGCAAAAAGGGTATTTGCGGTTGCTCCCTGGCCACTGGCGGATTGGGAGCCAACTTGCATATAACTCTGTCGTTACTAACATTCTGTTGCTAAGCGGATCGTATCTTCTGGATACTGCGCTGTCAAGTTTGGTCCCCGGAACAGGGGGATGGTACACTTGCCGCAGACTTCACGTAGAAGGATTTGCGCTGCAAGTTTGTCCCGGGCAGCTATGGGCATGGCATCCACCCGTGCCGCCGAATTGGGTTGATTTCGGCATCCGGAATTCAGAGCCTTAACACTGATTAGAGCGGAAGATGGCGGCCGCATATCGCGTTGATCTATGACCTCTTCGATACGGGAGAGGAGGGGCGGCATGGAAGAGTCATTCAGCCTGATCCATACTCCGGAAGGGCTGCGCTTACAGGTTATCGGGGAGGCCACGCGCGGGTTTCATGGCGTCGAAGTGGAGCCGGAAGTATGGCACTGCCCCCTCGATTCTTCCAACGCCGCCGCCTTGCGCCAGATTTTCCCCTGGACTGCGCCGGCTGTGGTGGGATTGCGCCGATCTATCGGCTGTGGCGATCGGCTGGGGCTGGCTACGCCGGGGCATATCCTGGCGGTGCGAGGGAGCGGGCTGTTCCCTGTGCTGGCTCAACAATCCATGCGCGAGATGATATGCGCTGGTCGCGCTCCGCGCGACGTAATCGACGATGCCACGTGGGCGGTGTTCGCGGCGGATTATCGCGACGGCTACGGCTCGGATGCCAACCATCTCAGATCAGTTGAGGCGATCGACCTGTGTGTGGAGGCAGGGTTCCACGGCTTCACGCTGGACCCGGGCGGCTGGATTGACGATTCGACTGACACAGACCCTTTACGCATTTTGCGGCCGAAGTATCAGGCGCTGCCCTGGGAGGCGCTCCAGGCGACGCCGCTTGAGACGCGCGAACGTTATGGCGGCGGATCAATGGTCGGCTTCGTCACCGATGAGATGATCTATCGCGCTGCCTGTAAGTACGGGCAGGCTGTTGTAGAGATAGCGCGCCTGGCCCGGCATCTCGCAGCGCGGATGGGGGGCAGGCCGTACGATGTGGAAGTCGCCCTGGACGCGGCCCGAACGCCGACCAGCCCGTTTGACCATTATTTTGTTGCTTCTGAGCTGGGGCGGCTGGGGGTGACCTTTCAGGGGGTGGCGCCGCGTTTTGCGGGGCGCTTTGAGGAAGCCATAGATTTCGACGGCGATCTGGAATCTTTCGAGGTAGACTTCGCCCGGCATGTCCGCCTGGCTCAGCGACTTGGCCCGTACAAGGTGAGCGTCCACGCTGGCTCTGATAAGTTCAGTATTTATCCGCTCCTCGCCCGTTATGAAGGATTTGTGCATATCAAAACGTCGGGGACTAGCTGGCTGGAGGCGCTGCGCATAGTGGCGCAGCAGAATCCGCCGCTGATGCGGGCTGTGCTGGCTGTCGCGCTGCTGGCATACGAGCAGGATCGCCGCTTCAGCCGGGTGTCCGCCCGGATTACGCGCGTGCCTGTAGACCTGCCGGACGACCGTCTGCCGGACTTGCTGGACTATCCCGATGCGCGGCAGGTACTCCATGTGACTTTCGGCTCAGTGCTGACCGAATATCGAGAAGCCCTGCTGGCGGTGCTTCGAGCGCACCAGGACGCCTATACGCGCGGCCTGAGCGCGCACTTTGAACGGCACATCCTCCCGTTCAAAGAAGTTGCCGCGGGGCAGGGCGTTACCTGAAGGCGGCCGTTTCAGGATGTTGGGCCGCTGTCGCGCAAAAAAGAACGGCGTATTGCCTCTGTCTGGGACAGCAGATCAGGTGGAAGCGCCTCCCATAAATCGTCGGGAGCGGCGATTCCGTGCCGCATAGTTTCAGCGTAACGCTGGAGCCACGCGAAGAAAGCCTCAGTGCCGATCGCCTGGCGGACGGCGTGCATGAGCTGCGCGCCGCGCAGGTACACGGCATTGATGTAGCCGCGCACCGTCTCAAACTCATAGACGCTGGAATCGACGTTGCCTTCAGGGGCGTAGGCATTCACCCGGAAGTTCCACCACCAGTCGGTCAGATTCGGGTAGTTTTCCTGTAGATAGACATATTCGCTGTAGGTTGTCAGCGCCTCGTCAAGCCAGGGCATGTAACCCTGATCGTTGGCAACCAGGCCGTACCACCACTGATGTGCAACCTCATGGGCCGTGATCAGGGTCAGGTAGGACGCAGGGTTGCCTTGATAGCTGCGGAACCATTCGCCGCCTACGAATACCAGGCCGCTGAACTCCATCCCATCGGGAAAGTCGCTTTCGATCACGACCAGCCGATTGTAGGGGTATGGGCCGTAGAGATCGGCATAAAGCTCGACGGCGGCGGCGGCTGTCTCCAGCGCGTGCGCCGGGGCGTCCACCCCGGAATCGTCTCCCGGCTGGGCGTCGTCCAGGGTGTAAATCTCGACCAGAACGCCATTTCGCGAAGTCGTGGAGAGCCGGTGGTACTGGTCGCTCATGCTGATAGTCAGGCCGCGAGCGGCGGGCAGGCTGAATCGCCATTGTGCCCCGGAACTATCGGCTTCGCCGGGGCCAACCACAACCAGTTCCGGCGGGGCATCGAGGATATTCAGAGTGACGCGATAATCCCCGGCCGGAATGACGGCCTGCTCTCCCACATTGATCGGGATGGGGGTTACCCATACACCGTCTCGATAAGGCGCTATAACCGGGATCCATTCTCCGAGGTTGATCTGGCGGCCGCTGTGTCCGAAGTATCCCTGGCGAGGGAAGTACGGGTTGCCTATCAGAGGCAACTGCAGGCGGTATGTCAGCGTAAGCTCCTGGCTACACCCGGGGAGCAAGGGGTCTGGCAAAGACACTGTCAGGCGGACACCCTCGAGGATACCCGGCGGCGCATCAGCCAGGCTATGCAGGCGCACCTGGTCCAGTGAGAAGACGTTGGGCTGCTTGTTGGGGGCGACCCAGAATACCACCTGATCCAGAATATCTCCGGTATCGTTGCGATAATCCACTGTTTCCTGCACCTGTACTGTTCGCTCTGCATAGTTCATATTGGCAGTGATGTCGTAGCGGGTGGAAACTCCTTCGGGAAAGGCAGCGCACTCATCGACGGCTGGAAGCGCCGTCTGGTCGGGATGTCCCGGCGTCGGTGAAGGCTCCTCCGTTGGCGGGGGCGCAACAGGTGTAGCACTGGGTGCGTATAGAATCACAGAAGTAGGCGAAGGGGCGGGAGGAGGAACCGTCGGGGGCGCCGCCGCGGGCATACAGGCGGCAATAACGCTCAGGGCAGTCACGCCCATCAGCACAACTTGCACGGGGAGTGGTTTCATAGGAAGGAATCATACCGCCGGGAGTGACGGATGCAAACACCGGTTCCTGCTGCGGGCCAGGCGAAAGGTTGCCCGCTTTGCTGAAAGGCTCCTGTACCTGGCGACAATAACCTGCTAGAATGATGGCGACGTTGCCAGGGAACGCATCCCGGATGCCGGGCCGGGGTTATTGCAGTTGACTATAACGTACTTATCAGGAGGCCATTTTATGCGGCGTGTCATCAGAGAAAGTGAACTGTCGGGTACTGCCAACAGCGTGATCCGATTAACTCGCTGGAAAGAGTACGTCCCTTTTGTGATCCCCCTGACAATTTTTGGCGCTCTGCTGACACAACGGCCGCTGGATTTGCGAATTATAGCGGTCACGCTGGCGAATATTCTGGCTGTAGCTTACGCTTTCATGATTAATGATATTGAGGATGCGCCCGATGATTCGCTCGATCCGGCCCGCGCGGCCCGCAACCCGATCGCGATGGATGAACTGTCGCCGCGTCTCGGATGGATCTCTTCTGGCGTCGTGGCGCTGGCATCTCTGTTGTTGTATGCCGTCGGTGGATGGTGGGTTCTGGGCATTGGCGGGTTGACGCTGCTGCTTTCCCACTTTTATTCCTGGAAGCCGGTGCGCCTGAAGGCCTGGCCGATTGCCGATGTGACCTCCCATTCGCTGATGCTGAGCGGATTGTTGTTCCTGGCCGGGTACTTCGCCTACGATGTCAGCCCTGGCTGGGTCTGGCTGGTTGCCCTGGCCGCTACTCTGCTGTCCATCTACGGGCAACTCTATAATCAGGTGCGCGATTACGAAATGGATAAGGCGGCCGGCCTCCACAACACGGCGATCATCGTGGGGGAGCGGATTACGCGCCTGCTTATGCATCTGTGTGTGATTCTGGCAGGCTTCTTCTTTCTGGCGGCCTTCGCGCTGGGGGTGCTGCCGATCTGGCTGCCATTTGTGGGGACTGCGATTTTCGCCCTGGTGACCCTGATCTACCGCCCCCGGAAAGATATGCGCGGCAGTGAGGCGCTCGACAAAACTTCCAGCGTGCAGATTCAGTTCCTGATCACGGCCAACGCAACGGTGGGGATGTGGCTGTTGGTCTCGGTGCTCTTTTAGATAAGGGACAAGACCCTGAACGCCCTGTCCAGTGGGGTGGAGAGGGCGTTTTCTTTTTCCTGGGTGCGAGAAAAGGTTGACAGAGAAAAGGTAGACAAAAAGCCTCAAGTGAGGTAGGGAAGAGGTTGCACAGACCAAACCCCTCACCACGAGAGGCTACGATTGAGTTTATCACTTTTCTGGAAGAGAAGCTGACGGTCTATATACCGGAGATTATGGCGGCCTACGAGGGGACGAAAGAAGCGGCGAGTCTGACGGAGATGGAGCGGGAGGTGAAAGCGGTATTGCAGCGGGTGGGCGAAGCCATGCTGGGGTAT
>JARKNX010000008.1 GCA_029976025.1 Aggregatilineales bacterium | reverse complement strand
TGAGGCTGGCATCATGATGCCAGCCTCATGCGGTTCAGAGAGTCGTCGATGAAACGGAGGAAGTTGCAATCCTGGTCTATCGGCGACAGTACCCTTTCCCCAATACAGAAATCGGGACAGGAGGGGCTTTGAAGCCTACTCGCAGCCCATCAGCCCACCATACACTTCAGCATTATGCGCCTCGTACATCGTGCCCACGAACCAGTCCGTGGGGGGGATGCCGGAGGAAGCCATCAAGGCCATGGACAGGCCCATGTAGCTGGTAAGCTGAGGATCCTGCCAGGTCCCGGCCAGGACGTAGCCATCACGAACCTCAAAAGCCGTGTCGCACGAGTTGCCCCAGCCCACAACAGGGATCTCGCCCGCGGCGACGCCCACCTGCTCAAACACGCGCCGGACGCTGCCGGTCACCAGATCGCCCAGGCCGATGATCGCATCAATGCGATCGCGGTTGGCGGTCAGGTAGTCAGACATACGGGTGATGGTTTCGGCCTGCTCGTAGAAGGCGTCGGTGACTTCGTAGGTGATCCCCAGCGGATCGAACACACTGGAGACGCCGCGGGTCTCAACAACGCCATAGGTCGCGCCGGGGACTTCCACAGGCATCCAGACAAAGTCACCTTCGTGAACGAGGTCGTGGTCAACCAGGTACTGAGCCCAGTTGCGGCCAACAAGCTCGTTGTCGGTGCCGATGTAAGCGTCAGCGCCGTTGCCCGGATCGGGGGTGTTGAAGGTGATGACCGGGATGCCGGCATCGTGCGCTTCGGCAATCAGGGCATTCAGCGAGCCGGGATCGGGGGTGCTGCTGACGATACCCGTCGCCCCCGCAGCGATAGCAGCGCGGAAGGCTTCTTGCTGTGACGCAACATCGTTGCTATGGAAGGAAGTGCGCACCTCGAAGCCGGTGTCAGCGGCCCATTTCTCAGCGCCCTGCAGGAAGAGCACCCAGACCGGGTCAGCGGGGGAGCCGTGCGAAATCCAGTAGAAGACTTTAGGAGTGCCCTGAGCGAACCCCGGCAGGACTGCCGCCAGAAGCATGATTGTGACAACCAGGAGCAAACTGAGTTTCTTGAACATACATTGACCTCTCTTTTGACAGACAACATCTGGAGCGGAACTGCGACTGTATTGCAGAAAACCAATGCCTGCTCTCAAGCCAAACGGCTATCGCGATATCCTCCCTCCTTTCCTAATGCGATTTCCGTGGAGAAGACCTGTGGATACAAACGAAAACAATTTCTCTAAATGACTTATCTATCTACGATTGTAGTAGTTGCGAGGTTTTCGTCAAGTTGTCTGCAAATGAACAATAGCGTGATTTTTAGATTGTGACATCGTGTCATTTTCTATACGGTGGAGGATATTTCTCTTTGTGGCGAGTAGAAGTACGCTGTCAACGCCCGGCGGATATCCGGACGAGCGCTAAACGTCTGTTATTTGCTTTACTTCCTGCCGGGCTTGTGTTATAGTCCGGGCGACGCTAGTTGTCGATATGGATCGTCCCCGGGGCGATCCCTTAGTTTTATTCGATTAGAACGATTAGAAGATCGGTGATAATCAGCACAGCCCCGGCTGTGTTTTGTGCGCTTTACCTTGAGTATATGTATCTGTGAGGGTTAATTATGGGAGACCAACCAAGCTACCTAACACCGGCTGGTCTGCAAGAGCTTGAAGCGCGTCTGGAATATCTGCGGACGGTTCGCCGGCAGGAAGTTGCCGAGCGCCTGCGCCTGGCTATGGAAGAAGGCGGCGAACTGGTCGAAAATGCGGAATACGAAGACGCCAAGAATGAGCAGGCCTTTGTCGAGGGCGAGATTATGCGCCTCGAAAGCATCCTGAGCAACGTTGAGATCATTGAGGCCGATGGCCCGAAAGACGTTGTGAACCTGGGCAGCACAGTGACTGTCAAGGAGAAGGGTGCGTCGGACAGGGAAGTGTACCATCTGGTAGGCGCTGCGGAGGCAAATCCACAGGCAGGCCGTATCTCCTTTCGGAGTCCACTGGGTCAGGCGCTCATGGGGCGTAAAATTGGAGATAAGGTCACTGTCAAAGCGCCCGATGGTGAAATTGTGTTTGAGATCAAGGCTATCGAGTAAAACTTCTGCTGTGTCTGTCTACTGAGATGGCCTGTCTGTTTCTGGTAGACAGGCCATTTTTCGTGCTCTGCGGTGAATTCACAGATGAGGAGCTATTCATGACATTGTCTTTGCTTCCCGATCGCGTTGAGGATTTTGATGCGTCAAGCTGGGATACCATCAAACCCCATTTCGATGCTCTGCTGGCCTACGATCTGACAGCCGATAACGCCCCCGCCTGGCTCGCACAGTGGTCCAGGCTGGGAGCGCTGGTGCTCGACACCTACACTCTCCTGCAGATCGCTTATGATCTGGATACTGCCGATGAGAACAAGAGAGCGGCAGCGGAGAAATTCATCACCGAGATTTATCCTCAGGTGATGATCGCTCAGCAGGCCCTCAAACAAAAGCTGGTGGCCAGCGGGTATGACGCCCCGGAACAGGCCGTGATGTTGCGCAGTTTCCGCAATGAGATCGAGATCTACCGGGACGAAAACGTGCCGCTTATCGCCCAGGTAAACCAGCTTGGGCTTGAATACCAGCAGATTATGGGGGCAATGACGGTGATTTTCGACGGGCAGGAGCGTACGATCCAGCAGCTTCGCCCCTACCAGCTCAAGACCGATCGCGCTGTGCGCGAGGACGCCTGGCGGGCCGGACGCGAGAGGCAGATGCAGGATCGGGAGAAGCTGCATGATCTGTTTGATCGCATGCTGGCCCTCCGCCATCAGATCGCAACCAATGCGGGCTTCGCCAACTATCGCGATTATATGTTCCGCAGTATGGGGCGCTTTGACTATACGCCCGACGACTGCAAGGCGTTTCATGCGGCGATTGAGGAGGTCATTGTGCCAGCGGCGCAGAAACGGCTGGAACGTCGCCGCCAGCAGATGGGGCTGCCAGCGCTGCGCCCATGGGACACTATGGTTGATCCTCTGGGCCGGGAGCCGCTGCACCCCTTCGACGATGTGAAGACGTTCATTGACAAGACTGCCCGCATCTTCAAGCGCGTGGATCCCACGCTGTCCGGATATTATGACACCATGTCAGCAGAGAAGTTGCTTGAGCTGGACAGCCGCAAGGGCAAAGCGCCGGGGGCCTACTCTACGGCTTTTATCACACGCGGGCAGGCTTTCATCTTTATGAACGCTGTGGGGATGCACGACGATGTGCAGACGCTCCTGCATGAAGCGGGGCACTCCTTCCATACATTTGAAATGAACAGGCTGCCGCTGTTATGGGACCGCGATATTCCGATGGAAATCGCCGAGGTTGCCTCGATGGCTATGGAATTGCTGGCCGCGCCTTACCTCGATGCGTTCTATTCCAGCGATGAGGTGTCCCGCGCCCGGCTGGAACATCTTGAAGGAACTCTGGCGTTCCTGCCTTATATGGCAACTGTTGATGCCTTCCAGCACTGGATGTATGAGAATCCGGGGCACAGCCACGCCGAGCGTGACGCCAAATGGGCTGAATTGAGCGGGCGCTTCACGCCCGGGGTGGATTGGTTCGGCCTGGAAGAAGAGCGGGCTTCATACTGGCAGCGTCAGCTTCATATCTACCAGGTTCCGTTCTATTACGTGGAATATGGTATTGCGCAGGTTGGCGCCTGGCAGGTCTGGCGCAACAGCCTGAAGGACCCGGCGCGCGCGTTGAATGATTACAGGGCTGCGCTGGCGCTCGGATATACGCGCCCCTTGCCGGAACTGTACCGTACTGCGGGCGCCACCTTTTCGCTGGGAGATAAGGCGCTGCTGAGCCAACTGGTGGACCTGCTCGAATCGCAGTTCGCGCAACTGGAAGCGGAGGCCTAGAGCGCCATGCCCTGGGAACCAACCAACGTCGAGCGCGATCGGCTGGAGAAGCTGGCCCGCCTTCAGGAGGCTGGTATTGCCTGTTACCCGCCGAGGGTGGAACGCACGCATACCTCCGCTCAGGCCGTCGCCGCGTTTGAAGCGGTGGAAGCCGATGGAGAAGCTGCAGAGGGCGTGCAGGTGGTGGTCTGCGGACGTGTCCGCCGCGTGAATATCAAGGGCAGGATGGCCTTCTGGCATATCGAAGACGGGGCCGGCCGTATCCAACTCATGATCCGCGAAGATAACGTCGGCGAGGAGACCTACGCCCTCGTCAAGGAAAAGCTGATCGAGTTGGACGATTTTGTCCAGGCGGGCGGGGTGATGATGCGCACCCATGCCGGCGAAGCCAGCGTGCAGGTCTTTGAGTTGAAGCTGCTCGCCAAGGCGGTCAGCCCGCTGCCGGTGATCAAAGAGAAAGTCGAAGAGGATGGGACGGTAACCCGCTTCGGTGAATTCTCTGATGTTGAGATGCGCTACCGGCAGCGCTATGCTGATCTTGCCGTCAATCCGGATGTGCGCGAGGTATTTCGCAAGCGGGCCAGGACTGTATCCGCCATCCGCCAGTTCCTGGATGATGAGGGATTTCTGGAAGTCGAGACGCCTATCCTCCAGCCGATTTACGGCGGGGCGGCGGCGCGCCCATTCACCACGCACCATAATCAGCTCGATCAGGACCTTTATCTCCGTATCAGCTTTGAATTGTATCTGAAGCGGCTGTTGGTCGGGATGTACGATGGCGTGTACGAGATCGGGCGCGACTTCCGTAACGAGGGAGTGAGCTTCAAGCATAATCCGGAGTTCACTCAGGTCGAGTTTTACAAGGCGTATGCCGACTATGTGGATGTGATGAACCTGACCGAAAGGCTGGTAGCCTATGTGGCGGAACAGGTCACCGGTGGGACGACGATCACCTTTCAGGGCCAGCAGATAAATCTGGCGCCCCCCTGGAAGCGCTGGCTGATGCGTGACGCTATCCTGGAGGTGACCGGTATCGACTATCGCGAACATCAGGATGCGCCTTCGCTGGCTGCGGTGATGCGCCAGAAGGGATATGCCGCTCCCAGCGATGCCGCCTGGGGCAAGCTGGTTGATGGCCTGCTGGGCGAGGTAGAAGCTACGCTGATCCAGCCGACTTTCATCATGGATTATCCGCGCGATATCTCGCCGTTCGCCAAGATGAAGCCGGGCGACCCGACTCATGTCGAGCGCTTCGAGTTCTTCATCGCCGGGATGGAGATGGGTAACGCTTTCACCGAGCTGAATGATCCGGCCGATCAGGAGGCGCGATTCCTGGAAATGGCCCGGTCACACGCAGCCGGAGATGAAGAAGCCAACCCGCTGGATGAGGACTACCTGCGCGCCATGCGTTACGGGATGCCCCCCTGTGGAGGGTGGGGTATGGGGGTCGATCGCCTGGCGATGTTGCTCACCGATCAGCGCACGATTCGCGATGTGCTCCTGTTTCCTCATATGCGCGATCAGGCGTAATTGCTGCTCTCAGCAAACTCTTATGCGGCGGCCCCTGTGGCCGCCGTTTTTTTAGAGGAGGGCAATTGGTTTATTAGGCTGAACCCTATAAAATAGAAACCATCTATTGAATGACAGGGCGAGGTTCAACATGCAAACAGCGCGGCCTGAATCAGGAGATTCCGATTCCGATCTGGCTGCCAGGCACTCCGCCCGGCGCGGACGTGCGCGGCAGCGCCAGCTTGCTCGCCAATCTCGGAAGATCGATTCCACACCCCGCCTGCCTCATGGGTCTCTGGAGATCGGCCGTCCCGATTTCTCTGCCTTAAATCGTCTGTTACCCCAGGCAGAAGTGTGGATTCGTTCCATTACGGATAACCTGGGCGACCTGAATATTTCGCGGCAGGACCTGCGTAAGAAGGCTCCGCTGCTCATCGGCGGTTTTATCGCCCTGGTCATCTTGCTCTCGCTGGGTGTGAATTACGTATCGGGCGGGATTCTGCCCGGGGTGTCGGTGGCCGGCATCGGCCTGGCGGGCTTGAGCGCGGAGGATGCCGTTGCAGCGCTGCGCGAAAGGTGGGCGGAGCGCACGATTACCCTGCGCGATGGGCAGCGTAGCTGGGCGCTCAGCCCGGCTGAATTAGGATTCAGCATCGATCTCGAGGCCTCGGTGCAACGTGCGTTGCAATACGGACGCGAGCAGGGGGGGCTGGGCGCCATGCTTGGTGCCGCGCTTTCCGGCATAAATCTTCAGCCGGTTGTAGATCTGGATACAGGACGAATGCAGTCTTCCCTGCTTCGGGTAGCGGCGGAGGCGGATGTGCGGCCGCGTAATGCAACCTTGCGGATGCAAGGCGCTGTCGTGACCAGTATGCCAGCGGCGCCCGGCAGACGGGTGAATGTCAGCGGGTTGGCTCTGGCGCTTGTTGCTGCTCCGACCACTGTCATTCAGTCAGGGGCTATCGATCTGCCGATAGAGGAAATTCAGCCTCTGGTGGCTGATGCCTCTCCGCTGGTTTCCTACGCTCAGAGCCTGCTCCAGAATCCGCTGTCGCTGGACGCATACGATCCGATCACCGATGTCACTTATACAATGAACATTCCCCCGGCGGAATGGGGGCAGTGGCTGGATACACAGCTTGTGGAGCACCCGACCGGGCCGCGTTTGTATCTTTCGGTGCTTTCTGCGAGAGTGCGGGATTATCTGGAGACACAGACGGATACACTGCCCGATCCAATGACGATCAACCTGTCGGAGGGTATTCACAAGCTACAGCGCGCCGTAGCTGATGGCTCCCTCAAGACCTGGGTACAGGTCCATTATGAGCCGGTTGTGCACACGATCGCACGTGGCGAGACGGCTTATGGAATCTCGCGCTCGTCCGGCATTCCGTTCTACCTGATTCAGCAATCCAACCCCGATCGCGATCTGTCGGCGTTATATCCCGGCGACCAGATCGCGCTCCCCTCGCGCGATCTCCTGCTGCCCTTGCCGCCGGTCCTCAACAAGCGTATCGTCGTCGATCTGAGCGACCAGTATCTCTGGGCTTACGAGGATGGCCGGGTTGTCTATGAGTGGTCAATTTCCAGCGGCATCCGGTCCGCCCCGACAAATACAGGCGTATTCCAGATTTTGAGCCATAGCGAACTTGCCTATGGCAGCAGCTATACGCTGTGCGACGCAGATTCGTGCGGCCAGTGGAAGATGCATTACTTCATGGGCATATATGAAGCCGTGCCGGGCCTGATGAATGGCTTCCACGGCGCTGTGGAACTGCCCAACGGGCGTTACCTGGGGGGCGGCCAGGTGGGGCAGCCATTCACGTATGGCTGTATCATGTCGCAGGCAGACAATGCCGAGCTGCTCTATAACTGGGCAGAAGAAGGCGTGATAGTCGAGATTCGGGACTGATCCGCGAACTGACCCTGAGACAGGATTTCCGGTCAGGACGGGGGAGGGGCATCTTCCTCGGCGAGTTGTGCCAGGAAGTTCTGATCGGCGTTGTCAAGGCGGGCGCTGAGCAGAAGCTCCGGGCGTCGCTGCCAGGTGCGTCGCAGCGCCTGTTCGCGCCGCCAGCGCGTAATGCGGGCGTGGTGACCGTTAATCAGCACCTCCGGGACCGACAGGCCGCGATACTGAGGCGGCCGGGTGTAGTGGGGACCCTCCAGCAGCCCGATAGCGTGGCTGTCGTTCTGGGCTGCATCGGGCGCCCCCAAGGCGCCCGGCAGCAGTCGGGTCAGCACATCGATCAGCACCATGGCCGGAAGCTCTCCCCCTGTTAATACGTAGTCGCCGATGCTGATTTCTTCCGTGACGAGAAGCTGCCGGACACGCTCATCCACGCCCTCATAATGGCCGCAGATGATGGCCAGCCGCTCATGCCCGGCCAGATCAAGCGCAATCTGATGCGTCAGCACACGTCCCTGCGGAGAAGTCAGAATCACGGGCGTCTGTCCCAGCCGATCCCCCAGGACTGATTCAACCGCCGCGACAATAGGCTCCACTTTCATGACCATCCCACCTCCGCCGCCGTAGGGAGTGTCGTCGGTAATGTGATGCCTGTCGGTGGTGTAGTCCCGGATATTGTACAGGGAGAGGCTCAGAACGGCGTTTTCCTGCGCTCGTTTGAGGATGCTTTCGGTCAGTGGCCCTTCGAACATAGCAGGGAACAGGGTGAAAATATCGATGTGCACGGCGGCGACTCCTGATGCTTCTGGATGTACGGGGCGATTATAGCGGACTCCAGCGGACAGTATGACGATCGATCCTGAAACATGCGCACGACGGCTCTGTGCTATAATGCGGAGAAAGAGCCATCCTGAGAAGCACTGGACTCGTCAGCAGGAGGGACTCCGTGAAGGCATATACGCGGGCTGAACGGCAGCGGGAGCGGCTGGAGACGACGATCGGCGTCATGTTCATCGTCGGGGCGATTGCGTTTAGTATTCTGATCATTGTCGGCCAGATCAGCGGCGCTTTCACCCCCGTGCCTGCGGCAACTCCGACTGTCGAGCCGACAGCTACTGTAGATCCGGCCAGGCGCCCCCTGCCTCTGACCGCCTTGCAGTTCACATCCGAAGTTAGCTATGGCAGCACCTTCTATGTGCAGGTGTACACAGAGCCGGGGACTCGCTGCCAGATCGCGGCCAGGGTATTCTCACTTTCTGCCGGTAACTATCAGCGAATCCCCCTGGCGGACTATATTACGGACGCTTCCGGAATCTGCGAAGGCTCATTCCTCGTTACCGCTGACGTTTCGGCTGGCGAACAGGCGCTGGCTGTCCAGTTATATAACGGCCCGCGCGCACGTGAGGCAACATGGCCTTTTACGGTGACGCCGTAGCGGCGAAACTGCGCGGTTCGCGGACAGTTTTCTCACCTCCCTTTCACATGATTTATCTGCACTGATGCTATACTTCACCCGATAGGAATGGTCTAATTATGCAGGATTCGCCTGTGTTCAGAGATGTGCGCGCTGCTATGCTGGATATGGATGGGGTCCTGTGGCGGGGTGAACGCCCGCTGCCCGGCCTGATCGAGCTTTTTGCTTTTTTTGAGGAAGAGCATATTCCATTTGCGCTGGTCACCAATAACAGCACCAATACGGTCGAGCTGTTCCTCAATAAGCTGGAGCGCATGGGTGCGCGCGCGGCTCCTGAGCAGATCGTGACATCGGCGTTCGCGACAACGGAATATCTGAAGACCACCTTTGGCAGCGATGTGCGGGTTCACACCGTGGGCGAGGTAGGACTCCACGAAGCGATGCTAGAAGCGGGCTATCCGCAGGTAATGTCCGACGCTGATGTCGTTGTGGTGGGGATGGATCGCGATCTGACCTACGAGAAGCTGCGCCGGGCCACGTATCTGATCCGCCAGGGGGCGCGCTTTATTGGCACCAATGACGATCTCACTTTTCCGCTGCCTGACGGGCTGGCTCCGGGCACGGGCAGCATCCTGGCGTCCCTGAAGGCTTCGACCGGCCAGAATCCGCTGGTGATTGGTAAGCCGGAGCCTTACCTCTTCGAAATGGCGCTGCGACGCCTGGGGACTTCGGCGCAGCAGACGTTGATGGTTGGCGATCGCATCGAAACGGATATTCTTGGCGCGCAGCGGGCCGGGCTTCGCACGGCTCTCGTGTTGAGCGGCGTGACGACGCGAGAGGCTGCCCTTGCCAGTGAGATTCAGCCCGATCTGATGTTCGAGGATATCGTCGCACTGCGGCAGGCGTGGTATGCCATACAAAGAGCGTAAGCAGGGCGGAAGCGGCCGTTAGCAGCTTCTATGAGGAGTGGAAGGCGGTTGGATGTGGTCAGAGCTGGAAGTGTGTGGAAGGGCATTGTTGTACTGCTTGTCATAGCGGCCGGGGGATTGTATGTCGCTCCGGTGCATGGTCAGGACCCAATTCGTGTCACGAATGATCGGGTGTCGGTGCGCTACCCCAGCGCGATCAATTTTGTCCTGAACGCCATAGCAGATAATGAGATTACTGACGCACGGCTTTTCTGGCAGGCAGGCCCCGCGTCAGCGTTCACCGTTCAGGTGATGTCGTTCCAGCCCTCATCAAGGGTGGCGTTGCAGTATCCTCTGAGTACGCGATTTTTAAGCCTGCCGCCCTTTGCCCGGATTACTTATCGCTGGCTCCTGCGAGACAGCGCCGGGAATGAGCTGACGACTGAGAATCGCACCTTTGAATACGCCGACACGCAGCGGCCCTGGCAGGAAATGGCGAATGAACGCATTCGCCTGCTGTGGTACGATCTCGACCCCGATCTGGCGACGAGCCTCTTTTCGATTGCCGATCAGGCTTACCTTCGGATGCAGGACGCATTTGGAGTGGAGCTTTCCCGGCAACCGATGATTCTGATCTATTCTGACCAGGCTCATTTCGCCGCGTTTCAATCCATGATGAACAACCTGGAATATGTGGTAGGGCGCTACTTCCCCGGTCACAACATCACGGTCAATCTGGTGACGCCGGAGATGCCCCCGGAATTGTATCAGGACACGATCGCTCACGAGCTTTCGCACCTCTACAGCGATAATTTTTATGTTGGGTATGCGCGTCTGCCGCTCTGGCTGGAAGAAGGCCTCGCCACATTCAATGAGACACAGGATGGCGTTGAAGAACTGCGCGAAGTCAGGCGCGCCGCTGCGCGGGATAGACTTGTGGCGCTGATTGACCTCCCGGGCGCAATTCGCTCCCGAAATATTGCCACAGTGAATCTGGCTTATGCGGAGGGGGCGACGATCTTTCAGTACATTCAGGATACCTGGGGCCAGGAAGGGCTGGTCCGGTTTCTGAATGCTTTTCGGCGCACGACCAGCTTCAGCGATGTTGTGCAGATGCAGTTTGGGCTGACGATGGCTGAGTTTGAGATGGCCTGGAGGGCATGGCTTGGCTACCCGGTTGATCATGTGCCGGAACTCATGCCCACGCCTACTATGGTTCCGTTCTTCTTCCCGACGCCAACGTTTATGGCGCCCGGCGCCTGAGGGGCATTTCGAATACCCATGCGGAGTGGATAATGGAAACAGGACAACGCGATTATCGGGGCAGCTCTGTCGCTTTCACTATAGTTATGACTGTGCTGGCGCTGGCGGCGGGGTTGCTGGCAGGTGGATCGGTCGCAGCCCAGGGCGGGCCGGAACTGAGCGAGCCGCAGCCGCTCCTGCCAGAAGTGGTTGAGGGGACGGCGACCTGGACGGTGAAAAATATGACGTATCAGGGCGAGTTTCCGGAGGGGATGACCTTCAGCATCAGGGCGAACAGCGACGCCGGTGCAGTGACCAATGCCCGTGTTGTGTGGAGGCACGCGCCGGGCAACAATACGCGGCGTACCCAGGCGGCCCGGCTTGACGAAGGAACCGGACTCTGGACCGCCCAATGGAATCATATTCAGGGCAATGTGCCCCCCTGGGTGCTGGTTCGTTATCACTGGGAACTGACGGATGAGAAGGGCAACCGCTACTCCACCGCTGAACAGGATGAAGTATATGCCGATGCGGATAACCTCAGCCGCTGGCATTCCGCGGAAAGCGAAGATGCCGTAGTCTACTGGATAGACCTGTCAGACGATTACGGCCAGCAGGCGCTGCAGGCTATGGCTGACCAGAGGGAATTTTACCGGCGAGCCTGGGGCGGGCTGCTGCCGTACCGTCCGCGCATCATCCTGTACGGCATGAGCGCGATGACTGAGTACGAAGAGGCCCTGGGGCGGCAGGCGCAGGCCGGCGGCGGAATCACGACGGGCACTACCAGCGATGACTGGGGAGGGACGATTCAGCTTGCTTATTTCGATACTCCCTATGATCTGGCCTACGGAACTACCCTGCATGAGATTGCGCATCTCTATCAGGGGGAATTCGCCCACCTCCCAGTTAGCTGGTTCGTCGAAGGTAATGCGGAGTTCTTCAGCATAGCGCGGGGCGACAGCTACCGCAGTTGGGCGCGCCAGCGGCTTCAGAGCGGCGATCCACTATCTTTCGAAGTGGGTTTTTCCATTCGCGGGCGGACCTTCCGCGATGGTTACCAGCTAGGGGCCACGGTCTTTGACTATCTGGCTGAAGCGTATGGCCTCGAGGCACACCGACAGATATGGGAGCAGATTGGCCGGAATGTGCCTGCCTTCTCCGCTATCGAAGCCGTCACCGGCGTCTCGATCCAGCAGTTTGAGCAGGACTGGCGTCACTGGCTGGGGGTAAATGCGCCGCCCCCCACGGCAGTACCGCTCCCGACTCCTCGCTTTGACTACTTCTCGATGCCGACGCCCACCTTTATGCCCCCGGGCGGATGAGGTGTCCGGTGACCCTGTTGGCCTCTGGCGGGCGGATTGTATGCGCAGCGATTCTTCATGCAGTCCGCCCGGTTCTGGACTACAATCAGCGGGACGGCGATCGGACATCGGAGCCGGCGGAATTCTCGCGGCTGGTTGGGGCATATAAGGGAGCGGCGGCCATGCGTACCGTGAAGTGGATCGGCATGCTGTCGGGTGTGCTGCTGATGGCGCTCGGCGCGCTGCCGGGGGTGGCTCAGGAGACCCCCGCGCCTTTGATCATCAATCACGCGGCGGATGTCGTGTTTCCCTCTGTCCTGCGTTTTTATATCACGCTGGCTGCCGATCTGGATGATGTGACTCGCGCTTCCCTGGAACTGACGCAGGATAACACCCGGCTGTATAACAGCGAGATCGATCTGGAAGCCAGCCTGTTCAGCAGCGCCCCTTTCACCCAGTATCGCTTTGAATGGCCCATCCCGCCTGATAGTCCACCTCTTTTGTTTGAGCCGATGACTTACAGGTGGGTTGTCGCGACACAGGATGGACAGGAGGATGAAGCTGAAGGGGAGCTGGTCTTTCAGCCGGCCGGTATGGAATGGCAGCAGCGAGGTGAGCCTCCGCTGCGCGCCGTCTACTCCGAACCGGAACTGAACATCGGCGTCGTGCGCCGGGCTGTGCAGCCCGCCTACGACTTGCTCTCTGAGCATACACGCCAGCGGCCTGATTTTGACTGGGCGATCTTTCCCCGGGGTTTCGCGTTTTGCACTGAACGCAGCGATGATGAAGGCGCGCTGCAAAGTGTCGTAATCCCGGCAGGGTCGGGCGAGGCTTACCCGTGCAGCGAGGAAGCAGGGATGCGCATCTTCCGCGCCAACGGATTCCGCCCCTTGCAACGGCAGATGCCCGGTCTTCTGGCGTTGCAGAACGAGCTGGCTGCTGATATGTTCGGCGTTTTTTATGACGCTTACTGGGGCGGACAGGCTGTGCCGGCGTGGTTCCGGACCGGCCTGCAGATGCTGTACCGCGTCACTCCGGACCCGTTCGCGCTGAGACAGGCGCGGGAGGCGGCCCGCCGTGGCCGCCTGTTTGCTGCTTCTCAGCTCATGAGACAGCCCGATTCCGAAGATCGTGCGTTCTGGGAGCAGCAGGCATACCTGATGGTCGTCTATATGGCTGATCAGTATGGGGCGGATGCCCCGTTCTTGCTGGCGCAGTCTTTGCCGGGTGCGGACTTCGATACTGTATTCCGCCGCGTCACGGGAGGGGGGATTCAGGAGTTCCTGGCGGGGTGGGAAAGATGGATTCTGACCAGCCGGGCCGAGAATGCGGCCCAGTGGACGCCGTACGATCCGATGACGGCCACACCGCCGCCGTCGCCGAGCAGCACAGCCCTGCCGCCGACAGCGACCCTTGAGCCGACGGGCAGATTCCGCACCCCGACCCTGTTGCCATCGGCTACAGCGACGGCGACGCCGGCGGCTGGCAGCGGGCAGTTCGTAACGGCGCTGCCGACCTACACGCCGGCCACCCCGATAACGCCTACGCCTTCCAATACGCCGCGCCCGCCTGGGAGCCTGAATCAGCCTGCGGCGGCTCAGACTGGCCGGGGAGCGGGGGGCGGAATCTGCCCGTCGGCGATATTCCCGGGGCTGCTGATCCCAATGGCTGTCGTATTTTCTGCGCGGCGCCGAAGGCGACTCCCATGATTCGACTTTATGATCTCTCACTGGATGATATGATCGCGCTGCTGGCGTCCTGGGAGCAACCGGCTTATCGCGCTCGCCAGCTCTGGCACTGGCTATACAGCCAGAAGGTGGCTGCCATCGCTCAAATGACGACGCTGCCGACTGAGCTGCGGGATCGCCTGGTTGCGGAAACTTGCCTGCACTCTCTGGAACCGATAAAGGTCTTACATTCCTCCGACGGCCTGACTATTAAATGGCTGCTTCGCCTGACGGACGGGCAGTTGATTGAGACCGTGCTGATGGGTTATGCCGATGGACGGCGCACAGCGTGCATCAGCTCCCAGGCCGGGTGCGCAATGGGCTGCGTATTCTGCGCAACCGGGCAAATGGGTTTTTCGCGCCACCTGAGCGTGGGTGAAATCGTCGAGCAGGTGATCCTGGTGTCGCGCTGGCTGGAGGAGCTGGGAGAGCGCCTGAGCAACGTCGTCCTGATGGGGATGGGCGAACCCTTGCATAATTATGAAGCGGTGCTGGAGGTTATCCGCCGGCTGAACCAGCCGGAAGGGCTGAATATCGGGCAGCGACATATTACGCTGAGCACCGTCGGGCTTGTGCCACAAATCCGGCGTTTTGCGGAGGAGAACCTGCAGGTCAAACTGGCGATCAGCCTGCACGCGGCGACGGATGCAGAACGTTCAGCTTTGCTGCCGGTCAACCGACGCTGGCCGCTTCAGGAGCTGCTGGCCGCCTGCCGCACTTATATCGAGAAATCAGGCCGCCGCATCACGTTTGAGTGGGCTTTGATTTCCGGAGAAAATGATACGGCGGAACAGGCGCACGCTCTGGGGAGTTTGCTGCAAGGTTTGCTCTGCCACGTCAATCTTATCCCGCTGAATCCAACCTCCGGCTACGCCGGCGCGCCACCTGATCACGCGCGAGTTGCGGCATTTCAGGCTATTCTGGGGCAGTACGGCATCGGCAGCACCGTCCGCGTCCGGCGCGGAATCGATATCAACGCCGGCTGTGGCCAGCTCAAAGCCGAGGCTCTGCAATCCGGAGAAACCTGATCCGGGCGCTCAACATCCGCCGGATATTGGCCTGGCTATCCCAGCTCCGGGATATTCCCGGCTTGCGTGCTGATCGTTGTCAGCAGTTCTTCGGACAGCCGGCTGAGATTCTCAGCCACAATCTCCGAGGTTCGGGTTGCTTCCAGATTCTTCTTCGTCACGTCGTGGATGTTGCGCATCGACTTCGTAATTTCTTCCAGACCGGTAGCCTGCTGATCAATGGTGATCATGATGCTGCGCATGGCTTCGGCGGATTCATCCACGTTGTCGGCGAGCTGTGTGATGACATCGCCTGCCTGCTCCGAGAGGCGCATCCCGTCATCAACCTGCTGATCGCCCATCTCGGTGGCGCGCACTGTCTGCTTCATGGCTTCCTGAATCTCGCTCAGGAGCGCCTGCACCTGGGCCGCCGCGCCTTTCGACTGCTGGGCCAGCGTGCGCACCTCATCAGCGACGACGGCGAATCCGCGCCCGTGGGCGCCGGCGCGCGCAGCCTCAATGCTGGCATTCAGGGCCAACAGGTTGCTCTGGGTGGCGATCTCACTGACCGATGCGATAATGCCCTCAATACGCTGAATTTTCTCAGCCAGGCCGGCGATATTCAACGCAATCACGGTCACCTGGGAGCGAATCTGGGACATCCCCTCCGCTGTCAGCCGGATCGCCCGCTGCCCCCGTTCTGAGACTTCCGCGGTCTGTTCGGAGAGTTCGGAGATGTTGCGAGCCTGACTGCGTATCTGATCGGCAAGGGCAATGAACTCATTCAGCATAGTGACGGCTTCTGTGATGACGGCGGCCTGCTGTTCTGCGCCGCTGCTTTGCTGGCCGGTGACCATGTGAATCGCGGAAGAAGCCCGGCTCAGCCCGTCGGCAGTGGCGCTAATCTGCTGGGCCAGGTTGCCCAGCTCGGAACTCTGGCGGGCGACTGCCGAACTGCGCGCTTCAGCCTCCGATTGTTCGGGGACGAAGAGCAGGACGCCCATATGCAATATCAGCAGCGCCGCTTCGCCGGCCGTCAGGGCCTCCCACGACGGGTAATCTGCCGTCACGGCGGCTGCCAGTAGCACCGCCAGCGCGACGGCAACGGCCTCCAGGATGTACCACAATATTGCCCGCCGCGGCCCCAGGTAGAACAGGATGCCGCCGGTCAGCACCGCCCCCAGTGGCATCAGGATCATCCACCAGACAGGGTAAGGGGCAAGCGTGAACAGGTTCAGAATCAGGGAGAGAGTGGCGCCTGCGATGGTCACGCGGAAAGTGTGCAGGACAAGTCGCTCGCTGCGAGCGATGGCTAGCCCCGCGCTCCCGACAGCGATAGTGAAGATTGCCGTCAGCAGCACGGGCCAGGGTGCTCCGGAGAGTATGGCGGCGATCACCGTAACTACGCCGAGGGCGGCGACGCCCAGATTGAGAGGGTCAGTCGGGTAGTCGAGGACAATCCGCGCGGCCTGGTGGCGCATCTGCTCAAGTAAGCCCTGGTGGTTGCCTGTCTGATTCATTATCGGCGAACGTACTCCTCTGTGCTTTGCTGCGGCACGACTCCGGGTGAAGGTGGAGCGCGTGCTGTATTGGCGCACCCTCAAGAAAATTAGGCGGTTGCATGAATTATACAGTTTCAGGTTGCGGATGCGCCAGCGCCCTGAATGCGCTAGCGATAACCAGCATGGGTGCGAGCAAAGGTTGACAGCGAAAAGGTAGACAAA
>JARKNX010000001.1 GCA_029976025.1 Aggregatilineales bacterium | reverse complement strand
CCCTGTCTGGTACAGGACGCGCACCCAGTAGCCATCTTCCGTCGTCCGGTCCGCCTGAAAAGTCGTGCCTGCCGGCGCGACGCCGACCGCGTTGGCCTGCATGCCCGGCCGGCTGCGCAGCGTGGTCCCTTCGGCGGTGGTGACCGTCACCGGCGCTGCCGGGAGCAGGGTGTCCGCCGGATCAACCGCGTTCTCCAGGGTGACATCGCCCAGCAGGAGGAAGACAGCCGCCTGGCCGGGCAGGGCGGTCGGCAGGTCAGCCTGCACGCTCAGCACAGCGATTCCCCACGTCTGGCTGGCCGGGTCCAGGTTGGCCGTTTCGATGCTGCGGAGCGTGGCCAGGTCGGCCCGATCGCCGGTCGCGCTGAAGGTGTCGGGCGGCATTGTCCGGGAGAACGTGGCGTTCACGCGGTTGAAGCCGTAACAGGCGGCGTTGCGGTCCAGCCTGGCGCAGTTGGTCCCCAGTTCGTCCAGCGCCGCCTGAACAAGCTGCGGGCAGCTCTGGTCGGCCTGGGCGTAGAGCGGGGCGGGTCGCTGGGCCACCCCCAGCGTTAGCAGAAGCAGCACAACAATTGGGATAAGCAGCCGGTGTAGTTTCATAAGAGCTTGGCCTTCTCTGGTGCTCATCGATGCGAGGGCGCAGGGCGGGAAGAGCGGACGGACAGGCGCGCCATGGCTATAAGGTTCGCAGATAAAGCGGCGCGGAATTCGTGCGATTCTCCCTTTACCGGCAAACCGGGTATACTGGTTGGAACCGCAATCGTATCCTGAGCTAATTCAGGGCAAACCATCCTGCTCTAATCATAGGAGCACGGTCTCAATTTGGCAATCGGACAGGGGCCGGGTAGGACGGGCAATTCTAAATTTTAGCTAAATTCGTCCACATTTCCGACGATTCCCTAACAGAACGCTCGCCCGCCGCTTTCTTTTGGCGTCTAATCGTATCGTGGAAGGTTGAGAAGGACAGGGGCTTAAGGGTATGGAACTTGCTGAGTACATTCGCCTGTTTCGCAAGTGGCTGTGGCTGCTGATCGTGGCGGCGCTGCTCTTCGGCGGGGTGAGCTTTCTGATTCGCAGCCGCCAGGCCAACAGCTACGAGGCGCAGGTCATGCTCTCCGTCGGCGGCTTCATCCAGTCGCCCAACCCCGATTCGACCGAGATTCGCACCGGCGTGGAGCTGGCCCAGACCTACGCCGTGCTGGCCCGCACCTACGACGTGCTGGAAGCCGCCATTGACGCTGGCGACTTCCCCCTGACGGTGCAGGAGCTGGAGCGCGCCATCAGCACCCGCGTGATCCCCAACACGTCGCTGCTTGTTGTCACCGTGAACTACGCCGACCCGATCATGGCCGCCGATATCGCCAACGAAGTCGCCCGCCAGCTTATTCAGAACAGCCCCTCCAACCTGACGGCTGAGCAGCAGGCGCAGCTGGCCATGGCCAATGAGGAGATTGCCCGGCTTAATACCCAGTTGCGGGATCAGCGCGCCCAGCTTCAACTGATCGACAGCCAGCTCGGGGTGATCACCGATACGAACCAGCAGGAGCAGCTCCGGGCGCAGCGCAATCTGCTGGTGAACCAGATCAACCAGGCGTCGGCCAACCTGGCCCAGTTCTCCGACACCATCGCCAACCTGCAAAGCCGCACCAATTCGCTTTCGGTGGTGGAGCAGGCGCGCATCCCCACCGAGCCGAGCGGGACCAGCGTCTTCGCCGCGACGCTGCTGGGCATGATCATCGGCGTGGTGCTGGCGGCCGGGGCCGTGCTCCTGATCGAGTACCTGGATGACACAGTCGGCTCCTCGGAGGAGACGGCCCAGATGCTCAAACTGCCGGTGCTGGGCATGATCCCGCGCTTCGGCAAATCTGGCGAGGACCCCCGCAAGCGCCTGATCACGTTTGACGATCCGTCCTCCCCGATCTCCGAGTCCTACCGCGTGCTGCGCACCAACCTGCTGTTCTCTGTCCAGGGCGAAGGGACCCAGGCGTACATCGTCACCAGCCCCGGCCCGGAAGAAGGCAAGAGCGTCACGGCGGCTAACCTGGCTGTGGCCATGGCCGCCACCGGGATGCGCGTCCTGCTGGTGGACGCCGACCTGCGCCGCCCCATGATTCACCGCGTGCTGGGCCTGCAGAATGAGCTGGGGCTGACCACGCTGCTTTCGGCGGCGCCCGCCGAGGAAATCGATATCGGCCAGTTTGAGGTGAGCGCGGCGCGCGAATGTCTGCAGGATACCAGTGTGCCCCGCCTGCGGGCGATCACCAGCGGCTTCCTGCCGGCCAACCCCGCCGAGGTGCTGGGCACAACCCTGATGAAACGCTGGTTTAACGCCTTTCGCAAGGCCAGCAATGTCGATGTCATCATCTTCGATACGCCGCCGGTGCTGGTCGTCTCCGACGCGGCTGTGCTGGCCGCGGCGACCGGCGCCTCGGTCGTGCTGGTGGTGAACGCCGGCCGGACGCGCCGCAATGCCGCCATCAAGGCCCGCGAGCAGTTCACGCAGCTCGGCGTGGAAGTCAAGGGCGTGGTCCTGAACCAGATCAGCTCCCGCACCATGCGCGACGACTACGGCTACGGGGGGCGGTACTACTACTATTACAGCTCGGATTCATCGCGTTCGGGCCGCCAGAATGGCAAGCCGGCCAGCAAATCGGCCGAACAGAACCGCGATGACCGACACGAATCTGTGACGTAACCAGGTCTCCCATCCATGTCCGATCTGCCCGATTCCGATATCCTCTCGCCTCTCGCTCCGCAGAAGCGTCGCCGGCGGCGCCACAGCGGGCCGCTCGGCCGTATCCGGCGGCGGCTGCGCCGGGTGCACTGGCCGCTGGTGTTCGCCGTGGTCATTGTTGTGGCGGCGCTGGCCGTGGTCGGCGCCCTGGTCCTGGCCACCGATGCCCGCAGCCGGATCGAATCCGCCGCCTCCTCCGTCCAGCGGGTGCTGGGCACCATCAGCGCGACGCCCGGCACGCGGCTCACCCTGACCGACTTCGACCGCCTGCAGGCAAGCGTCAACGACCTGGCCGGGGCAGTCGCCCGCGCGGACGCCCAGACGCGCCTCCTGCGTCCGCTGGCCGCGCTCAACCCGGACTGGGCGGCGCAGTTAGGCCTGCTGGACGCCGGACGATCGATGACGACCGGCGGGCAGGCCATGCTGGAAGGGCTGCGGCCTACCCTGTTCTCGCTGGTTTCGGGCCGCGAAGACACGGGGATGGCCGTCCAGGCCGGGTCGGGCGGGCGCGTGGTGGAACTGCTGGCGCTGGGGCGGGGGCGCTTCCTGGAGGCGCAGCAGCGTTTACAGGAGGCCCGTCTGGCGCTGGATGGCCTGGCGCTGGACAGCGTCTCGCCAGACCTGCTCCTGCTCTCCGAGCAGCTTTCCCGCTACCAGCGCGATCTGCTGGAGCTGAGCGTCCTGCTGGCCGAAGCGCCCGATCTGCTGACCTCGGCCCTGGGTCTGGATGAGAGGCAGAACATCCTGGTGCTGGCCCAGAACAGCGATGAGCTGCGCCCCTCCGGCGGGTACATCAGCACTTACGGCTGGCTGCTGCTGGATGATGGCCGTGTCGTGGATTACAACTACTATCCGACGACGGAGACCAGCCCTAATCCGCCTCCGGCGAGCCTGGCGGCGAGCTTCGCTCCCCCGGCCTGGTGGATTCGCTACGGGCAGCCCGTGTACGCCGCCTGGGATGGGAGCTGGTACGCCGACTTTCCTTCCACCGCCGCCATGTCCGCCTGGTTCTACGACGGCGGCGACAACCCCCGGGCGCCGGTGGACAGCGTGATCGCCATCGATCTGGTGGGCTTCGAATACCTGTTGGACGGGCTGGGCAGCGTGACGGTCCCCGAATATCACGAAGTGGTCACGCCGGAGAACTTCCGCGCCCTGATTTATGCCATCCGGGGCGAAGGGGCGCAGAGTCGCGAGCACAAGCGCTTCCTGGCTGCGCTATACCGGCAGATCATGGCTGACTGGCAGCGCGTTGATCGCGAGCAGGGGGCGCAGATGTTCGGCGCCGTCCTGCGCGCCCTGCAGGAAAAGCATATCATGCTCTTCTTCAAGGACGAGCGCCTGGAGCGGCTGGTGGACGCCCTCAACTGGTCCGGCGCTCAGCTCCCCGGCACGGCCAACGATTACCTGATGGTGGCCGATGCCAACCTGGGCAGCAAGTCCAACCGGTCGATCTCCCGCGCCCTGACCTACGACGTGGCGATCGGGCCGGACGGCGCGCTGGAGAGCCGCCTGACTGTCGCCTATGACTTCCCGGCGTCGGTCGCCGAGGCCGACCCGGCCGTCCGCCCGGAGCACTATAACCAGATCAACTACTACAACCTGATGCAGGTCTTTGTCCCGGCGGGCAGCACGCTCACCGCCTGGAATAACCTGCCGCGCCAGCCGGTCATCGTATCGACTGAGACGCATACGATCTTCGTCTCAACGGTTGAGGTTCCCTACAACTCCGGGGAGCGTTTCCAGTTCTCCTACACGTCGCCGCCGCTGGTGGAGACGGTGGGCCAGTACCGCCGCTACCGGCTGGCGATCCAGAAGCAGGCCGGCATGATCGGCGAGCCAGTCAGCGTGCAGGTCAGCCTGCCGCCGGGGGCGCGGCTGGTGGGGACGACGCCCGCTGTGGCTACCAGCTACAACGTGGACCGCCAGGTGCTGGAATTCCGCCTGACGCTGACAACTGACCAGTGGATTGAGGTGATCTACACCCTGCCGGAATAGGGCGGCGCGCCCTCCGGCGGAGTCTGGCGCACCCGGGCGGCGATCAGCAGCAGGGCGACGCCCGCCGCCACCCCGACCCAGTTCGCCGCCAGATCGAGGAACGAGACGCCCCGGTAGTCGATGCCGAACTGGGCGATCTCCGTCCCCGTGCCGAGCAGCAGGCCGACCCCGGCAGCGCTGACCAGCGCCCGCCGCGCGCTCATCCGGGTGCACAGCGCCCCGGCCCACAGGATCGTCAGAATCGCAAACAGGAAGGCATGTCCGGCGTCGTCAGTGATATCCTCCCCGCCGAAGAAGCGCGAGAGGTTATCGACCGTGCTGCCCCGGTCGCCCGGCAGCAGCATCAAAGCCAGAACCAGGGTAGTCCATAACAGAACTGCTGTCCAGCGGGCGGCGGGATGGGTGAGCGCCGCCCGGAGCCGCTTACGTATCACGGGAGAGCGCTAACGTTTGCCGCTCGCCGCCGCGTACTGGTGGTCGCGGTCTCGCGCCCGCTGGCTGAAGGGCCGCAGCAGGATCGCTGGCGCGATGCCCTCGTCGACGATGGCGGCGATATGCTCGCAGACGTAGTTGACCTCCGCCTCCGTCATCATGCTGGAGAACGGCAGGGCCAGAAAGGTGTCGCCCGCTTTCTCCGTCACCGGCAGCATCCCGCGCCGGCAGCCCAGCCGCTCCTGATAGAACGGCTGCAGGTGGATCGGCGTGAAGTAAGGGCGGGTGGGGATCCCGCGCCGGGCCAGCCCCTCCACCAGGCGCGCCCGGTCGGCTTCCTCGTCGCAGCGGATGACGTACACGAACCAGCTCATGCGCGTCGTCGTCGGGGCGATATGGGGCGGGTGGAGGCCGGGGAGCGCCGCCAGCCGGTCGGTGTACCAGGCCGCGACCTGCTCCCGCCGGGCCAGCATCTCATCGATGCGCCCTATCTGGGCCAGCCCCAGCGCCGCGCTCATCTCGTCCAGCCGGTAGTTGTAGCCCAGCCGGTTGTGGTTCAGCCAGCCGTTGAAGACATCGCGGCCCTGGTTGCGCAGGCTGTTGCACAGGTCGGCCCAGTCGTCGCGGTCGGTGGCGATCAGGCCGCCCTCGCCGGTCGAGATCTGCTTGTTGGGGTAAAAGGCGAACACAGCGGCGTCGCCCAGCGTCCCCGCCCGGCGGCCACGATACTCCGCGCCGATCGCCTCGCAGGCATCCTCGATCAGGGCCAGCCCATGCCGCTCGGCCAGCGCCCGCAGCGGGTCCATATCCGCCGGCTGCCCGAAGGCGTGCACGGCGATGATCGCCCGCGTGCGCGGCGTGATCGCCGCCTCCACCGCCGCCGGGTCCATGTTGCCCGTCAGCGGATCGATGTCGGCGAAGACCGGCGTGCCGCGCTCGTACAGCACGCAGTTGGCCGAGGCGATGAAGCTGAATGACGGCGTGATGACCTCGTCACCCTCGCCGATGCCCGCCGCGATCATCAGCAGGTGCAGGCCGCTCGTGCCGGAGTTCACGCCGATGCCGCGCCGCACCCCGCTGTAGGCGGCCACCGCTTTCTCGAACGCTTCCAGGCGCGGACCCAGACTGAGCGTGGTCGTGCCCAGCACCGCCAGCACGGCGTCTATCTCGGCCTGCGTGATGTCGGGTGATGACATGGAGATGTGCATGATGAACTCCCTGCTAATTGGGTGTAGCGCGGTATAAAGGGAAAAAATCATGTGGGCCGCTGGAATCTGGTAAATTTTCCCGCCATTTATCGACCAACTCGCTGTATTTTTGTGTGTCCAAGATCATTCTGAAGGTATGGAACGAGTGTCTCTGCCTGGAGAATCCAGCTTTGAACATGAACAGGGAATCGTTCTGAGCACCCAACCCACCCCCAAGATGAAATGTCCTGTAGCCCTGCTCTTTTCCCCAGCGGCGCATATGGTCAAGCATCAGCTTGCTCGGTGCCAACCGGAGATGCTCTTCATCTGTTCCGGAGAGATAGAACTGTATGAGATCACCTACAGTGGAGAACAATCCGGCGCATGCGATATTCCCTTCCGGTGTGTGGACGGTGCAAAGATGAATCTGCTTACTTAGTAGTGCCCGTAAGGATTCGAAATACACGGTGTCAAACTGATAAAAAGATCGAGCAGACAGTCTCAGCATTGTTTGAATGTATAGGTGAACAAAATCATCGAAATGTTCTTCTTGATCTAGCTCGACGTGGAAATTCAGTTTATTCAATCGTTTCAGATTGTTCCTGTGACCTTGCCGAATCTGAGACCACATTTCGTCATCGGACTGAGTCAGGTCGATGCTGACGGTATCTCCGTGATAGACGATCTCTCCGTAGGTGGCGAGTGTCTCTGGGAGAGGGAGCAGTGGGTGAAGGCGGAAAAACGCCGTCACTATACCCTGCGACTGGCAACGGGTCCGAAAAAGTTCCAGGAACGTTTCCAGTGCTTCTGCCGGTGTGTCGGCGATGAGCAGTGGCGTAGGATACCCATACGGAGTCGTAGCGTCCCGCAGGTCTGTTGATGTACCGTTGAAGCGCGGGACCGGGCGAATCAGCAAGGGGGCGAGAAAACGATCCTGACCGTTCTCGGCGTAAAAAGCAGCAGCCGTGCCCCCCTCATACCGGGCGGAGAGTTCCAGATACTCAGGCAGATGGTAGATGTCATGGGAGGTTTGCTGCAAGAAACCCCGCCATCTTTCATCCTGTGTGGATATGAATTCCGCCAGCATGTTCATCCTTAGGCCAGCCGTGCCCGTACGCTATCAATCTGTCCCTGCAAACGCATACTGCTCGCCAACACCTTGAACCCATCCAGCCCGGGTGTCAGACAATCTGACCGCAATATGTATAGCATCTTCCGGTCTCGGTCGAGTGTAAATAGTGCTCTGGTAGCAATTTCATCATTAAGAAGGAGAATATTAGTGCTTCTGAAAGCGTGTGCTCCCAGTCTGCCTGTTATGTACGAAGCGCTGCTTGTTTGCAGGCTGAACTGAGAGAACCCATATATTTCATGCAACCTGTTGGCCTGTGCCAGATCGGGGGCACACCACCAGCCTTCTGCCCCGTTTGCGGGCGGCCTGATCCCTGCTTCAAGCCAGACTTGTTCATAGACAGGGGCCAATCCCAGCGATGTGTACCATTCCACTGCTCGTGTATTGCTCGTAAATACATCCAGTTCCAGAGTGTCCTGTCCGCCTGTCATCATCTGCTGGAGTGCGTAACGGAGTAGTTCTGATCCGATACCACGCCCCCTGGCTTCCGCCAGCACGTAAATATGGTTAAGAAACAGGCTTGTTGGCGTATATCGCAGCTCCGCAAACGCCAGGACTCTGTTTCCTTCAACACAGACAAAATACTGACTGCTGCTGTATTCCTGTACAGAAAGCACATCGCAGAGATATTCCGCAATACCGTGACAGCCAAAGATCGTATAGGGCAGCAGGTGATCAATGAAGCCCGACCGCATAACGGCCACGATCGCTTGCGCGTGATCAGGCGAAGCGCGTTGAACCGTCGCGGCCATTGTCACACTTCTCGCTTTGATAATCGGCGTTCTTCGTCAAAGTCCAACATTACGCTCCGCGGATCTGTGACAACTCCGGTGTGGTTGAATATGTACCGGAGAGTCTCAAACAGAATCCGCATATCCAACCAGAAGGTCTGGTTTTCAACATACCAGACATCCATTCCGAGCCGCTCATTCCAGTTCGCGCGGTTCCGCCCGTTGACCTGCGCCCAGCCGGTGATCCCCGGCCGCACGGCGTGCCGGCGCTGTTCGCGGGGAGTGTAGAACTCCAGGTACTCCACCAGCAGCGGGCGCGGCCCGACCAGGCTCATCTCCCCCCGCAGCACGTTCACCAGCTCCGGCAGCTCATCCAGACTCGTCCGCCGCAGCAGCGCCCCCAGCCGCGTCAGCCGCTCCCCGTCCGGCAGGAGCTTCCCGGCGGCGTCGCGGCGATCCGTCATCGTCCGGAACTTGTAGAGCGTGAACAGCCGCCCGTCCAGGCCCGGCCGCTCCTGCCGGAAGAGCACCGGACTCCCCAGCCGCAGCCGCACCACCGCCGCCACCGCCGCCAGCACCGGCGCCAGCACGACCAGCGCCGCCGCCAGCACCACGTCCAGCGCCCGCTTGCCCGCCCGCCGGTACAGCCCGGGCCGCGCCACCAGCACCCCCGCGCCACACGCGAGAAAGAGGAGCCAGCACGCGAATCGTTGCACAGAAGGAATCCTGTCTCCGGGGTTGACGTTCCCTCAATGCTACAGGCATTCAAACCGGGGCGCAACTGGCACGGTGATGGTGCCGTGCGGAATCCGTTAGAAGCCAGTATGAATTTGTCCGAATCTGGCGAACCGGGCGGCGCGGATTAACGATCGGTAGGGTCCCCCCATCCTGACCTCACCCCCCGGCCCCCTCTCCGTTGACGGAGCGGGGGAGTCTTGCTTCCGCCAGCAGGCGGCGGTACTCCGCGTAGATCGCCGCCCACACATCCTCCGGGCGGAAGTCGCGCAGCGCCCGCGCCCGCCCCGCCGCGCCATGCGCCCGCCGCAGCGCCGCGTCATCCAGGTAGCGCCGCAGCGCCCCGGCCAGCGCCTCCGCATCGCGGACCGGGACCAGCGTCCCCGTCACGCCGTCGGCCACCGCATCCACACAGCCCGGCGCGGTCGTGGAGACCACCGGCAGCTCCATCGCCGCCGCCTCAAGCGGGGCATTGGGCAGCCCCTCCCGGTAGGAGGGCAGGGCCAGCATATCCATCGCCGCGTAAAAAGCGGGCATATCCGCTTTGTCGTCGATCATGCCGGTCAGGTGGATACGCTCGTCCGTCCGCAGCAGCGACTCCACGCGGGCGGGGACCGGGTCCTGTTGCTCGAACGGACCAACCATGAGCAGGTGCGCCGCCGGATATTCCGCCCGGAGCTGCTCCCACGCCCCGGCCAGCTCGACAATGCCTTTGTCGCGCACGATGCGCCCCACGTACCCGATGACCGGGGCCTCCGGTGGGATGTTGTACCGCGCCCGGATGCTCTCCCGCGCGTCCCCGGCGAGATCGGGGTTGAAGGTGTGAGTCGCGTCCACGCCGTTGCCGCCGTGAAGCAGCACCTTGATCTTGTGCGCCGGGCACAGGCCCTCCTGCACCGCAATTTCCAGATTGGACTGGCTGTTGCTGATCACCTGATGGGCCAGGGCGCAGGCGACCCGCTCCGTCCAGCGCAAAAGGGCGCGCCGGAACCCGGTCTGGCTCATGAATGGCAGGCCGCGCATGTGATAAATCCGCACCGGGGCGCCGGCCAGCCGGGCCGCGATCATGCCCAGCAGGCCGCCCTTGGGCGTGTGCGCGTGGACGATCTGCGGCCGTATCTGGCGCAGGCACCGCCACAGCCGGCAGACGGCGACCAGATCGCGCAGCGGCGTGATCCGGCGCGGCATCTCCACCGCGTGCGGCGTGACGCCCTCCACCTCGGCGAAGCGGTCCAGCAGGTCCCCCGGTGAGGTGATGACGTGCGTCGCCAACCCCCGCTCGCGCATATACCCGGGCTGCCCGGCGAGGAAGCGGAGAGACATCGGCACGGTGGTGATGTGGACCAGGGCTACCGGTTCCGGCGCTGCCATTCCTCCGTCTTTTCCTTCACGTACCGGTAGAAGGCGATCCGCCGCTCCCGCAGGATATCCTCGTGGTACTCGCGCGCCTTGCTCAGGTTGCGGGCCGACATGCGCGTCATCCGCGCCGGGTCAGTCACGACCGCCCGGATCGCCGCGGCCAGCGCCGCCGCGTCGCCGGGGGGAACCCTGTCCTCCGCCGGCAGAAGCTCCGGGATGCCGCCCACGCTGGAGCCGAGGCAGGGCAGGGCGCGGGCCATGGCCTCGATCAGGGCGCGCGGCAGCCCTTCCGTCCGCGAGGGCAGCACGAACAGGTCCGCCCGGTCAAGCTGCGCCCGCACCGCCTCCCCCGCCGGGAGCTGCCCCGGGAAGTGGACACGCCCGCCCACGCCCGCCGCCGCTGTCCGCGCCTCCAGCTCGGCCCGATGCTTGCCGTCGCCCACAATGGTCAGCTCGAGGTCCAGCCCGCCGCGGGCGCACAGGGCCACGGTGTCAATCAGGACATCCGGCCCCTTGTAAAGCTGGGCCAGCGACCCGACCGTGAGCAGGCGCGGCGCGGCGGGCGCGTCCGTAACGGCGCGCGGCGCGGAAGCGAAAGCGTCCTCGCCCAGCTCGATGCTGGAATAATGGGTGACGAACGCGCCGGGGGCCGGAGGATAGCGGCGCTGGAGCGCACCCTCCGTCACATAGGCGGCGGCGGAAGCCCGCGCACACTGGCCCCGGAGCTGGCGGCTGAACCACCGGCGGAAGAACGGCCGCAGCGGGTGGCGCACCGCGCCGGGCGCGAACACGTCATACGGGTCGCCGGTTACTTCTGCACCAAAGGGCCTTTCCGGTGGCAATAAATAGAAAACCTGTGTCGCTATCGTATCGGGGATACGCAGATGAATTGTGTCATCGCGGGTGATGGTACGCTTGATTACCCGTTTCATGCTTTGCGACGTTTTTAGATATTGCCATGGGCCTTCAAAGTACGGAAGGATGACAGGGGAAATACCCGGGCCGGACACTTTGTGCCAGTTTTCTAAAGGCCTGTCGATAATCTGGGCACGCACCAGCAATTTCACGGTGTCGTAGACATCAAGATATCGGGTCCAGAATCGATGTCCAAGTGAACCGTTTGCTGTAAAAAGGCTGCCATCCGGCGTCACACTGAATCGTGCGCTGACTGTCACAATGACGTGCATAGTTGATACTCCAGTCAGGAGTCTCGTAATTGAGAGGCATCCCAGCGGGTCGCACCATACACAAAAATGGGCATTGTCAGAAGAGATATTTCTGACCACATACGTACTTCGCTAAGCTGCCCATATACAAAATAAGCAGGGATTAAAACACATATAGTAGTGAGTAGAAACAGACGATTCGGCACGGTTGTTCCGGGCCATCCACGAACAATGAACGGGGCAGGTAACAGGAACACATGGAGGATATTAAAAAGTATCTTTGGACTGGTCAGATTAAAATAAACGTGGCCCGATACAGGTATTACCCCCAATATAGTCTTATCTACGACGTTTAGTGGATAAGTCGGTGCGTCAGGGTATAAAACTCTTGGCAACAAATAGGGAATCACGGTGACAACGCACAGGATAGTAATCTTCAACAAGAGACCGGGAGAACTGAGGATACTGTACCCCTCAAGGCGGCGACGATAAAGAATATAGAAGAGGTATAAGATGAACGCAACACTCACCGCAATGACCGACTCTCTATTGAGCATTCCGGTGAATATGAGCGCACAGGCCAGGAGAAACCCTGCTGTCGAACTTTGAAGTTTATCTCGTTCCAGAATGATTAAGGCCAGGATATATACGATCCATGTGTACAGCATTTCCGGGAAGCTTCCTGTCTGCGAAAAGAAAGCTGTTAGAAACGCAAAGTAGGCAAAGCCACTAATAGCAAAAGGCAGTGAGGCATGTTGTCTAAGCCTCCAAAGCAGGATGTAGAAAAATATCGTACTCAGTGCAACAGACAGACCAAACCAACTGTAAACAAAAGGCAATCCAATAGATAGCATAGCTTCAATAAGTATGACCTTGAACAGCCTGTATTGATATGGCGCGGGGGCTGTCGCAGATACAACATCGAGGTGTTGCCAGAGCTCGTGTTGAGTTATTGTTTGTGTAATAAGATTGCCGCTTGAAGATTGAGTGTCCTGTACAGGTAGCCAGGATTCGTCGTAGGCCATCAACATAATATGAAGATATGTCACAGCCACCGCAATAATGAGTGATATCCCAAGATAATAGATTTCATTTGTCAGGCGAGTTCGCATTCTTTACCCCCAGTCCGTGGTTATTCAAGACATTCGTCATAGAGATCCACCAGTCGTTTTGCACTTGCCTGGAGTGAGAATTCAGCTTCAGCACGCTGCCGTCCGGCCATACCCATGCTGCTGGCCAGAACTCTATCAAGCAAGATTCTGGTTGCCGCCGCCGCCATCGCCTCTGTATCGTGTGGATCAAACAGTGATGCAGTCTGGCCATCTACGACGGCCTCTTCAAGCCCTGGAACCTTGCTGCCAACAACCGGCAGTGCCGCGGCATTGGCTTCCAGCGCCACCAGGCCAAAGCCCTCATAGAAAGAGGGGAAGAGAAACAGATCGCATTGTGTCATAAGGTCCGGCACGTCATCCCTGAGCCCCAGCAGACGGACGTGATCCTGCAAGAGCCGCCTGGCGATAGCCGCCTCGATTGTTGGGCGGAGAGGGCCATCACCCACCAATAATAGCTTAGTCTCTGGTATGACAGCCCGCACACGCTCGAATATATCCAGCAAGCCGGGGTGATTCTTTTGCTCATGAAAGCGACCAACGTGGAGTATTATGGGCGTGTCGGCGGGCCATCCAAATTGTTCGCGAAACAGGGCTTTTTTCGTCTTAGTAGGCAGATCAGGTATCGACACACCATAATAGAGAACACGATAATTGTCTTTTTCAGCGTATTGTGGATTGAGACTGGTCAGTACACCCCCGGAGCAGCCAGTGACATAATCGGAGTGTTTCAGCGCATAGCAAATGCTGTGCTGGCTGTACAGGCTTCGAAGCTCTCTTATGCCAGAGGTACGTGTCCATGTTTGCGCAGCGAAATGGGTATTGTGGTAGGACGATATGACGGGTATTTTCCCGCGTACTATCCACACCGGGAGGCCGCTGTAGGCTTCCAGATGATTATGGATGATGTTGTACTGCCCTTCGCGCAGGATTCTGCGTAATCCCCGAATATACCGAATATGGTCAGGCCCCAGCGGACAGTGATATACCTGCGCCCCCTGCGCAAGTGCCGACGGGGTCAGGTTGCCAGTATGTGGACCCTTGCAACAGAAGTCCATAGCATATCGGGAGCGTGGAATTTGCTCCAGCATCGAGAGGAGCCATTTTTCAATGCCGCCGGGCTGTAACCATGTAATCAGATGTAAAATTCTCATCCTGGGATATCCGGTTGCTGGTCGATCTCTTCTCGTTGCATGATGGTTGAGCCGAGCAGGATGACGAGGAACGGCACTGCCCCGTTCTTAATCAGAAAGAATACGAGATTGTCCGAGTCACTGTTGAGTAACATGAAACAGAAATTGATCAGAAAAGGGATCAGCAGCATTCGGGTGTCGTTCCGGTCCCAGGTAGCCAACCCTCTCCGAACGGTTTTGACCGCAACTCCCAGAATTGTAAAGGCCAGCGGCACGAGGAGCGGGCTGAAGTTTAGCATTGTTTCTCCAGCCAGACCATATACACGAGACGACACCCGAACACCTGGAATATAGGATCCGGCTCCATACTGGGCTTCGGTTCCCTCTTTGACTTTGTTGATCGGCCGGTCAGGCCAGATGGATTCAGGTATGAGCAGGACAGCAGCGCCCAGATAAGTTCGCCCCCAGGCGTACTCATAGTCGCTGCCGGGGCCGGTGATGCGATACAGCAGAAAGGCCTGGACATCGCTGCGGCCCAGATCGCCCAGCAGCACGCCCTGAACGGTGCGGCCGGATTTCTCCTCCAATTCAAAACGAAGTTCTGGATTCTGAAAAATCTGAAAAGCATCGGCCCCTACGGCTTTGTAGAAGCCGTACACGTACATGAAGACAAACAGGAAGATGGCTCCGCTGTAGATGACTGCTTTTGAGACAGGCCGCAGCCAGAAGTGAATGATGCCCACCGCCCAGAACAGCGCCCAGATCGTGTTGCTACGGCTGCCACGCAGGCCGCCGAACAGGAGTTGGAGGCCGCCGAAGAGAATCAGAGCCAGAATCAGGGCCGCCCAGGAGCGGGCCGCCGGCCGCCGCCGCGCCCAGAAGGCGTAGCCCATGAAGGCCAGAATGGGGAAGCTCTCCGAGATCATGAAGATCCAGCCCATGCCGGCGAAGCTGCCGGCGGTGTATCGCACTTCATAGGCTGCGATGTATCCGCCAATGCCACCATACTGCTGGTAGACGAGAATTTGCAGGCCGCCCGTGATCAGCAGGGCGAAGGCCAGCACGGTCGGGAACAGCTTTTCGTTCACCTGCCACACTGTCCGCCGCGTTGCCCGGCGGCTGATGCGTAGCGCCGGGCCGCGGAAGAAGCGGTAGACCAGCAGGCCGAGCAGGTTGAGGACGGCCATCCCGCCCAGCCAGGGCCGCCAGTCCGCCGGCGGGATGATATAGCGCATCCAGTAGTCCCAGCTGACATGGAGCAGCGGGGCCATGTAGAAAAAGTGGAAGCCCAGCAGCCCGATGATGCCGATCGGGTCGAAGACATCCACCCGGCTCCGCAGCCAGTCTACCGCATCAATGCCGATGATAATGCCGCACAGCGTCACCGGCAGGACGAACCAGTGCAGGAAAGCGCCCGGGTTGCTGGCGACGAAGAGCAGCGTAATCCCCAGATAGACGAAGAATGAGATTGCTGCGCTGCCTGCCCTGCGGCGGGGGAAATCCGTCATTTCTTGCTGGGGGAGAGGCTGCTGCTCCACGATAGTCGCCATAGGTGATTCTCCGGTTGCGCATATGCGATGTCATTAATCCGGCACAACCGCACTACGCCTTGCTGTATCCTATTCTGCCAGGATCTGGTCAATATATTTATTAAGTGCTGTTTCCTGGATAGCGTTGATCTGGGCATATCTGGCTGATGCTCTTTCGGAATACAAATCCCACACGCCAGGCTCATTCTGGATGTAGAGTATACGAGTCTGAATTTCTTGAAGTGAATAGGGACTTACATAAAGAGCAGCGTCTCCACATATTTCAGTGAGTGATGTGACTGCCGAGCTGATCACTGGCGTTCCAAAGCGCATACTCTCCAGAGGCGGATAACCAAACCCTTCATTCAGGGTCGGATACAACAGGCAAAACGCATTCTGGTAGAGTGCCGCCAGATCATCGACTTCCACATAGGGCAGGAACTCAAATTGCTCCCGGCGCTTGACGTTGAAGATGTCTGGATTTGTTATTCCTGTAGCAACCACTTTCTTCTTTAACTGTCCAGCCGCGATAAGTTCATCCAGTGCTGCAATCGCCCTGTATCCGTTTTTTATCCACTTGCCGCCACTTACCAGAAGCACATAATCGCGCTCGATCAGGCCGTGACTGCCCAGGAAGGAAGGATTTGGCGTGGCATACATTACAGAGGACGGAGGCGGATACAGAACCAATACCTGATGATGAGTGTCAGTTTCCGCAAAAAACCTCATCAAAGCATATTTAGAGTGAAAGCTATCAGTAAAGACAGTCAGTTGCGGAGTACGAATACTCAGAATCGCCTTCAGTAGCCTGGATACCCTCTTGACATATCGGCCCATGAAAGCCCATTTGAGCAAGATACGCAGTTTGCGTTTCAGCGCAGTTTCATAGCGTAATTCGTACCGGTCGCCTGGCATTTCAAGAGGCCGCAATCCATGTAGGGTAAAAATGACTTCAGTGTTCAGGAAGTTGATTCCGCTGTAGGTTTGATTAGGAAGGCTAGAGAAAAAACGCCGATAGTTTCCACCATTAATTATCTTTTGCAGATCGTCAGAGGACTGTATTGGAAAACATTCCACCCCGGCTTCGTTTGAGGCTGCGCGCAATCCTTCGTCCAGAGTGCTTGCAGGGTTAAAAACTGCGTCAATGTGCCAGTTGCGCCTGGCTTTCAAAATCTGATAATAGATTGACTTGGTATATTCGGCTCCGCCATGAAATCTAGAGTCTTCATCTCGCGATGCTGAGGTGTAATGCGTGGGCTGGCAGGCCATAAGGTCGAATAGCAGTTTCAATTCGGATCTCACTTTATGAAATCATCACTTTCGGTCAAGTCGGCTTCTCCCCGGGATGGTGATAGATCGCCCACAGGACAATCACCAGACTGCCGAGCAATTGTACTGCGTTGGAGGCCATCAGGGCTGCTACAGCGCCGTACATGCCGTTAGATGGGATCAGCCACAGGCTGGCGAGCGTGGTAACAGCGACAACGAACAGAAAGAGCGGGGCCTGCGCCTTGAAGTACCGCGCTGCCGTCATCCCGTATCCCAGAAATGACGCGACGAAGGCGATCCCCGCCGCGACCACAATCCACACGAATACGTCGGCATTTTCGGCATACTCCGGCGTGTAGATCAGCGTCAGGATTTCTTTCCCGGCTACCGCCGCCACAATCACGCCGGCCAGCCCCAGCGCCGCGCCGATACCCACCAGCCGCAGCAGCAGGCGGCGGAACGCCGGGAGGTTCCCCGCGGCGTAGTACTGCGCCAGGCGCGGGCTGGCCGACTGCCCCAGGGCGCTGACCACGGTCGTGCCGGCCACAATCAGGTAGGCCATGGCGGCGTAGAGGCCCAGCGTCCGCTCCCCCCACGCTCCCTCCATCACATAGCGCGGGATGTTGGTGTTGAGCGAGATCAGCATCATCGTGATGCCCAGCGGCAGGGCCAGCCAGGCCAGGCGGCGCAGGGTGGGCGCGTCCCGGCGGGGGCGGAGGGCGGGCTCGTCCGGGCTGGCGGGCAGGATCAGGCGGGCGCTGCGCAGGTCGTAGGTCAGCAGGAGGGCGGCCCAGGCCGCCGCCAGCCCGGCCGCGCCCCACAGGACGCTCCCCGTCAGCCACACGCCCAGCCCCAGCAGCGCCAGCGAGAGCGCGCCCTTGATCATCATCGAGCGGGCGATGCGGTCCATCCGCTCCCGCTGCTGCATCAGGCCGTAGAAGATATCGGAGATCGATTCGAACGCCTTGGCCAGGCCGATCATGAGGATGACGGCGACGGTGGCGGCGGCGTAGCCGGAGAGCGCGGCCACGGCGGCGATAGCCAGGAGGGCCAGCAGCGTCGTGATCAGGCGCAGGCCCAGGTAATCGCCGAAGCGGTATTCGCGCCGGGCGTCGGTGGCCTGCACCGCCCGGAGCTGCAAGTTGGCGAACAGCATGATCGGCGCGGTCACGGCCAGCCCCAGCGAGAACTGCCCGACCATCTCCGGCGTGCCCAGCTTGGCCAGCACGACCAGCATGGCCCACTGGCTGGCGGCGTAGACGACGTTGCCGGCGAAGGTCCAGGAGAAGTTGGCCCGCAGGGAGAGCGGGCGGGCCAGGTGGGCGGGTGGGTTCATCGGGCTGTTCTCTATCTTCCGTCCCGGGCGGGGTGCGCGGTGCTGGCGGCAATCATAAAGCGGAATGGCGTTCCGGGCAACCGGGCGCGTCACCACGCTGGCAGCGCCGGGATCACCCACCGCCACAGGGCCAGCCCGCTCAGGGCGGCCAGCGCCAGCATGACCGGCAGCGGCAGCCAGTCCAGCCACGGCCCGCCCGTCCGGCTCCGCAGGGCGCCCGCCCAGCCCGTCCACCCGGCGGCGGCGGCCAGCGCGAACGCGCTCAGCGCCGGGTACAGGTAGCGCCCCTGGAACTGCACGAAGGTCAGGTTGTAGTAGGCGAAGGCCAGCGCGCTCAGCGCCAGCAGGCCCGCCATCAGCCGGGCGGCGTCGCGCTGCCCCGGCGGTGGGCCGCCTTCGCGCCGGGCGCGGATCGCCCGCGGGATCAGCCCGGCCAGGCTCGCCGCCGTGAACAGCAGCAGCAGCCAGTAGACCGGGCCTGGCATCGGCACGCCCATCCAGCCGAACTGCCCCCAGAAGCTGCGGAAGGTGGTGGCGGCGCCGTCCGCCAGCCAGGGGCCGAAGCCGCTGGCCGCGATCCAGTCGGCGGTGCGCGGCTGGCCGATCACGACCGCGTCGTGCCGCCGCAGGCCCATCACATCCGGCCAGCCGTACACGCCCGTGTTGCGCGCCCACCACAGCCCGCCCAGGGCGGCGATCGGCAGGGCGAACAGGATGGCGCGGCGCAGCAGCGTGGGCCAGCCCCGGCCCCGATCGCGCCGCCAGCGCAGGACAATCGCCAGCGCCAGCAGCGGGCCGAGCACCAGCGTCGACGCTTTGGTCAGCACGCCCAGCCCGGTCACGACCCCCAGCGCCAGCGGCCCGGGTCGGAGGCGCCGTCCGGCCTCCGGCGTGACATGCCAGACGGCCAGCAGCGCCCCCAGGCCGACGATCAGCTCGGCCAGCGAGTCGTTGCCCGCCCCGGCCATGATCGCCAGGTGCTGCGGGATGAAGGCGGCGAAGGCGGCCGCGGCCAGCGCCGTGATCGCGTCCCCACCGCTGGCCGTCCGCGCGATTCCGTAGACGCACAGGACGACGCCCGCGCCGATCAGGGCGGAGAGCAGCCGGATCGCGATCAGGCTCCCGCCGGCGGCGCGGTAGACTCCCGCCGCCAGCAGGTAGAACAGCGGCGGCTGATGGTCCTCGTACTGCACGGTATCCAGCCGGGCCAGGTGCTGCGGGTCGAAGCCGCTGCTGACGATCAGGCTCCGGTAGGCGTCATCCCAGTCGGCGGCCTCCAGCACCGGGCAGCACCCGCTCTCGGCCACCTGCCGCGCGTAGTTGTAATGGGCCGGCTCGTCGGGGACCTGCCAGGGCGGCGTCAGCGTCGCATACAGGATCGCCAGCAGGCCGTAGCCGATCAGGATGCCGATCAGCGCCGCCCGTTCGACCGTCCGGCTCACGCCCCGCCCGGTGATCACCCCGCCCTCATTCCGCCAGGAAGCCGAAATCCACCACGCCGCACGTCTCCCCCCGGTAAGTGACCAGCTCATGCGCCTTGAAGATGAAGACCCGCCGGTCGTGCCGCTTCATCCTCTTCTTGAGCGTATTCCACTGCGACCGGGACGGTTCCGGCTGGCCTTCCGGCAGGGTGAAGTAGGCGGCGGCGAAGATCGCCCGGAAGTGTCCGTCCTCCTGTGGCAGCAGCTCGCGCAGGGCGGTCGCGGCGCCGGGCGGCGTCAGCACGGCGGCGATGTACTCGCGCGCGGCGGAATACGGGCGCTTCTGGAAGGCCGGCAGGGCCGCCGTCGCGCCGCGGTCAGATCGGCTGGGCCTGGACATACGTATCCTGTTTGAAGTCCGGCTCGGCCACCGGCAGCACGTCGATCAGCTCGTAGTCGCGCGTGCCGAGTCCGATCCGCTCCGCGTGGGCGAGCAGGGCGAACGGGTCCTTGAACCGGCCGTGAATCTGCTGCCAGGGGTGCCCTTCCCGCGTGACGATCTCCATCATCGCCGGCAGATTCTGCTCCAGAATCGGGAAGTCGTTCGTCATGTCGATCACGGCCTGATCCACGGCCACCGGGTCATCGGAGCCGAAGATGCCGGCATCGGCTATGACCGGCAGGGTTGTGTAGCCGTAGCAGTCGCATAGCGGCGTCATGTGGGTGGCCAGGCTGATGAAGACGGCGTGGCCCGGCTCGAAGGTATCCAGCACCAGCCTGGCCGAGGTGTTCATGGCCTCCATGAAGGCGAGGAAGGACTCCGGCCGGATTTCGAGGGCGCCGTCGGCCACCGCCTGGCAGCGCATACAGTTGTTGCACTTGTAGTCGTGCAGGTGCAGCCCGCCGGGGTCGCTGCGATCGTCGCTGATAGCGCCGTAAGGGCAGGAGTCGCGGATAGCCGCCCGGTGCGCTTCATCGCGGATGCGCTCTTTATGCACGTAGGGGACGAAGTGGAACACGTCGTGCATCTTGCTGCGCGTCGTGCCGGTGACGCAGCCCAGGCCGATATTCTTGAGCGCCCCGCCGAAAGCCGTCGAGGAATGCCCCTTGACGTGCGCCAGATCGACCAGGAAAGACGCCTCCCTGATCGCGCCGCCGATCTCGAACTCGGTCAGATTCATGAAGGAATGCTGGCGGGTGTAGAACCACTTTTCATCCAGCCCGGTGCTGGGGTAGAGCGGGCAGCCGAGCGTCTCAGCCGTGTAGCCGCGCATGTAGGCCGTCTCGACGGAGTGGGGCAGGTCGGTGACGAACGGCTGCCCGCCGCCCTCTTTGACCGCCTCCACGACCCGGCGCACGAAGACCGGGTGCACCATGGAATAGCCGATATCGGATCCCAGATGCATCTTGATTGCCACGCGCTGATCTTTGACGCGCTCGCGCAGATGCAGCCGCTCCAGGATCAGGTCCAGCTTGGCCGGCAGCGTTTCGGCGCCGGTGAGCTGTGTCTGGCGGGGAGACCCCCAGTAAACAGGTACGGGCATGATGAGTCCTCCAGGGTATAGCGTGGGGCGATGAGGGCGGCGATGACCGGCGAGTGCACAATGTACCCCCAGTTTACATAGGGGGTGTCCGGCGTCAAGCGATTGGTAGCGCGGCGCCCACCCCCGGACCTCACGAGCTGGCGGCAACCCGCAGACTGCCGTCTTGCTCCACAATTATGCGGGCCAGCCGCAGCGCATCCGCCGGATGCGCCGCATCCGCCCCGTCCGTTAGCGTCAGGCGCGGGCCGTCCGGCGCGGCATACCAGCCGATTGCCAGCTCATACGCTCCGGGTGCGGCGGGGGCCTCCAGTGCAATCGTGTCCGGCACGACTTCGCCCACCTGCCACAGGTGGGTCGGGTAGGTCCCGCCGCGCGGCATCCCGTCCGCCTGGACCGCCGGGAGCGGGTCATCCACCGGGCGCAGGTGGACGAACAGCGTGTAATCCCGCCCGATATCGGCCAGCGCCCGCCAGGCCAGATCGAGCATCAGGGTGCGCCCCGCCGCCGTGACGGACGCCGCCCGCGCCAGCGCGATCAGGGGCGCTCCATCCGCGCTGAAGACCGGCTCCGCGCGGAGAGGCGCGCCCGCCCGGGGGAAGGAAATATCTACCCACCCGCCCGGCGCGACGGCGTAATCTGGCGCCCCTGCCGGCCCGGCGGAAACCAGCAGCCGGTAGCCGCCCGGCGGGAGCGCCTCATCCAGCACCAGCGTGTGCCAGGTGGAGAAGCGCCCGCCCGCGCCGCCTGGCGCGATCTCGCGGTCGGCGTTGGGGGTATCCCCCGCCTCCGGGATGCTGAGGACAATCCGCAGCCGTTCCGGCAGCTCTTCCGGCCTGGCAACCTCCCAGTCCAGCCGGACGCGGATCGGGCCGCCCGCGGGGAGGTCCGCGGCGTCAGTGGCCAGCCCGACCAGCCGCAGCGGGCCGAAGGTCAGGTCAGTCGCCGTCTCGACCAGGGGGCGGGCCTCCGCCGTCCGGCGGTAGACGGTCACCGGGCCGTAGGCGTAGCGCGGGTCGTCGAAGGTCGCGGCGGGCGCGTAGCTGGCCGCGAACCAGGGGTCGGTGTCCAGCCGGACGTTGTACAGGACCGGCGGCCGCCCCCGGAAGCCCTGAAAGACCAGCGTCGCCGGGGCGTTCGCCGGCAGCCAGGAGGCGATATCGCCGCGCTCCAGCGCCTCAGCGGTCTCCGGCTGGAGCAGGCCCAGATAGTCCGTCATCGGGCGGTCGGCGTAAAAGCCGATCTGGCCGACTTCGGCCACGCCCACAGTCGCATCCGGCGGCGTGTGGGCGGCGATCCACTCGCCCGCCTCCCGGTAGGCCGCCCAGTCCACAATCGGCAGCATCGGCCCCGGCGGGCCGCCGGACGCAAAGTAAGCCGCGATCCGGGCGAAGGACATAGCCGGGGCCAGCAGGGCCAGCGTCGCTACTCCCGCCGGAAGCGCGCGGGTCCACCGGCCCCGGCTCCGTCTGCGCCTCCACCGCGCCAGAACGTCGCTCAGGCGGGCCAGCCCCAGCGCCGCCAGCAGGAGGATGCCGGGCACGAGCGGCGCGTAATACCAGCGGTAGGGCGCGACGCCCAGGATGGCGTAGATCAGCACGTGTAGCGCACCCCACAGGACGGCGACGGCGACCGGCCCGACGGGCCGCCCCCATAAGAGGCCGGCGAAGGCGAGGCCGCCGAACAGCAGGTACAGGCCGCTTTGCTCCAGCAGGCCACCGGCGATCAGCCCCAGGCCCTCCAGCGTTGTCGTGCCCACACCGAAGCCGGTGATGCCCATCTCCGCCTGGGCGCGCTTGGCGTCGAAAGTGGCCGGGAAGGGCGAGCCGTATGTCGCCCACGCCCAGCCGTAGAACAGGGCGACCGGCAGCGCCGCCCCGATTGCGAAGCAGACCGGCGGGCGCCACCACCCGGACCGCGTCCCGGCCCGGTCGAGCGCCGCCAGGGCCGCCCACAGCCCGATCAGGAGGCCTGGCAGCGCCGCGTCAGGCCGGGTCAGGATGCCCAGCCCGATCCACAGCCCGGCCCACCCCCAGCGGTCCGCCGCCGCCCGCTCCAGCCCGGTCAGTGCCAGCAGAATCCACAGCGGCGTTTCCATGCCCAGGGCCAGCCACAGCGGCGTCGCCAGCGTATAGGCCGCGCCCGCCCACAGCCGCGCCCGGGGCGGGACGCGCTCCGGCAGCAGCGCCGTGATGACGCCGCCGCCCAGCCCGATACACACCGCCCCGATCAGGCCGCCGAGCGTGTGGAAGTCCAGCCCGGCCCCGGCTGTCGCGCGCGCCCCGGCCAGCAGCAGCGCGTACAGCGGGGCCGTCGTGCTGAGCGTGATCTGGCCGGGGTTGTAGACCAGGCCCAGGCCGCGGACCACGTTGCGGGCGTAACGATAGGTGATGAAAGCATCGTCCAGCCGGAACTCGCGCATCAGCAGTAGCCAGATCGCCAGCGCCAGCAGGACGAAGATCGCCGCCGCCGCTGCCGTCACCCGGCGGGGTGTCCAGTTAAAGGAGGGGAGGGAAGGTGTTTTCATTGTGGCGCATTATAGCACGCGGAGTCGGATGGGCAGGCCGGTGCCAGACGCGAAGAAAGGGAACACAGCTTCTCTCTCCCCGGTCGGGGAAAGACCGGCCCACTGCTCATGGCCTGTTCCCATTTCAGGGAGGATCGGGGCGTTCTCTGTAAGTTTTACTTATTTTTTACCTGAATCGGGTTGTGTATTGCCCGGTTATTCGTGTATAACGAATACAAATGCTTCTTCCCCGGTCAGCAGGGCACTGAGCCTTTGTGGGCATCAAATAGATCATAACGCTTGCAGGATGGAGTTAGATTGATTATGATCTCGATCAGGTTAATGATTCCTCAACGAAGGCGCAAGCATGGGCACCGAGTTCGACCGTCTGATCGCGTTTATTCAGGACAGGACCGGCCTGACGGTTGATGACAATCGCCAGCAGGATGTCCAGCGGGTGATCCAGGCCATGCTCCGGGCCGGAGGCCTGCCGGACATGGCTACGCTGGCCGGGCAGTTAACCGCCGCCCCCCTGACTCACGATCTCTGGCGCGATCTTATCAACGCCATCACTATCGGCGAAACGTATTTCTTCCGCAACGGCCCGCAGTTTAACGCTCTGCGCGACCATGTCCTGCCCGATCTGATCGCCCGCAAGCGATCTGAAGGCCGGCTTCGGCTTCGGCTGTGGAGCGCCGGCTGCGCCACCGGGGAGGAGCCGTACTCGCTGGCTATGCTGCTGATGGAGTTGCTGCCCGATCTGCTGCTCTGGGATATCCTGCTGCTGGCGACGGATATCGATACCGTCAGCCTGGACAAGGCCAGACGCGGCGTTTTCCGCGCTTCTTCCTTCCGCAATGAGACGCCGGAGGCTATCCGCGACCGCTGGTTCACCCGGACGGCGGATGGCTTCCTGCTGGACCGCGCCGTTCGGGAGCGCGTCACCTTCGCCCCGCTCAACCTGATCGACGATGTTTACCCCGCTGCTGAAAACAACACGGCCGATATGGATATGGTGATCTGCCGTAATGTCACCATTTACTTCGCTGAGGCCGTCACGCGGGAAGTGGTGCGGCGCTTCAACGCCTGTCTGGACGAAGGCGGCTGGCTGATCGTCGGCCATTCGGAGCCGATGGCGACAATCTACGAAGATCAGGGATTCGTCCCGCGTAATTTTGAGAACACCGTCCTCTACCGAAAGGATACCGAGGCGGCCAGGGCGCACCAGAATACGTTCCGCCTGCTGTTCGGCCTGGGCCGGGCTGATGCGCCTTCCGCGCCGGAGGCAGCGCCACTGCCGCCGCTGCCTCCGGCGGAGCCGCCGCGCGCCAGGCCGCTGCCAGCCGCCGTGCCCGTGCTGGAAGCCGCCGCCGATCCGGAGCTGCTTCAGGCGGCCAGAGAGGCCGGGGATCGCGGCCAGTGGGATGTGGCGCTGGAGCTATGCGCCCGCCTGATCGAGCGGGACCCGATGGCCCCTTATCCGCATTATCTCAAGGGGCTGATCTTCATCTATATGGACGATCTCAACGCCGCGCTGCACGCCCTGCGGCAGTCCATTTACTGCGAGCCGTCCTTCGCCCTGGCCCAGTACAGCCTGGGCGATCTGTACCAGAAGCGCCACAACGACCGCCTGGCAGCCC
>JARKNX010000221.1 GCA_029976025.1 Aggregatilineales bacterium | reverse complement strand
GGGATCGCGGTCTACCTGGCGACTCAGCGCTGGGACCTGATCACCGCGCCGGAGTTCGTCGGGATCGCGAACCTGCAGCGGCTGACCACCGATCCCCTGCTCCCCCAGTCGCTGCGAGCGACCTTCCTGTACACGGTGATTTCGGTGCCGCTGGGCCTCGCCTTCAGCTTCTTCCTGGCGATGCTCATCAGCAAGCAGATCCCAGGCATCTCGATCTTCCGGACGATCTACTACCTGCCCAGCATCGTCCCGGCGGTCGCCAGCGCCACCCTGTGGGCCTGGATCTTCAACACCGAGTTCGGGCTGCTGAACGCCCTGCTGCGCGACCTCGGCGCATCCAAGCTCCCCTGGCTGCAAGACCCCGCCTACGCCCTGCCGTCCTTCATCTTCATGAGTCTGTGGGGCGGGGCCGGCGGCGCGATGATCATCTTCCTGGCCGGACTCCAGGGCATCCCGGACGTCTACTACGAAGCGGCGGAGATCGACGGCGCGGGCGGCTGGGCGAAACTGCGCCACATCACCCTGCCGCTGATGTCGCCGGTCATTTTCTTCAACCTGGTCATCGGCTTCATCAATTCCTTCCAGGTGTTCACCAGCGCTTATCTGATCACCAACGGCGGCCCGGAGAACTCGACCCTCTTCCTGGTGCTGTACATCTACCGCACGGCGTTCCAGGGCCTGAACATGGGCTACGCGGCCATGCTCTCGTGGCTGCTGTTCTTCATCCTGATGGGCCTGTCGATCCTGATTTTCAAGTATCTCGGCACGCGAATCTACTACGAGAATCCCAGCGAGTAGCTGGCAGAGGCGCCGACCATGTCCACCACACTCAACCCGGAGTATCAAAACCCGCCGCCGGCCAGCCGGCCGGCCCGGCGGCGCATCGCGCGCAAGCATGGCGTGGGGTACTGGTTCACAATCGCCCTGCTGGTCGTCTTCGCCGCGCTCATGCTGCTGCCATTCGTCTGGCTGGTCAGCAGCTCGCTGAAGTCCCAGATTCAGATTTTCCAGTACCCGCCGCAGTGGATCCCAAACCCGATCCTGTGGGAGAACTACACCGAGGCGCTCACCTACAAGCCGTTTCTGCTCTACTTCAGGAACTCCCTGATCGTCATCGTCCTGAACGTGATCGCCGTGGTGACGACCTCCTCCCTGACCGCCTATGGCTTCGCCCGCATCCGTTTCTGGGGGCGCGATTTTCTGTTCGGGATCGTCGTTGGGACGCTGTTCCTGCCCTCGGTCATCGTACTGGTGCCGCAGTTCATCATGTTCACCCGCCTGGGCTGGGTCAACACCTTCCTGCCGATGACCGTGCCGCTGTTCTTCGGCGGCGGTGCGTTCAACGTCTTCCTGCTGCGCCAGTTCTTCCGCACGATCCCGGAGGAGCTGGCCGACGCGGCCCGCATCGACGGCTGCGGGGAGTTCGGCATCTACTGGCGGATCATGATGCCGCTGGCCAAACCCGCCCTGATTACCGTCGGAATCTTCACCGCCCTGAACGCCTGGAACGACCTGCTCGGCCCGCTGCTGTACCTGCGCTCCCCGGAGCTATACACGGTCGCGGTCGGCCTGGCGACCTTCCGCGGCACCCTGGCGACCCGCTGGGATTTGCAGATGGCCGCCTCGACGGCCATGGTCATCCCG
>JARKNX010000220.1 GCA_029976025.1 Aggregatilineales bacterium | reverse complement strand
AATATCGCTCCGGAGATAAATGCAAAGGACGCCATGGTTGCAGTGTAACAGGGTTACTGAAGGGGGGAAAGAGAGGAATACTACGAATCCTTTAGGTCAACTTGATTCGTGATTCCAGTGCTCCGAATCGCACTGTGTCATTATCGCAGAGGAGATGCCTGTCCTGCGGCTGGAGGCGCCGCCCGTTGAGGAAAGTCCCGTTGGTGCTGGAAAGGTCCACCAGGAAGGCGGTCTGGCCCTCTACTTTCACCATAGCGTGCTTGCGTGAGACGCCTTTTTCATCCCCGCCGATAGCCATCAGATCGAGGGCAGAGAAGACCCCATCCATCTCCGGACGCCCGCGCCCAACCAGGATGGTATCGCCGCTCTTGACCGGGAAGTCATAGCTAAGGCCGTCAATTTCGAAACAGATTGTCCGGAGCATCCCGGTGCGGGGGCGGGCTTCTGTGCGCGTGATAATGCCGGTCGTCATCTTGAGATGCCGTGTTGCCGCCGGGGCTACGAGCATCGTCCCACAGACCTGGCAGATCAATTCACCTTCGCGGTTGCGCATCCCACAGTGAGGACAGAACATACGTGCAACCCTGTATAAGAAAACTTCAACTGTAGTGTAGCCCTATTTAAGAGGCATGTCCAGCCAGGAAGCCGGCGATTCGCAGGCAGAAATTGTTATGAATTGTACAAATGTGTCGGTTTCCGCGGCATCCGGACTTTTATCGCATTGCCGCTTCGCCAGGTGAGCTAGATAATAAGCCTATAAAGTAGCCAGAGACGGATCATGTTTTATCGCGAGACAGCCCCATGGACAGCAACAACCAGCGAACCGTTTTCATCAGTTACCGGCGCAGTGTCAGTTCATTCATAGCGCGCGCTATCTTCGACGACCTCGTTCAGCACGATTACGACGTCTTTATGGATGCCGCCTGCCTCAATACCGGCGAGCTTGCCGCGGTCCGTCTCAATCAGATTGCCGCCCGCGCGCACTTCCTGGTGATCCTGACGCCGGGGACAGTCGAGCACTTCACCCAGCCGGACGACTTCCTGCGCCAGGAGATCGAACAGGCGCTGCGGCTGGAGCGCGATATCGTCCCGGTGCTGGTGAATAACTTTCGGTTTGACGCTTACGCTTCTTGCTTCACCGGCGAGCTGGCCAGGCTCCCCCACCTGAACGGGGTGGCCCTGGACCACGAGTATTTTGACGAAGGGATGCAGCGGCTGCGCAATCGCCTCCTGGCTGGCGGCGCCACCGGCCCGCTGGAATCCCCATCTGTTGAAGAGCGGGCGATTGTGGAAGCCCAGCTTCAGCAGATCGCCAGCCAGCCCGTGCCGACGCCGCAGCAGCTTACCGCGGAAACTCTGTTCATGCGCGGCCTGGATCGCTTCGGACAGGGAGATTATGCCAGCGCTGTAGAGATGTTTGATCGCTGTCTGCGCGCTTTTCCCAATTTCGCCCCGGCCTATGTTATGCGCGGCTCAGCCAAGAGCCGGCAGGAAGATACGCAGGGGGCGATCAACGATCTGGTCCAGTACCTGTCCATGAAGGACCAGCACGAATTCATCTCCCGCGCTGGCGTCGTTCAGATGCTTCGCAGCCTGAAGGACAAGAAGCACCAGACCCTCAGCGAGCCGAGTCATTAGATCGCACTTCCTTCTGCCGGCGTTTCTTCCAGCAGTGCTTCGATCGCGCTGATTTGCTCCCCCAGCGCTTCCAGCGCCGCGCGATCGCGTTCCACGGCTTCGGCCATGCTGGAAAAATGGCTGAATACCGGGTCGAGGATTTGCCGGCCGTATTGAAGCAGCCGGCTCCGCTCGCGATCGGTCAACTCTGCCATCGCCTGCCGGTAGCCACGTTCCAGCAAATCGATCTGCCCGTTGAAGTCATTGCGAATATCCTGCCGCAGCCGGCGCCAGTACCGCACAGCCAGCACGCCCCCGCCAATTGCAACCGGCAGCCCCAATACCACGCCCAGAAAAGCCAGCGCATGGGCCGTGATCACGCCCGGCGTCGCCAGCCCCAGCGTGGCCGCCAGCGCCCCCAGCACACTCAGCCCGGCGCTGGACCCCAGGCCGGTCAGGTTTGTCTGGAAGCGTTCGCGCATCAGGGAGAGCATCTCTTCGTTGGAGTAAGCCCCTATCTCGGCATCAGCAATGGCGATAGCTTCCTGAATAGCCATCCGCTGGTCGGTATAGACGGAGCCGTCCACACCCCGGATTTCCGTCTGAAGCAAAGTATCCAGCCGGCTGAGTCGCTCCACGATGCCCTGCCAGTAGCGCCGGTTGCTATCTACCTGGGCATTCACATAGTCGTTGGCGATATCGTTGATCTGATCCAGGGCGCGGCCGATGACATCGTCTTCAAATTCCTTCTGCAAAACGGCCTTATCCGCATCGGTGCTGCGCAAGCGCACCTTGAAGTTACGATCGATGAAGGCCATCCCCCGCTGGCGAACCCCGCTCAGAATACGCGAGACTTCCGCCATGCTCAGCGCCAGACGCGCATTCATCCCCTCTGCCTGCGCTTCCAGTTCAACCTGAATAGTGGAGGTCTGCTCGCGGTTGCGCCCGACCAGGGCGAGGCGGCCCTCTAACAGTTCCTGATACCGGACCAGCAGACGGGAAGCAAAAATAAGCTGCGTCTGGAGCTTTTGCCGGGCCGGCGAGATCTGTTCAAAGGTCGCGTTCAGATGGGCGTGCACGGCTTCCAGGCCGCTGTCAGGCTCGCCGGCCAGTGCCTGGCGCGACGAGGCCATGAAGATCAGCGGCTTGAGTCCCAGCCGCGCCTCGATCTGGGCCTGCACGAAACGGCGGACATCGGCCCGCTCGCGCTGATCCAGCAGATCACACTGGTTGACGACCACGATCAGCTTCTTGCCATAATCGCGGATCAGCTCCATATACAGGCGGTCGGTCTCCGCAAAAGCGCGCTTCGCCGAAAGGACAAAGATCACCAGATCGCTGCGATGCAGGAAGTTGCGGGCGATCTGCTCATGCTGCTGGAAGACGGACCCCGTCCCCGGTGTATCGACCAGGACTACGCCCGGCCCGCCGACGCCAGGATGCGTCCACTCGCGCACGCCGTCGGGGCGCAGCACCGTGCGGTGGGAGATCGCCTCGGCGTAACGAATCAGCTCAATGACCTCGGTCGTGGGCGTGATCCCGGTTGGCAGTAAAGCGTCACCCAGCAGGGCGTTAATGAAGGTGGACTTGCCAGCGTTGAACTCCCCCACGACGACGACCATGAAGAACAGGTCGCGCAGGTCATTGGCCACGTCGCGCAGCCGGCCCCGGTCGGCCTCACCCTCCGCAGAGAGCCGGGCCAGCGTATCACCGATCTCGTAAAGCAGCCGGATTTCGCGCTCCCGCAGCTCGGCCAGCGGCCCTTCCAGCCTCGTGTTTGTCATACCGTCTTTCGCTCCCAGGGGCCGCCAATTTCACCCGCGAAGGCCGCTAACTCCTCCTCCAGCCGGCGCAAATCGGCGGCCAGGCTGGCCTGAAGGGCGGTCTGGGCGCTGATCAGGCGGACAAACGGGGCTGCTACATCTTGCCGCTGCGTCACACCCTCCTGAATCTGATCTTCCGCCGCCTGGCGCAGCGCCGCCTGATACTGCTGCGAGTGCGCCAGGAGGCGATCGGAGAAGCGCCGGGCCAGCCGGCCACCCCGGAAGATAAACACGCCCACCCCCAGAAACATCAAAGCCAACGCTCCCAGCACCAGGACAAGCGGCACCGCCGCGTCCGACCAGTCCACAGCCAGCACGCCCAGCAGCATAATCGCCAGCACAACTGCCAGCTCCCAGCCCCCCAGAATCGCCAGGCTGGTCCGCACCTCACCATCCAGGCGCCCTATTTCCACGCGCCGGGCGTCCCCCAGAATGGCATCGAGATCAGGGCGGGCGCGCCGCAGCGGCTCCCGGTTATAAGAGGCCGGAGCGCGCACCTCCCCGATCACTTTAGCCCGCAGCGATTCCGGCAGCTCTTCCAGGGCGCGGTTGGTGTAAAGCACCAGATCGTCCATATCCTGCAAATCGCGCCCCTCCATCCACGGCCCGAGATCGTTGACCGACCCGGCGATCTCCTCCAGCGGCTCGAATACCGCATAAGCGGCAAACGCTGCTTCGGCCCGCGATCGCGCCCCCAGCCGCCGCGCCAGGCCGGCCAGTCCGAGCAGCTCACTGATGCCGGAGAGAATCTGGCCAACTGCCCGGCCAGGCTGAAACAGATCGCGGATAGCATCTTCACCGCGCTGGGCGGACTCGGCAAAAGCGGCGGCGACTGTATCCAGCACGGCGTTCACCTGCTCGCGCTGCTGTCCCTGCCCGGCGGCAATCTGGGCGGCGATATTCTCCTGAACGCGCCGATGCTGGTCGAGAGCCTGCTGCTGATCCTGTACCGCCTTCTGGGCAGCGGTGAGCACATTGTGGGCGATCTGCAGCGGTGTTTGCAGCTTCTGGCGCAGCCGCTCGCGATCGTCCAGCGCGTCCAACAAAAACGACTCCAGGTCGGCCATGCCACTGGCCTGCCAGGCTGCCTGATCCGGCGGGTCGGCCTGCCGGGCGGCCAGCGCCCGCCGCGCTGATACCAGGAACACTTTCGGCTCCTGACCCAGGTGGAGCAGACACTGCTCCTGCACAAACTGGCGGACAGTATCGCGCTGGGCATCATCCAGCAGATCGACCTGGTTCACCACAATGAGCACCCGCTTGCCGTACCGGCTGAGCGCCTGAAGAAAGGCCAGATTGCCGGCGGAGAGCGCCTGCGTCGCCAGCATGACCAGCACCACCCAGTCGCTCCGGTGCAGGAAGGATTCAGTGCGCCGGCTGTGTTCGTCAAATACGGACTCGACGCCCGGCGTATCCACCAGGCTGATCAGCTTGAGCAGCGGAGACGGATAAAAGACCGTCTCCAGTCCGTCCTGACCGGCTATCCGCTCCAGGCTATCGCCGTAGCGCAGGGCCATCACCCGTTCTGTGGTTGGGACGGGGCCGGTCGCCAGGACATCCTGACCAAGCAGCGCGTTGATCAGGCTGGACTTCCCCACACCAAACGGCCCTACCAGCGCCAGCAGGAAAGGATAATCCGTGTGAAAGACGGCGTCACGAGCCTGATCCATCATCTCCGCCGGGAGGTCATCCACGCGCGGCAGGGTATCCAGCAGGCGTACGAGCATCTGATTCTCGCGCCGGCGCAGATCGTCGTAAGCGATCAGAATATCCGGCGTTGGTGCCAGCAGTCGTCCACTCACGGATCAGCGCTCCGTTTCCTGTTCAGGTGCGATATCTTCGCCCGGCTTACAAAGTTTGGGCCGCATATCCCGGTCCCTTCGCGAAATAGTCGTAATTACCCTGAATATCGGCCCGCAGAAAATCTGGCACATTTTCTTCTGGCCAGATAGCGTTATACGGGCAGGCCGGAACGCACAGCCCGCAGTCAATACACGCATCCGGATCAATATAGTAATACGGCCACTGCTCGACCGGGTTGCCGGGCACGATACAGGCGACCGGGCAGGCCAGAGCACAGCCGCCATGTCGGTTACACAGACCGGTGATTACATAGGGCACAGGGGTCAACTCCTCAGGCGGCGCAACGGCTAACCTGACCGATTAAGTACTTTTTTACTGCAACCTGTTTGTGGTAGTATCTAGGATGGTCTCTCAAATTTGCTCATCACTCACACTACGCTCTGGCATTGCTCAATCAGCTTAAGGAGAAGTCTCTATGCGTATCGGCGTACTGACGGGTGGCGGCGATGTCCCCGGCCTCAACCCTGCAATCAAAGCAATTGTAAACCGGGCAGAAGACAATGGCTATCAAGTCTTCGGCATTCGCCGGGGCTGGGCCGGTCTGCTCGATTACAATCTGGAGGACGACAAAGAAAACTGGCGCTGCGTTATCCCGCTGGACAAGCAGGCGGTGCGCCGCGTGGACCGTACCGGCGGCACCTTTCTGCACACCTCCCGCACGAACCCCGGCAAGGTCAAAAGCGACCGCCTGCCGGAATTCCTGCGCGAGCCGGACAAAGAATACGAAGGGCTGGTGGATTGCACCTCGCATGTGCTCAAGGTGATCGAGAAGCTGGGCATCAATGTGCTGATCCCGATCGGCGGCGATGACACCCTGAGCTACGGCGAGCGCCTGCACAATGAAGGCGCGCGCGTGATCGCCATCCCCAAGACGATGGATAACGATGTCTACGGCACGGATTACTGCATCGGCTTCTCCACCGCAGTGACCCGCAGCATCGAATTCATCCATAACCTGCGCACCGCTGCTGGTTCTCATGAGCGCATCGCTGTTGTGGAGCTGTTCGGGCGCAATTCCGGCGAAACATCGCTGATCTCGGCCTATCTTGCCGGCGTGGATCGCGCGCTGATCTCCGAAGTGCCGTTCAATGTGGAGCGCGTGGCCGAGCTGGTCCTCAGAGACAAGCGCGACAATCCGAGCAACTACGCCATGCTGACCGTCTCCGAAGGGGCACATCATGCCGGCGGCAGCCCGTTCGAAAGCGGCGAGGCCGATGCCTACGGTCACCGCAAACTGGGCGGCATTGGTGAAATACTCGGCGAAGAGATCAAGCAGCTCACCGGCGAAAATATCCTGTACCAGAAGATCGGCTATCTGATGCGCTCCGGCGCGCCCGACTCGCTTGACCTGATGGTGGCGGCCAACTACGCTCAGATGGCGATGGGGCTGGTGGAACGCGGGGAATCGGGCCGGCTGGTCTGCCTGCAACGCGGCGTGTACAGCGATATCCCGATCTCGACGTTGTCCCAGGGCACCAAGCGCGTCAACGTGCCGGAGCTGTATGACATTAACGAGTACCGTCCGAAGGTCCGCCACGTTTTCGGAATGCCGATGTTCCTGACCTGAACCCGTCAGACCTCTCGACAGAGCCGCCGCCGAAACCGCGGCGGCTTTTTGATCTGGCTAGACCTTTTTGGTAACCCGAAACTGAATCGGCATGCCCAGCAGCAGCAACGTCTGCGCCTGAATAGTGGGCAGGGCCAGCAGCACCAGCAGGAAGATCGGCAACAGAGGGAAGCTGACAATCGTCTGGAGCACTTCTCTGAGGCTCCAGGGCCGCAGGCGAGGGGGGCGAATGGACATATCCAGCGCCCAGAAAATGAAGCCCGTCACCGACACCACCATGAGCGAGAAGTTCAGCAGCAAGAAATTGGGCGCCCGCCACTCGACGAAGAACAACTCCGGGTACAACAGGAACACGAGCTGCGGCCCAAGCGTCATGATCACCCAGCCTGCCCCGGCCAGGATATTGTCATGCGCGGCGCGCAGGAGCAGGCGCACCGCAGGGAGGCGCGGAATCTCCGGGCGCTCAATGATGCGCGCCAGCGCGTAGCCGACTTCCTTGCCCCCCCAGGCGTGACGCAGCGTCTGCTGGTAACGATTCTTCATGCTGTCCCAGAAGCCGTCACCGGAGGTGGCTTCAGCCAGAAACGGCAGGAAGACGCGCTCAAGGCCAACCTCACCGCCACGCTGGAAGAACGCCTTGATGAACATGTGCCATTCGTCGGCGATCACGTCGCCATCCCAGTATCCTACGCCATCCAGCAGGCGAAGGCTGAGCGAATACGACGACATGGGCAGGGCTATCCAGCGCGGCGCGGTCAGATAGGCCAGTTCCCAGACGCCTGAGAAGGCGTGGACCAGAGCCATCGACGGTGAAATATCCCAGATATTGCTGTGGTAACGGATCGGAGCCTGCCAGAAGCGCAGGTAGCGGTCCGGGTGTACAGCGAACAGCGTGGTCAGGCAGGCGAAGTGCTGCGGATGCCACAGGGTGTCGGCATCCATGGTCGTGACCAGGATGCTGTCTATGTCAAAGCCCTGTTCATCCACGAGCGTGCGCTTGATCCAGCGGGTCGCCCAGGCCTCATTCGCCGACTTGCACTGCATTTCGCCCGGCAACCCCTTAGGATGAATCGTATAGTAGATGCGGGCAAAGCGATGCTGAAACTCCCGCTGGAGCTTCTGAGCGCTGGTTAGCGCGTTGGGATCAGCGGCCTCCATAGCCAGGACAATTGTTATCCGGCTGGCGGCATCCTCCTGGGCGGCCAGCGCCTCCAGGGTCCGGCACAACACCCGGAGCGGCTCCTTGTAATTGGGGATGATGACGACATGCTGCACCTGATCGCGGGGCAGGCTGTCCGGCCCGGCCAATCGCTGGTACTCAGCCCGCCAGTCGATCTTCTCCCAGCGACGGATCCGCCGCATCCCAACGAGGTTGATCAACGCCGCATAGACAAAACGAGTCGCGGAATACAGGCCGAGCACAGCGGCCAGAGCAATCACCGTCCGGGGGCGGATGACCGCGCCGGCCAGGGTCAGGAAGAGGGCCAGCCATGCCAGAAAGCCGGGTATGCCGTCCAGCACCTGCTCCGGAATCGCAGGCGGCGGGGAGCCTGCCCAGATCGAGCGGCCTACCCCGAACTGTACGCTGTTCCGTCGGTTACCGCCTGATCGATATGGCATGTCCTGATCCCGGCGAATGAGAAGCGACGCTTGCCCCGCTCACACATCCAATACTAATCACGACGCAACCTGCCTCAACCGCCGTCCCGACTCAGACTCAGCTCGAAGGGGCCGCTGCTCGTTCCTGCCTCCAACGCGAAGCGCGTCGCCACAATCGTATACAGACCGGTCTCCGGCAGGCGGAAACCGCTGATCCGGGCATCGGTTGAATCGGGATTATCCGGCTGGGGAGCATCATCATTGACAGCCAGTCGGTTGCCCGCCGCGTCCAGCAGAATCAGAAGAGTATCCAGATCGGTGTTAGCATCCAGCCGCGAGAGGGTAATAGTGATAACCTGCCCCTGTTCGCCCTCAAAGGTAAAGTCAACTCGCGGAGTCTGGTTGTCAATCATGCCGCGAACGACATCCCCAAATGAGAGCGCCCGGGGTACGGGTGTGGCTGTTGGCCCCGGGACAGCCGTGGGCGACTGGAGCTGATCAACCGTTAATGCAAACTCTCCGGTGGAATCGCCGGACTGAGAACGGCTGGCAACGATGGTATATACGCCCGTCGCCGGCAGGCGAATCCCTTCAATTCGAGAATCGCCGGGCGTCTGGCTGCCAGGTGCGTCATCATTGAAAGCCAGCCGGTTGCCCGCCGCATCCAGCAAGGCCAGATAGGTATTCAGGTTGCCGCTCCGCTGAGCCAGCGTGATCACTACTTCGGTGTTCTGCCGGCCAAAGAATGGGTAACGTCGCTCGGCCTGCTCAGCCGTGATTTCTCCGGTGACCGTATCGCCTAACTGCAGTACGCGGCTCGCCTCAGAGGCCGACGCCGGATCGGTCCCTTCCAGAGTCAGCATCATCTCGTACACCCCACTGCCGCCCCCGATTGGCGACCGTCCGGCGGTGATAGTGTAGACGCCAGCAGCGGGAAGCAGAAAATGATCAATACGGGCATCTTGTGGCGCGTCTTCCGCGCCAGCATCATCGTTGAGCGCCAGCACCACTCCTTGCCCGCTGCTCAGGGTCAGGTACGGATCGAGGTTGCCGCTCAGGCGGCGCATCTCCACAGAGACGACCTCCCCCGCCCTGCCCAGGAATCCGTAAGGCACGCTCACTCGCTGATCTGAGATCGGGCCGCGGCTGGACATGCCGTAACTCAACACTCCGCCTGTCACATCCGGGAGGGCGGTGCCGCGCACAAGCATATTGAGGGCCAGCGAAAATCCGCCGGTAGAAGGGCCGATCTCCGCCAATGCACGGGTAGCCACAATGGTAAAGGTGCCGGTTGCCGGCAGTGAATAGCTATCAATGAGGGCATCTGTTGGCGTGTCGCCCGTCCCCACATCATTATTCGCGGCCAGCTCACGGCCGCCCGGATCGAGCAATCGCAGGGCCGCATCCAGATTGCCGCTGGTCCGCTGCATCGATATCGAAATAATGTCGTTCACCTGCCCATCAAAGAAGTAACGATACTCAAACTGTTCATCGGAGATGGAATCAGCGACCGTCTCGCCGTAACGAACAGGCTGGGGGCCAACCGGCAGGCGATGCTCCACTACCTCCACCCCGGTCACATTCATCAGATCAAAGTCAAAATTCAGCAGCAGCTCCCAGCCCGGCTTCAGGGATTCGTGCTGCTCCAGTAGCGTCAGGCTGCCCAGCCGGATTGTCACCGTCGCGTCAACAGGCGAGCCATCCCCGCAGGAACCCGCATGCAGCGCCGTCACCGCATACTGCCCGGCAGCCGCGGTGCCCGCCGGCCAGGTCGCCAGCTCTATCGGCGCGGCCATGACATTCTGGCACGAAGGGTTCGCATCGCCAGAGAAACGAGCGCCCTCAGACGCCTGAGGGTCTGCCGCTGAGAGGATTGCCCCACGCGGATCCCGGACGCTCAGATCGAGATCATCCGCCGTGCCCCAGGTCAACTGGATCACGAATTGCTCCGAACGCGCAGAAGGCACCGGCGTCTCAGTAGGAGTCGAGGTGCTGGTGGGCACGGGCGTTTCCGTCGATGTCGGCGTGGCGGTAGGAGTCAGCGTTGCTGTCGGCAGCAGCGTCGGCGTCGGGCCGGCGGTCGGCGGCACACGGCTCGGCAGCACCGCCACCGGACGCGGCGTTGGCGCGGGTCCGCCGCAGGCCGCCAGCACAATAATCGATAGCAAAATCAACAAAATACGAAAGATGCCCAATATTATTCGCATCGCCTGTTAACCTCCGCCGCGCCGCAGCACGCCGCCATCTTTTATGCCGCCCTGACGATCGCGCTGTAAGTAACAGGGTACAGCGAGTCAGAACGTAAGGCAATCAGATGCCAGCGATGCCGCGCGGCGCAGCTATCACCTGACGGTGTCACACCTTCAGGCCTTTGACACCCTTCAGCCCTCTGACGGCAGCGTGAGCCACCAGCCCTGTCCGGTAGTTGTAGCGAGTCTGGCGCTTTCGAGCGTGAGCGTCCAGAGCCAGCCTGATCAGCTCGTCCACCAGGGTGCGAGGGGAGAATCCCTCCGGTTCCCACAGATAAAACGCCAGCGAGCCGGGCATGGTATTGATCTCGTTGATGTAAAACGCATCCGCGGCCTGTTGCACAAGGAAGTCGATCCGCGCGATGCCATGCCCATCAATGGCCTTGAAGGCATCCACAGCCGCCGCCTTGATCCGCGCCGTGAGCGTCTGGCTGATGGGCGCGGGAATCTGCCGTTCAGCGCCTTTCATCCCGCCGCCCTGCCGCATATATTTTTCCTCATAGGTCAGGAATTGCTCAAAAGAGATCGGCTGTTCCAGGACTGAAGGGCGGACCGTATCGCCGTCGCCCAGCACGGAGCAGTTCACTTCAATAACCTCTTCGATCGTCGGCTCAACCAGAATGCGCCGGTCGAAATTAGCCACAATATCCAGGTGATTCTCCAGCATGTCGCGATCGGTGACGCGCGCAACACCGATGCTGGAGCCGAGCGAGGCGGGCTTGACAAACACCGGATACCTGAAGCGCTCTTCAATCTCGTTCAGTGCGGCCTCGCGGTCTTTGATCAGGCGCGAGCGGGTTACCACGAGGCCATCCAGCACCGGCAAACCGCTGGCGCGGAGCACGCTCTTGGTCAGCGGCTTGTCAATCGCGATCGCAGACGCGGTCACCCCACAGCCCACATAAGGCAGGTCAACCAGCTCGCACAGGCCCTGCAAAGTGCCGTCTTCGCCGTGCGAGCCGTGAATCGCCGGGAAGATCATGTCCAGTTTTCGCAGACTGTTACGCCCCATCAGGCCGGAGATCGGCGGCACAATCAGCCCTTTGAAATCCGTGCTGCTGCTCAGGACAGCTTCTTTGATGCCCAGCATCTCGACAACCTTGTCTTCCTTGAAGCTGTTGATATCGCGGAGCGGGTCCCCCACCAGCCACACGCCATCACGGGTGACATAAATCGGCACGATCTCATAGCGACCCGGGTCCATGGCGCGCATGATCTGGTGTCCTGTCACGATCGAGACATCGTGCTCCACCGAACGCCCGCCAAAGACCACGCCTACTGACAGCTTTTTGCTCGCCATGCCTTTTCGCTCCTGTCCCAAACAGCCGCCGGGCGCCCGCTGGCCGTACCCTGACTCCCGCGCCGGCCGGCGCAACATTAAAGATACGTATCCGGCAGATCATTCAAAAACAGCGCCGTGTCGCCGGGCCGGGCGTTCTGGAGCAGCCAGTCAATCGCCTCTGCCCGGGTCGCGCATACATGCAGATTATCAGGGCCGAAGCCCGCCGCCGTGACCCCTTCGACGATCGGGCGGGTCTGCTCGATGCCCACCAGGATGATATCCGTCGCCACTCCGGCCGCTGCTTCGCCCAGCCTGCGATTCTCCTGCTCCTGGAGGGGGCCAAGCTCCACCATGCCGGGTGTAATGAGGATTCGCCGCCCGTCCCGGTGCAGGCCGAGCACGTGCAGCGCGCTCAGCGCGCCAACCGGATTGGCGCTGTAAGCGTCATCCAGCACCACCAGCCCGCCCGGCTGAATTTTACGCTGCAGGCGGTGTTCAAACGGTTCTACGCCAGCGACGCGCATGGCAATCTCGCCCAGCGACAGGCCAACCTCGCGCGCCGCTGCGATCGCCAGCAGCAAGTTGGTCACATTGTGAAGGCCGTAAAGTGGCGCGTGAAAATGGCGCTGCTCGCCGCTGGCGGTCTCCACGACATCGAAGCTGAGGCCGTCCAGAGACTCCTGAATGTTGCGTGCCGCCAGCGCCGCGCCAGGCGCGTCCTCCCGCGTGACCAGGATCACCCGCCGGTCACCGGCGCGCCCGGCCATAGAGCGGACGCGCGGATCGTCCCCGTTGAGGATGGCGACGCCGTCCGGCGGCAAAGCGGCGACAATCTCGAACTTGGCGTTCGTCACCACTTCGAGGGAGCCAAAACGCTCCAGATGCTGCGGGCCGACGGCTGTCACCAGACTGATGCGCGGCCGGGTCAGCCGGCAAATAGCGGCAATCTCGCCTTCAATATACGCGCCCATCTCAACGATGAAGTAATCCAGATCGGGTTCGTCCCTGAGCTGCGTATTCACGGCCAGGGAGATACCCATCAGCGTGTTATAGCTCCTGGGCGTGGCAATCGCTTTGTAACGGCCGCTCAGGATGTGAGCCAGATAGTGCTTGGTGCTGGTCTTGCCGTAACTGCCGGTGATGCCGATGACAACCGGGTTCAGCCGCTCCAGCACCCGCCGCGCCCGCCGCAGATACAGCCGGCGCAGCCCCGCTTCAACCGGCATGGCGGCGATATTGCCGGCCATCAGAAAGAGGGGGGCAGCCAGAAACAAAAGGAGGCCTGCCGCCGTCGTAAGGCCATAGGCGGCCAGCGGCAGCGACACGGAGATCGCCAGGGCCTGTAGCAGCAGCATGGCAATGATCAGGAGCAGGCCGGATGCGAGCAGCAGGCGCACAGCGCGCTGAGTGCGCACTAACGGCTTTTTGACCTCCCGTTCCCGGGCCGGCCAGACCGCAGCCAGCGCTGCGCCGGCGAAGATCACCAGCAGCGGCCCTTCCTGCGCTTCGGCCAGCACCAGGCCGATCACGAGCGATACTGCCGCCGCGATCACCGGGCGCCGCCAGCCCCATCGCTCCCGGTTATGGGCCAGCCAGCGCCAGAAGCGCCCGTTCTGGTATTCCTCAATCTGGAAGAAGCGGGCATAGCGAACCAGACGGATCAGCCCGCCGAACAGCCACACCGCGGCCACGAGCCAGGTCATACGCGCTACGCGGCCCCCCCGGAAGCATCCTGCAGGAAGTGATGCATAATACGCACGAAGTCCGGCAGGCGATCCAGATAACTGAAGTGCCCCGCGCCGGACAAGATCACCAGCCCGGCATCCGGGATAGTCTGCTCCAGCCTCCGACCCTGCCAGAGTGGCGTATCCTGATCCTGGTCGCCCCAGATCAGGAGGGTAGGCCGGGAGACACGCGCCGCATACGGCAGGAGGTCCTGTTCCACCACTTTGACAAAGGTCTCCTTCAGCGCCCCGGCATCCAGATAGTCCGTCGATCCCATCTGCTCATAGGCTTTGCGACGCGCCGGCTCGTAAAGGCGGTTCAGCCCCGGCAGGCTCAGAATCCCCCTGGCAGTTTTGACAGCCAGATCACGGGCCGGGTTAGCCGGGTTAGGGACGCCGGCGCTGTCCACCAGCACCATCCGGTCAATCCGGCGCGCCTGTTCCGCACCCAGTACCAGGCTGATCCGCCCGCCGAACGAGTGACCGAGCAGATGAACCCGATCCAACTCCCGCTCATCCAGATAGGCCAGCGCGAACGCGGCATAATCGGGCACACCCCACGGCTCTGGCGGCGGCTCTGTCTGGCCGAAGCCGGGGAGGTCCAGCAGGTGAAACGTATACCCGCCCAGGCTCACCATCTGCTCGGCGACCGGCCAGAAGCTCTCAATACTGCCCCCCCAGCCGTGCAGAGCCAGAACATGGGCCGGACCATCGCCGTGTACAACACAGGCGGCGCGCAACCCGGCCACAGAAAACATTGTGCGGTTGAATGGAGTCATCGGTTCGATCTCGGCGGCGGGACAGCCCGCCTGCGGCAGTCCTCACCCTGCTATCAGCCAGGCAGCGGGAGATTATAGCATACTTCTTACCGGCTCAGGACTCGAATCTGCGCCCCCACCCCCTGCAGGCGGATCAGCACATCGCCGAAGTTCCATTCAAAGGCCTCAGCGCCATCGAGAGTCGATTCTCCTTCGGCGCACAGCGCCGCCCCCAGCAGCCCCAGCCCGGTCCTGGTATCCGGGGTATCCAGGTAGTCGGCGGTCAGCGGGGTCGGCCCGACGATGATCGCGCGGTGTGGATCGCAGAGCACGGCCTGCGCCCCGAAGCTCTTGAGCTTATCCACAAACAGCATTCGATCGTGGAAGAGCTTCTCATGAATCAGGATTGTGCCCTGCGTCTGGGTCGCGATCAGGGTCGCCACAGCCACCAGATCGGAGGGGAAGCCGGGCCAGGGCGCTGTCTCAATGCTGACATCAACCTCTTCATCGCGGGTGGAAAGGTGGAGTGTGTCATGGCGCGGCACATGGACATGATCGTCATCCAGATCGAGCCGCACGCCCAGCCGCTCATATACCCGGGCGATCATGCGCAGGTCAGAAGTTCGCACGCCGCTGATATCGAGGCGCCCGCCGGTCAGGGCGGCGAAGGCGGCCACGCTGGCCGCTTCGATATGGTCGGCGGCGATTGTCTGCTGCGCCCCGCGGAGGCTGTCCTGCCCGCGGATAGACAGCAGATTAGACCCTATCCCGCTGATAGAGGCGCCCATCGCCTGCAGCATCACCAGCAGATCGCGCACATGCGGCTCAGAGGCGGCATTGTGAATCACCGTTTCGCCCGGCTGCCCGGCGGCCAGCATCGCGGCCAGCGCCGTCGCCGTGACGCTGGTCTGGACCAGGAGAATCTCCCGCCGCTCCCAGGGCGCAAATTGCAGCTCAATCTCGCCGCCGTTCACGGTGACCCGACAGCCCAGATCGCGCAGCGCAGTCAGGTGGGTATACAGCCGGCTGACCGGGTAACCGATTTCCAGCCGCACATGCCGCCGCCGCAGCAGGAGCGCCGGGAGCAGCATGACGATGCCCACTTTGGCTCCGGTCATGGCCCGATCGAGCGACCGCGTGCTGAGGGCCGGCGTCTCCAGCCGGATCGATGCCGCCTCCTCTGAGGAGCGCGACACCTGCGTCCCCAGCATGGACGCAGCTTCCAGCATGACAGCGACGCTGGTCGTCTCTGGCACGCGGTCAAGCGTTACAGGTTGATCCGTCAGCAGTGAGGCTGCGATCAGGGCCATGGCCGCGTTGCTGTTGCCTCCGGGCACATACGCCCCGCGCAGAGGCGCATTACCTGTCACCGCAATTCGCATATCCTCCATCCTTTGAGCGGAGCCAATCCGGGTGAGGGGAATTATACCAGCAAGCGCTCACAGCCGGCTGATTTGGTGCCGTTCTGCACCTCTGCTACACTACCGGCTACAGCCTGGTCGCCCTGGCCCACCCCGGCCTGCCGAAAGCGACGCATGACACTGTTTAATGTCATCTATGCCTTTCTGAACTGGAATGTCGAAGCGCTGCGAGTCTTCTTTGTGGCCCCCAATGCGCGCCTCCTGACCCTCCAGATCGTCCTGCTGGCCGTGCTGTCGGCGGCAGTCGGGCAGAGCATCGTGCTCTTCGCCAACCAGATCCGACCCCGGCGCTTCATCTTCAGTCTGCTGCTCTCCACCGTGGTGTTCCTGGTCGGCTATCTGGCGTGGGTGCTTTCATTGTGGCTGGCGCTGCGCCTGTTCTTCAATTACGCCGATTCGCTGGACGCCATCCTGTACGGCGTCGGGTTGAGCTACCTCCCGCTCATGTTCGGGTTTCTGGCCCTGCTGCCTTACCTGGGCAACCCGATCACGGCGCTGTTATACCTGTGGACCTTCCTCACCCTGATTCGCATGCAGATCGTCTTTCTGGGGATACCGGACTGGGGCGCGCTCCTGTGCGCTGCGACAGGGGGCGTGCTGGTGCTGGTGATGCGGGCCACCATCGGCCGGCCCGTCCTGTGGCTGCACGGCTGGCTTCAGTCCAAAGTCGCCGGGCGCCGCCTGCAATTCGATCTGGATACGCTCTACCGCGCCCGGCGACAGAGGACAGGAAGATACCGTGATCGTTGACACCGGGCTGGGCCTGATGCTGGCCGCCGTTCTGCTGTGGATCCTGGTCGCCGCGCTGCTCTCGCCGCTGGAGACGCTGGGCTGGTGGGCGGGCTGGTTCAGCAGCCAGTACGAGAATGGAGGATCGAGCGAAGCCTCACCTGATAAAGGGGCCGACAGGCAGGGCGAGGGTGAAGCAGCTTACTACGTGGCTTTTCTGACCGGCATCTCTGGCGCTGATGAGGAAGTCCATATGCCTCAGGAGCGCGCCTTCCTGCGCCTGCTGGAGTCCGAGCTGCCCGAAGCCCGGGTCATAAGCGATATCTTCCCCTATTCGGTCACCAACCGCGCCCTGACCGGCCAGCGAGTCTTCGCCTGGCTGTGGCGGTACGCCCTGCGCAAGAAAGAAGAAGGCAGCCCGGCCGGCTTCCTGATCAACGGACGCAACCTGTTTCAGGTGCTGATCTCCGCCGATCATCGCTATGGGCCGATGTACAACCAGGGCGGCGCGCAGATCATCCTCAGCGCTCTGCGCCGCCACGGATATCCTTTCCAGAGCGGAAAGCCCCTTTTTTTGCTCGGTCTGAGCGGCGGCGGCCAGATATGTCTGGGGGCGGCACCTTACTTGAAAGAGGTCCTGCGGGCGCCGATCATCGTGATTTCGCTGGCCGGGGTGATGTGTTCCGACCCCGGTCTGATGGCGGTGGAACACCTGTACCATCTGCGGGGCAGCAAAGACAGAGTGCCGGCTATCGGCACCGTGATCTTTCCGGGTCGGTGGCGCTTCATGCAAAACTCTTACTGGAACAGGTGCCGGCAGCGGGGGAAAATCACCCTGATCGACATGGGGCCTATGGTGCACACCCGCACGGGCAGCTATCTGGACAGCGACAGCCGCCTCCCGGACGGCTCCAGTTATCTTGAGAAAACCGTCCGCACTATCCGGGATATCATCCAGATGGAGACTCGCTAGCCCTCTCCGAACACCTGGACCGGCGTGAGCGGGATGATATCTTCCCGCTTCTTGCCGCGCTGATGCTTCGGCACAACCGGCGGGCACTTCCAGGCCGCCGCCGGTGTCTCCGCCCGGAGGCCGCTGAAACGGGGGAGGATGCCACAGGCGTAGCAGCCGCCCCGGCAGTCAGCGCGCGTCTGGCCCTGTTGTGACATCCGGTAGTCTTCCGCCAGATAGGACTTCCGGACTCCAATGCTGAGGTGATCCCAGGGGAAGACTTCTCCCAGTGCGCGCGGGCGGTGGGTGTAGAACGCCATATCCAGCCCGGCCCCGGCAAAAGCCTCCTGCCAGACCGGGAAGCTGAAACAATCCTGCCAGGCGTCAAAACGCGCCCCCTGTTCCCATGCCCGCCGGATCACAGCCCCCAGCCGGCGATCGCCCCGGCTGAGGAAGGATTCCAGGAGCGTGTCATGCGCGTCGCTCCAGTGCAGTTGCAACCCGTGCCCTCCCAGCGCCCGCTTGAGCACCTTCTGCTTGGCCTCAATCTGGTCAAGAGTATCGAGCGAGACCCACTGAAACGGCGTGTGCGGCTTGGGGACGAAAGTGCTGACGCCGACGTTGACTGTCGCCTTCTTGCCATGCACCCGGCGCCCTTCGGCCAGTATGGCCCTGGCCAGATCGGCGATGGCCTGCACATCGTCCAGCGTCTCCTCAGGATGGCCGATCATGAAGTACAGCTTGATAGTGCGCCAGCCGCGCGAGAAAATCTCCCGCGTTGTATCCAGAACCTGCTGGTGCGGCATGTATTTGTTAATAATACGCCGCATCCTCTCTGACGCGGCCTCCGGGGCCAGCGTGAAGCCTCCTCTCCGCGCATCCTTAAGCGCGTCCATCAGATCAATGCTCGTCGACTCAATACGCAGGCTGGGCAGGCTGATGCTCAGGCCCTGGCTGCCGTAGCGATCTCCGATCTCCCGCACCAGCCGCTTCACGTCGCTGTAGTCAGATGAGGACAGGCTGAGCAGCCCGATCTCCTCAAAGCCGGTGTTCCGGACGATTTCATCCACCGCCTGGATAATTTCTTCTACCGGGCGCTCGCGCACAGGGCGAGCCACCATCCCGGCGTGGCAGAAGCGGCAGCCCCGCGTACAGCCGCGCATAATCTCAATCGGGGCACGGTTGTGGACGGTATCAATGTTGGGCACCAGAAAGCGGGTGAACGGCGCCGGCAAAATGGGGACAACGCGCTTGGTCACCGTCGCGGGCACGCCCGGCCGGTTAGGGTGGACGGCGGCAACCTGTCCATCCGGCTGGTAGATCACATCGTAAAAGCGCGGGACATAGAAGCCCTTGATCTGCGCCAGCGCCATAAGCTGCTCATCACGGGGCCGGTCCTGAACCTGCTGAAGAGTCCGCGTTATCTCCAGGATGATCTCCTCACCCTCGCCAATGGCGAAGCCGTCGATGAAGTCGGCCATCGGTTCCGGGTTGTAGCAGGCATGCCCGCCGGCAATAACCAGCGGATAAGAGGCGTCCCGCTCATGCGAATAAAGCGGTATGCCGGCCAGATCCAGCAAATTCAGCACATTTGTATAAAGCTGTTCATACGGGAGCGTGATCGCCAGCAGGTCGAAATCGCGGATCGGGCGGCGCGTCTCCAGACTGTACAGCGGAATGCCCTCCCGGCGCATAACAGCTTCCATATCGATCCACGGGCTGTAGACGCGCTCGGCCAGCATATCCGGCTGGCGGTTGATAATGTCGTACAGCAGCATCAGGCCCAGATTAGACATCCCCAGATCGTAAATATCCGGGAAGGCCAGCGCCACGCGGAAAGGAGTATCCGCCCACGCTTTGACCACGCTGTTATATTCGCCGCCTACATAACGACCGGGCTTTTCGACCTGAAGGAGGACACGATCCAGGGTGCGTTCGATTTGCTCTGGGGTCATCATAGGACGCCGTCCTGAATTTTGATAATTTGTAAGAGAATTATCAGGATTATACCGGTTGGGAAAATCTCTGTAAAGCAACGCTGAAGATTCCGGACATCTTCAGGCCAGGCCCAACCTGTGATACACTCTAAAAGGGCTTGATTCGAACGCGCCGCAAAAAGGGGTCAATTGATGCAATTAAACACGTTTTCCATAGCCGCCTGCGATCTGGATGAAGGGGCCTGGGGCGTGGCCGTCGCCAGCAAGTTTCTGGCCGCTGCCGCCGTCGTGAACTGGGCGCAGGCAGGGGTTGGCGCCGTCGCCACGCAGGCGTTCGCCCGGGTGAGCTTTGGATCAAACGGTCTGACGATGCTGGGCCAGGGGAAAAGCGCCCAGGAGACTTTGCACATCCTGCTGGCGAACGATCCGCACCGCGGCGATCGGCAGGTAGGAATCGTCGATGCGCAGGGCCGGGCTGCCGCGTATACCGGCGAGGACTGCTTCGAATGGGCCGGGCACCGGACCGGCGAATGCTACACCTGCCAGGGGAATATCCTGACCGGGCCGGACGTGCTGGATGACATGGTAGATGCCTTCACCGCCGCCAGGGGCGATCTGGCCCACCGGCTGATGGCCGCCCTCCTGGCCGGCGATGCCGCGGGAGGCGACCGGCGAGGCAAGCAATCCGCCGGCATGCTGGTAGTGCGGGCGGGCGACGGCTACGGCGGCGACAACGATCGCTACCTGGACCTGCGCGTAGATGATCACGCCGATCCGGTCGGCCAATTGAGCGCGCTGGTAGACCTGCACCACGTTTTCTTTGGTCAGCCCCGCCCGGAAGACCTGTTACCGATCGACGAACCGCTGGCCCGCGAGCTGCAAACGTTGATGCAGGCGCACGGTTACTACACTGGCGCCGTCAACGGTCTGTGGGATGCGGCCTCCATCAATGCTTTCTGGGCTCTGGTGAGCAACGAAAATCTGGAAGAGCGCTGGCTGATCGACGAGCACCCGGACCAGATCGACCGTGTGGCACTGGAATATCTGCGGGACAGACTGGGCGCCCTCTGAATCATTGCCTGATACCCGGCACACCAGTACAATTGAGATATGGACAGTTTATTTAAGAAGCTCAATACCCTTGTCCGCGCTCAAATTGACAGCTTTCTGGAGGACGATCTGCGCCTGCCCAGGCGCCAGAGTTCTGACAGATCGGCTGATCCGACCAGTCCGGAGGCTGCACGGCTGATCATCCATCTTCGCCGTCAGATCGAGGAATCGCTGACTTACGAGGACGATCTGGAAGAGAAGCTGGACGCCCTCCAGCAGGATTATTCCGATCTCGACCGGCAAGCGAACGATGCTCTGCAGGCAGGACAGGAAGATGCAGCCCGCCAGGTCCTCAGCCGGCTTCAGCAGATTGAGAAGCAGATGGCCATGCTTGAGGCTGACCTGGTCCGCCACCGGCAAGGCACCGCCCAGTTGATGGATCAGGTTAACATGCTGGAAGGCCGGGTCGCCCAGGTTAGAGCAGCGGCGCAGCAAGCAGCGGCGCCCCGGGAAGAGCCAGTAGAAAACGCGGCGGATCAGCTTCCGGAACGCCAGACTGAGCCAGAAACCCCGGAAATTAAAACGCCGGAACAGAAACAGGGGACTCCTCTGGTGGTCAAAATACCGGTCAAGATAACGCCGGAGGCCCCTCAGCCAACCAGCGAACAGGAGACCCGCCTGTCGCCAGAGTCTGGTCAGCGACCAGCCGCCACCACAATATCTGCTGCAGATGATCCTGATAACCTGGCCGCGAGGCGGGCGCGCCTGGCCCGGCCTGGCCCAGACCCGGAGGAATAGAAGAATGGCCTATATCCTGGCTGTGGATGATGAGCAGTCAACACGTACTCTGCTGCAGGATGCTCTCAGAGCAGAGGGATACGAAGTCGATACAGTCGGTTCCGCTAAAGAGGCCCTCAAGAAAATTGAGAGACGCCGCCCCGATCTGGCGGTACTGGATGTGGGTATGAAGGAGATGGACGGCCTGGAACTCTGCCGCAGGCTCCGCGCCAATCCCGATTACGCCACCCTGCCAATTCTGTTTCTGACCGCCTACACCCAGCCGGAAGATGTTGTGAAAGGTCTGGACGCCGGTGCAGACGATTACACCACCAAGCCGATCGACATGCCAGTATTTCTGGCTCGCGTCCGCGCCCAGATTCGCCGCAGCACCCTCTACGAAGAAGGCTCCCGGAGCAGCCAGGCTATTCTGACGATTGGCGGCCTCACTCTCAATTCCGACACCTTCCAGGTGGAGGTCGAGGGGCGGCCAGTCCAGCTCACAGCCACCGAGCACCGGCTGCTCCGCTACCTGATGGAACATGCCAACCAGCCGCTCTCACCACAGCGCCTTCTGGAAGCAGTCTGGGAATATCCCCCCTACACCGGTGACCCGGATCTGGTCCGCGTGCATGTGCGAAATCTGCGCACGAAGCTGGAGCCGGACACGCGCCAGCCCCAGTATATCCAGACGGTGCATGGTGTCGGCTACATGATCCAGGAATGAGCCTCCGCGCCACAGAATAAATAAATACGTCATCTACACAGAGAATCGCATTGCCACAATCGGGGGCCTCCGCGCCCCCGACTATCCTGATGCCCGCTCTTCACCCCCCTCACATCCATATTCGTTACGTTGAGAAGCCGCCGGACCCGGGGCATAGTTGACAATTCTCTATCATTTCCTCACAAATCAAATCATGTCGGCCTGCTGTCTTATGGTATTATCAGCATAGAGCGACCGGACCTCGGGTTGGAATTTATCGCATGCTCAGTTAGTAGGGAAGAACACTATGCGTCGTGTCCTGAAAAAACTCCTCACGCTACTGGACGGCGCGCCAGCCCCTGTAGAGGCAGTTGGAGGAACCCGCAGTCGCAACTGGCGGCGGGGACAAAGCCTTGTCGAACTCACCCTGGTCATGCCGATCCTGATCATCATGTTCCTGGGGCTGGTGGAAATCGGGTGGCTGGCCAACAATTTTCTGATTCTGCTGGATGTCACACGCGGCGCGGCGCGGTTCGGCGCGACCAACAACCCGCTGGAATGGGTTTCGCCCGCTGAACATTATCTGGAGCGTATGGATTGTAATGATTATCCCGGCGGTTCTTATGTGGACTTCCCGGATAACAGGGTCTACCTCCCGATCAGCGACACCTCCCATCTGCCAAGCGTGTTCGTGACTGGCGTGGATGGGCCAATCGGCTTTTATGACGGCGTGGCCTGCGCCGCTGTGCAGAACATGTCCCCGCTGGTCTTCAACACGGCCGCCGATGACGTGGTCGTCTCCGTCTTTGGTTACGTCGTGGAGGACTTCGGCACCGGCGCCGGGGAGCAGGTTCGCGTCACCGGGCGCTTCCCCGCCCGTCAGAATGAGTGCAGCAACGAGCCGTACGATCCCTTTGATGTGAACCGGAATCACATTCGCGACCCGCGGGAAGATCAGGCCGGCATGTACGATGGATACGAAGAAACCGGCCCGTCCGACAACGATGAGAACATCCGCGGCTATGTCCTGACCGGCCATCACCGGGTGTCCGATTATCCCAGTTGTATTGGCTCCGAATTCAGCACGGCCAGGGTCGAAGCGATGCTCAACGGCGCGTCAGCTCTGGAGAATCGTCACAGCCCGAATAACGGCCTGCTGCTGGTGGAGATGTTCTGGCATCACAGCCAGCTTTTGAATCTGCCCTGGTTCAGCATTATCGGTAACAATTTTGAGCTTCACATCTGGTCCATGTACCCGGTGACATCCGCCGAGCCTACTGCCACCCCCGCACCCTAAGGCCGGCCTCTCATAGTGGAAATGGGCATGAGGACTACAGGTATGACACTACGTCGAATACTTCGCAGAGGGCACGCCGGACAATCGATCATCCTGCTGGCGCTGGGCATGATTGTCCTGCTGGCGTTTGTCGGCCTGGTGACCGATGTTTCGCTGCTGTTTGTGCGGTTCAGCCAGCTCCGCCGGGCTGTGGATGCCGCCTCTATCGCGGCCGCCGGCCAGATTCGCGAAAACCGCGATTACGCGGATATCGCGCTTTCGGCCCGGCAGTTCATCCGGCTACACGGTCTGGATCCGGAGCGTGTGCTGGTACAAACCTGCCTCACCAATCCGACCGATCTGGAGCTATGCACCATCCCGCCGCGTAAACTGGTGCGGGTGATGGCCCAGATCGATTCGCCGACGACCTTCCTCTCTTTGCTGGGCTGGCGCACCGTCACGCTGGAAACTTCGGCTGTGGCGGAAACGGCGGCGCTGGATGTCGCCCTGGTGCTGGATACGTCCGAATCGATGTCCCGGTCAACCAATACGACCCATTATTCCCCCATCACGTCCGGTATCAGGCCCGGATGCTCCGGCGACTCATATCTGCTGCGCTGGGGCGGGTGCTGCAATGACCCGGGCAACGGCCAGGTGTCGCTGACCGGCCAGATCAGCGGCGTCACCAGCAACGCGCCGGACGGCGATTACAGCGATCTGGTGTGCCAGCCGTTCAAGCAGGTGCGCGATGCAGCCCGTCTCTTTGTGCAGCGTATGGACTTCGTCCGCGGCGATCGCGTTGTGTTCGTCACCTTCAACCGCGATGCCGGGCCAATCCTGCCGGATAACCCCGGCGGGCCGGGGACGCTGCCACCCCTGATCACCGACGAAAACATCGCCATTCAGACGCTCAACAAGAAGATCGGCGTGAATGTCAACCCGACTGGACGCTGGGTGGATTGCCCGACCTTCACCAATGTATCCATCCCGGCCTGGTCCTACGACTGGGCGGCCCCCTGCAACGACACCAATCTCGGCGGTGGGCTGCTGGCCGGCAACCAGGCGCTGACCGATCCGCTGTATGTTCGTCGGAATGCCGTGTGGGTCATGATCGTGCTGAGCGACGGCGCGGCCAATGCGACGCCACGGGCCGTGCGCAACAATGTCGAAGTGAGTGAGGGAGAATACGGCTATCACGGCTTTTGCCCGTGGTGGACGTTCTGTGACCCGCACAACCCCGCCGGCCCGGGCGATTACGATCCCAACTGTACTAAGACTGACGACGGGCATACCGTCGGGACCTGGTGCAGCGACAACGACCCGGCTACCCGCCACTTCTGCATGACGAGCACCGGGCGCGTTGACCTGGCGGCCCCCAATTGTGATGTTGACTACGATGCGACGGACTTCGCCATGGACATGGCCGATTTCGCCGGCCTGGTGGAAGTTATGCCCGGCGTCCCCGGCAACTTCATTGCTATGTACACCATTGGCTTCGGGGTTCCCGGCGATCCGCTCACTCCTCTGGGTGAGGCCACGCTGCGCTATATCGCCGATGCTGGCGACAACGGCCTTATCGACAATAACGCGATGCAGGACTGCCGGCGGGATGGCATCTGCGGAAACGAAGGCCCGCCCTACAATCCGGCTATCTTCGGGCCTCCTGACGCCTGTGAAGGAGTCCCTCATACTGAGAACTGCGGTCAGTACTGGTACGCCGATAATCTGGAAGTTCTGAATCAGGTCTTTACCGAAATCGCCAGTCGTCTGTTCACCCGTCTGGCTCGCTAGCGCAAGCTGGCACGGAAACCGTTTAATCTCGTGGTCAGAGAGGGTATGTCTATGGATAACAAATCGGAAGCACCTCCAAGCCTCTCAATGTCGCGCCGGAAGGGGCAGACCCTGGCGGAGTTCGCGCTGACCCTGCCAATCCTGCTCCTGCTCCTGTTCGGCATAATCGAGTTTGCTCGTATCTTCCAGGCGTGGGTGACGCTTCAGAACGCCGCCCGCACAGCGGCCCGTTACGCTATCACTGGTAACGTGGACGCCAATGACATGGAAGCGATCGCGGACCGGTTAGCCCTGAGCATCGGCGACACTATAGGCGCGGCCCGGACAGATACGCGCACACTGCTCTGCCAGGATGGGGATAAGCGCGGAAGTCATGTGGATTACCAGCCCTATACGGGCGGCTATGAGACCCTCTTCGCCAACTACTGGGATGGCCTGAACTGCGACCCGGGTAGTGAAGAGCACCAGGGGCTGCTGAACGACATCGGCCGTATCGAGTCGATCCGCGCCCAGGCTATCGTAGGGGCGGCCGGGCTGGATATCCGCATTGCTGACGAACGCGCCTACCAGACTAACGCGGTTGTCACGCCGGGCGTCTTCCCTGGCTGGGCCAATGCTGACCAGGCTGGCTGGTTCCATGTCTTCATCTGCTCATCGCGGCCAACCCTGCGTGAAGAAGATGATATGACCACCCTCCGCTACCAGCCTGACCGCACAAACCTCACCTGTAACGTGCAGGAGTATCGTGGCACGCCGCCAACCGGTTACCCCGTCTATGGCGATTCGCCGGAATCGGTCAACAATTACGGCAATATCCAGTGGGATGCCGGGGGGCCTGGCGATGCCGTCGAAATCATCGTAACCTTCAATCATCCCCTGATCACTCCACTCGCCCTGCCGACGTATGTACGCCTGCAGGCGCGCCGTGTCATGATCAATGAGGCGTTCCGCGCCTCGCGCGTGGTCAACCTGCCGCCGGTGCTGGCCGTGCCGACCAATACTCCCTCTAACACGCCGCCGCCGACCGCCACCTCTACGAGGACGCAGACGCCGACGCCTTCAGACACACCTACAGCAACCGATACACCAACGCGGACCCCCATACCAACCGCGTCACCTACGCCGGACTGCACGCTGCTCGAGATTGTGAACGTGCAGTTGAATGGCGCTTACCTGCAAGTCAGCTTCCGCAACAACAACATCGCCCCTCTCCAGCTACAGGGCGTCGATCTGCGCTGGCGCAAACATACGCTGTACCCCAACATGTACGCCGACGCCATGCAGTGGGCGGGTGAGACGTTCTGGGATGGCGCAGACTTCACTCCCCCGACGATTGCCAGCGACGGCAGCCTTGCCAATTCCGAGCCGGCGTGGAACAGCGGCACTTCTACCGTTCTCAACGGCGGCACGACCAAGCTGTGGCAGGTGCGCTATGCTAACGGGCCGAATGCGTTGAGCAGTTACTTCAACCGTCCGGACTTCACTGGAACAACGTGGTACTTCTCCAACGGTTGTACGCTCAGCCTGACCGACGCCGCGCCCACCGCAGTCACCACACCACCCACCCGTACGCCGCCGCCGATCTGCAGCGACTACGGCCTGGCCTTCGAGGCGTTCTGGGTGCATGGCGTGGTGCAGTTCCTGCTGACCAATACCGGCGATACGACTGTCCAGATCCGCGGCATCGACCTCGCCTGGATCCCTCGCTTCGCCGGGATGCGCGTGGACGCCATTGTCATCGGAGGCAACAATGCCTTTGACCCGGCGGGCGTCCGGGTGTGGGATGGAAATGCGGCCGGTGGCGCTGTCGGCTCGCAGACCCACACCCTGATGGGCAGTTATGTCACCGGTGGCGACCCGAACTGGCTGGTCAACGCCACGATCAACCCGCGCGACACGGTGTCCATGTGGGTGGACTTCGATGGTACAGCGGGCAACCTGCAAACTGAGTACGGCGCCCAGCGCACCGACTTCAACGGCACAGTCCTGGCCTATGACAACGGCTGCTATGTCAGCCAGAACATCCCGACCGCGGTCCCACCTCGCTGCGGGGATGGTGTGGTCAACCAGGGTAGCGAGCAGTGCGATAACGGCGCCGCCAATGGCTCCTACGGCAATAGCTGCGATGCGAACTGCCGCTACACCTGCGGCAACAACGTCAAAGAAGCCTGGGAAGAATGCGACGACGGCAACCGGAGCAACGGTGACGGCTGCAACAGCGTCTGCCGCCGGGAGTACTGCGGTGACGGCATCTTGCAAAGCGCGCTGGGCGAGCAGTGCGACGACGGTAACATGCTCAACGGCGACGGCTGCTCCAGCACCTGCAAGCGTGAATGCGGTAACGGCGTCGTCGACCCCGGTGAGCAGTGCGATGACGGCAACACCAATGATCGCGATGCATGTCGCAACAGCTGCCGCTGGAGTGTCTGTGGCGATGGCGTCATCGCCAATAACCCGAGCAACAAGGACGGCATCAGGGAGCAGTGCGACGACGGCAACACCAGAAACGGTGATGGCTGCTCCAGCACCTGCCAGATCGAACCGCCGGTCTGCGGCAACGGGCGCCTGGAAGCCGGTGAGCAGTGCGACGACGGCAACACCATTAACGGCGACGGCTGCTCCAGCACCTGCCAGATCGAGCCTCGCTGCGGTGACGGTATCATCAACCAGGCCAGCGAGGAATGCGACGACGGCAACACCAGGAACGGCGACGGTTGCTCCAGCACCTGCAAGCTCGAAGTATCCGCCCCGCGCTGCGGCAATGGTATTGTCGAGCCGGGAGAGTTCTGCGACGACGGCAACACTAACAACAACGACCTGTGCCGCAATGACTGCACATGGAACGTCGGCGGCAGCGGCTAATATCCCTCCGCGCAGACAAAAGTAATCCGTAAACGCAAAGCCCCCGGTTCTGGCCGGGGGCTTTCGCTGTCAGGGCGGGATATTCAACGCGCCGCTGTATCGGACGGGGACGGTTCGCCTGCGCCCTCAATCCGGCGCAGTTTCTGCCTGACCTCAGCCTGAGTCTGCCGCATCGACTCTTCCAGATACGGGAGGGCCAGCCAGCCGTTCATCAACCCGAACAATGCACCGGTCACCGTACGGAACAGCGGCGTCGACTCGCGGACGGGCCAGAAGTCGAACGGCGCGACGCTCAGGAGCTGGCTGAAGCCGTCCAGCCCGATTGGCCCCAGCCCGAGCAGGACATAGAGAAAAATAGAGACAGGTCGCAGCCTGTCGCGAACATGGCGGATGGAAAAGAACAGGGTGAACAGGAGCAAAGTGCCGTAGATGGCGACATCCCGCTGGCACAGCGCAACCTTGTATCCCATCTGCGGATTGCCCACAAAAGCGCGGGAGAGTAGCTGCAGGTCCGCCGACCAGGAAGAAATATCCGCTGCAGCGGAGAACGCCGCCTCCTGACTGGCAAACTCTTCAAAGGACCCTATCCCGGCTACCCCGGCCTGTTCGCGCGGATATACAGCCTGATCTCCGAACAGGAACCAGGAGCGAAAAGCAAACTGATGACACATGGGCGCGTAAATTGCATAGATTACGCGGGCCGGCCCTTCGGCACCCGCGTGCATCAACACTGGCGCTGCAAACGGCAGGGTCACGTACAGCCCGAAAAAAAGCGCCACCAGTGCCGTCCAGTGGCGTGTCAGCCACAATACGCCGCGCTGCATCCGGACAGCCCGCCGGCGGCCTGTATCATTTGAAGTCATACGCAGTACTCGCTTCCCTCTCAAGGCAAGGCGATCCCGCCGTCGCCTGATTATAGCGCCCAACACAGGCGCCAGCAGCCGCCACCGCCTGTTGCAAGCGATCCGGCGGCACTGGTCCGTAAAAAATCTCGCGGATAACGCCAGCACGATCGATAACGACCGTCTGAGGCACGCCGCGCAGGCGATACTGTGTTTGAATGGATCGGGTGGGATCGGCCAGCAGAGGAAAAGTCAGGCCGCGCTCAACCGCCCAGGGGGCGAACACTTCTGGCGGCTCATCCACGTTGATCGCTACGATGTGCAGCCCATCCGGTGATCCCGCTTCATAAAGTGCCTGCAAAGCGGGCATCTCAACCTGGCAGGGCGCGCACCATGTCGCCCAGAAGGTCACGATCACCGGCCGCTCTCGCCAGGTCTCCAGGGAGATAAAATGCCCCTCCAGGTCCAAACCCGAGAACGGAGGGGCCAGGGCGCCAACCACCGGCAGCCCCTCCGGCCCGGCGGCCGGGCGCGCCTCATCAGGCAGGCCCGCCGCCAGCAGGATGAGCGCCGCCAGCATAAAGGCGGCTCCGCTCGCCAGCAGGGTGCGCCACACCGGCATTACAGCTATCCCGGGACGGGCGAAGGAAGTTCAAGGCTGCTCTTGCCGCCTTCCATACAGGCCCCGAACTGATCGGCCCTGATTTCGCCGTTGAAGAGCGCCGTGGTACATTCTTCCAGGTCGTAGGCGAAGTCGCCGCCAGAGCCGAGCTGGCTCAGGGTGGCGATCTGCCCGCTCAGGACCAGGATGCCGATTACGATCAGGAAGACACCGCTGGCCAGCTCGATAGTCCGCATGTTGCGCTGGAGCCGCCGCAGCACTCCGTAAGCCTGGTCCAGCAGCAAAGCTGTGAACAGAAAAGGCACGCCCAGCCCCAGCGAATAAGCCGTCAGCAGCACGCCCGCCTGAACCAGCGACCCGCCGTTCGCCGCCAGAGTCAGCACTGCCCCGTATACCGGTCCAATACACGGAGTCCAGCCGGCGGCGAATACCACCCCCATGAACGCCGAACCCATAAAGCTGGAGTTGGCCCGGGGCTGGTATTGCTGGCGCGTATCGCTGTAGAGCAGCGTTTGCAGCCGGGTCAGCGCGTTCCCCCAGAAGTCGCCGGGCCGGGTCAACGCCCCGCCCAGCACCAGCCAGATCGCATAAGCGCCAACGCCGAGCACGATCGGCACGGTCGAGACCAGCGCCCAGGCCAGCACAACCGCAATCAGGACGTGAGCCGCCTGCGCGATGAGATAGCCAGAGCCGCTGTTCATCCAGTCGGTGCGGGCCATCACCCGGGCGATCAGGCGCGGCATCACGCCCATCACGTGCAGGCCGAACGCGATGATCAACAGCCCCCCCAGCCGCGCCAGAATCTCCTGAATGTTGATGAGTGAGCCGCGCAGGGCCAGGGAGCCAGCGGAAGCCAGCAGCCCGAAGGTCACAAAAACGAACGTGAAGCCCAGGACAAAAAAGACCGCGTGCGCCATGGTATTGACACGGTTGCGGTGCACAATCGCAACGCCGTTATCAGGACCAACGACAGCCGCCATTTGCGTCGTGACCTGCCCGCCCATGTAGCCCACATAGGCCGGGACCAGCGGCAGCACACACGGCGAGATAAAGGACACCAGCCCGGCTATAAATGCTATTCCTATCGAAACCTCGGCCATGCCACACTCCTGCAATCCTGCTCGTAGCTCTGCAATATCAGATGCTTCAGCAGGTATTATCGTTACCTGAAGCGCCCGCCGGCTATACAACCGAGATCGGCGCCCCATCCGGCAGCCAGCCGTACAGCCACCGCGCCACCCAGGGCGAAACTTCCCATCCAGGACCTTCGCTAACGCCCTCGAGCTGATGATGCCAGTGAACGCCGTAAAGGGAGGGGCCGTCACTCCGCAATCCCCAGGCGGCGCCGGGCCAGCCTCCAGCGGTAAGGGTGGGTGACGCTCCTGACAGCGGCCACACTCCCCGCATCGCCCCGACAGGCGCGGCAGCCGGCGCGCTCAGCACTTCCTGACCATCTTCCTGCGCGCGAAGAATCCCCCGGGCGCGGTCCAGCGTCAGAGTGCGCGGCGGGAGAGAGTCGTGCTCCGGTCGATCGAGCGCTTCGCTGCTCCAGCGCGGCGCCGGAGTCCAGCCCAGCAGCGGGCCATCCGGCACCCGGGAGACGGCATACCACGAGCCTTCACCGGCATCGGGCAGGCTGTCAACCGCCCACAGCACCCCTCCGTACCCCACGCGGGCGAGCAGCGGCGCGCCGGCGGAGGCCCAGCGGCGCACCGGCGCAACCGGCGCAATCACGCCGATCGGCATCGGGAGATGGGACGGCTTCAGCGCGCTCTCCGGATGGTATGGCAGCATCGGCTGAAGCTCATGCCGGCGGACAAAGCCGCCGGCCACAGCGTACCAGCCAGCATGTCGGCCCTGAATTGGCACGGCGCTGTCCGGCCAGAGCATCCGAGCCACCGGCGCATTATTCGATCGGTACCGGCGGATCGGGATAGTCCCTAACGCCCGGCCAATGACCGTCGCAGGCCCCACAGCGCCTTTCGAAGCGGCTGTGCGACCCCACCCTGCCGGGCCTTCCCATCCCACCGGAAGCGCCGCAGCCGCCAGCATGACGCCGGAGCACGCCAGAAAAGCTCGTCTGGAAAGTTCCAATCGACTAACCCGACCTTCCCGCTGCCAACCTTACCATAAGCCACATCCACTGGTCTGATTATTCCCCTGCCCGATTCAGATCGCCCTCCGCCGGCGTCGGAAAGGGCGCCCTAACCCCCGGCCGCCAGCAGCTCCTCAATCGCGGCTGACAGCTCCTCCGCAGTCATGTACCCCAGATACTCGCGGAACACCTCCCCCCGCGCATCGAGAAGCACAATATGGGGAATAGAAGTCACGCCGTAGCGCAACACCAGGTCACGTGTGGAGACCAGATCAACGTCAAGAATATGAAAGTCTACCCTGTCACTGTACGTCTCTTCGAGGCGTCGCACGGACGCCCGCATCGCGGCGCAGGCGCTTCACCACCCGGCCTTGAACTCGATAAAGTGAGGGTTGCCCCGGTTCTCGATCGCGTATGGTGTCGCATTCAGATCGTAGGTCGGGAGCAGGCCAGCAATCGCTGTAAGGGTCGCCAGCGGGCCAACCATAGTCGGCGGCGGCGTGGGGAAGCTCAACAGGCTCGATGCCGGCGTGGCGGTAGCGGGCAGCGGCGTAGGCAGCGCAGCAATCCGGCCGCCAAGCGGCCCTTCCGGCGGAGCAAGGCGGCCTTCCGGCAAAACGGCCACCAGGGTTTGTACGCCGCTCACCTGCGCCGGTGTGCAGGCGGTTAGCGCCAGCAGGATAGCGCCCACCAGCGCCAGAATCCTGTTCATAGGCAGATTCCTCAATCTGGAGCGATGAGGTAATTCTACTCAGTGATCGGGCGAAAGGCTATCGCTGGAGGGTGAACATTCGATGAGGAGATGCGCCAGCAGCCAGCCAGTCAGCGCTTCCACGTCATCCAGCCCGAAGCAGGGCGCGCCGTCAAGCGGGACATCGGTGACGTAGGCCAGCACATCTCCCGGAGGGTTGAGCGGCTGCGCGCTGCGGGCGGCGCGGACCACCTCGATCTTCGGCGTTGTGTTATCGCGACCGAAGCCATCCACCAGGATGATATCCACAGCGCTCAGCCCGGCAGCCAGTTCGGCCAGCGACAGCGGCTGCACAAGGCGGTGCACCGCCGCCATCTTGACCGGCGAAGCAATCATGACCGCATCCGCGCCGGCCTCGTAATGCCGCCAGGAATCCTTCCCGGCCTGGTCGATCTCGAAATCCGGGTGGGCGTGATGCTTGATCGTGCCCACGCGCAGGCCGCATCCCTTCAACGCCGGAATCAGCTTTTCAATCAGCGTCGTCTTACCGCTGCCCGATTTACCTACAATGCGAATAATTGGCGCGTCTGACATACGTCACTCCACTTCCACCACAATACTGTGTACGGCATCCGTCTGCCCCGACCTGCTATCCGGGTGGAGCGGCGCCGCCCATCCCCCGGCCATCTCCGCTGTTTCGATCGCGCGGGCTGTGATGGTGCAGCCGCCGGGCAGCTCCGGCCTCCAGCGCACGTACCATTGAGTCCAGGCGTGCGGTGAGTCCGGAGGTCGCATCACCGCCGGGACCCGGTCGCCGCCGTCGATGCTGATCCTGACCGCCCCGATCGGGCGCTCCCCGGCGAAAGCCACCCCCTGCACAGCGACCACCTCGCCCGACGACACCTGGCTGCGCAGCCGGGGCGTCAGGATGTGGACACTGGGCCGGACGGCAAGGCGGGCCGCCTCAGCGGGCGGCTCCTCCGCACTGAGGACAATGCGGACCAGCCAGGCGGGAGAAAGATGATCATACAATCCCGGCACCAGGGCGCGCACCGGGAAGCCGTGTGCCGGCGGCAGGACAGCGCCATTCATGCCGTAGGCGAGCAGCACCTCTCGCGCGCGCACCAGTTCCAGCGGCAGGCTGATACTCCCGCCATCTGCCGAATCGAAGCGGACCGATCGGGCTTCAGCCCTGATCCCGGCCTCAGCCAGCAAATCGATCAACGGACAGCCCTGCCAGATGGCGGTGCCGATCTGCTCACCGCCGGGCCGATTCCCCTGCCGCACCAGGGTACGGGCCTGCCCGATTGACGGCATAGCGCGGAGAGCATCGTAAGTCAGCTCAAGCGGCCGCTCTACCAGCCCGCCAACATATAGCGTCCACGTCCGGCGGTCCAGCGGCGGCGGGATCGAAGTCCGCATCGGCGGGCGAAAGAAGCGCTCATTGGGTGTCAGGATCGGTGTATCAAACGTGATCGCGCCAGATGCCGCCACATCCAGCATCGGATCGGCGTCAGGATGCGGCGCGGCCATACCAGCCAGCAGATGCAGGAATGCGCGGCGGGACAGGGGATCAGGCACAGAAGATGCCGGCATCGGCCTGCCTCACCCTGCCCTGCACAGCCGGACGTTGTCGTGCTGCATAACGCGCCCGCGATCCGCCATTCATCCGGCACCCTCCCGTGCCTGCCGCTGAGCATCCGGATGCTCAGCCCACTTCATACCGCACCAGTTACCGGCAAACCACTATAAACGACCCGGTTCCATTTTTCAATTGCGGCTGGCAACCTCAATCACCATCTCCGGGTTCGGCGCGCCCGGATTCCGTGACATCCGCCCCCTCCATGCTACAATAGCGGATATGATGATATCCACAGGTCAGACGCCTTCGGGGGAGCGCCAGTCGGGCCGGGCTTCCCCGTTTCCCGCTCTGCTCATTGCGTCGGCGGCGCTCCTCCTGAGCGCCCTGGCCTGCAACCTGTCCGGCCCGCCGCCGCCCACTGTCCCGCCTCGCCTGCCCACCGGCACGCCGGAGGCGACAATCGGCATCAGCACACAGGTGGCAGTCGAGCCGCCCGGCGACAACCCGGCCGAAGTTCCCACAGCGGCCAGCATTGACACGCTGCTCCAGCAGGTCAGCACAGACAACCTGATGCGACATACGCAGACTCTGGCTGGCTTCCGGACGCGGTACGTGAATTCCACACAAAGCAGCCCTACTGAAGGGATCGGGGCCGCCCGCCAGTACATCCACGATACGCTGGCCTCTTACGCCGCGCAGTCTGAGGGCCGGATGACCGTCTGGGATCATCCTTTCACCATCACCTGGGAGGAGATTCGGAGCATCCAGCAGAATGTGGTCGCCACGCTCCAGGGCATAGAAAGCGGCGCGGGCGTCATCATCGTTGGCGCGCATTACGACGCCACAGCGATCGATACCAATCCGCGCCTGCTGGCCCCCGGAGCCAACGACAATGCCACCGGCGTCGCCGCCCTGCTGGAGCTGGCCCGCCTGATGCATCAGACTCCTCACCGGGCAACGATCATCTTTGTCGCGTTCTCGGCTGAAGAAATCGGACGCATCGGCAGCATCCACTTCGTGGATGAATATCTGGACGCTTACAATATCGATGTCCGGGCTGTCCTGAATCTGGATACAATCGGCAACATCAAAGGTCCCGGCACGGAAGTCAACGATCGCCAGATTCGCGTATTTTCGGACGAACAGGATGATTCGCCCTCGCGCCAGCTTAGCCGCGTCCTCAACCTGATTGCGACCACCTACGTGCCCGATCTTCAGGTTGCCGTCCAGGCCGCGAGTGACCGCGAGGGCCGGTGGGGTGACCATATGAGCTTCACTGCCCGCGGCTACCCCGCGGTGCGCCTGGTCGAAGGGATCCAGGACCCGACGCGACAGAACAATTCGCGCGACACGGTGGAGGCCGTTAATCCGTCCTATCTGACACGCGCCACCCGCGTTGTCCTGGCGACTCTGGCGGTGCTGGCGGACGGCCTGCCGCCGCCCGAAAATCTCAGCCTGCGGACCAATACGGCGGACCCGGCCAATCGAACCCTGGTCTGGTCGCCGGTAGATGGCGCGACAGGTTACATCGTCGCGCTGCGCCAGCCTGGCGCCCTGATCTACAATCAGGTGCTAACGGTCGGACCGGCCAATTCGCTCACCTGGGCGGGCCTTACGCCGGAACGCTTCGAGACAGTCGCCCTGGCCAGCATAGATGATGCTGGCCGCTGGGGGCCGCTCAGCGCGGAATATCCGCTGGCCCGGACGCCGTGAACGGATACAGATAAAGGGGTTTTTAATGCCAGCCAGAAAGAACGAAAAAGATGCCATCCGGTTCGGGACAGTCGGCAGCCCGCAGACTGCGCCCGTCAGCGGCACCTCCGCCGCTATCGAGCACATCCGCCTCCTGGGGCTGGATCACCTGGAAATTGCCTGGGTGCAGAGCGTCTCCGCAACGGAAAAAACGTGCGCCGAGATCGCCGCTGCCGCGGAGCGTTACCAGGTTAACCTGAGCGTACACGCCCCCTACTTCATCAATCTCAACAGCCAGACCGCGGAATTGATGGCGAAATCCGACGCCAGGCTGCTCAAAGCCGCCCGCACCGGTTATCTGGCCGGGGCGCGCGATATCGTCTTTCACCCCGGCAGTTACCACGAACAGCCGCCGGAACAGGTGTATGCGCGGGTCAGGGAAAAGCTGGCGGAGCTGCGCGCTATCCTGGATGCGGAAGGCGTAGCCGTCATCCTGCGGCCGGAAACGATGGGCAAACAGGGGGCGTTTGGCACGCTGGAAGAACTCCTCCAGCTCAGCCAGGAAATACCCGGCGTGCTGCCCTGTATCGACTGGGCGCACCTGCACGCGCGGCGGGGCGACGGGACATTCAACAGCTACGAAGAGTTTTCGGCGGCGCTGCAGCAAGTGCGGGACGCGCTGGGCGAACGGGGCATCAAGAATCTGCATTGCCACCTGAGCGGCATTGAATACACGCCAAAGGGCGAGAAGAAACATCTGCCGCTGGATCAGGCCGATATCCGCTACCGCGATCTGCTGCAAGCGCTGATCGATGCCGGGGCCGAAGGCACGATCGCCGTTGAAGCGCCGGAGCCGTTCCACGTCGCCGACTGCCTGACCATCCAGGCGGCGTACCGGCAGATTCTGGACGGCGGGGATATCAAGCGCGGCCTGGACGATTGATAACAGCGGGGCGCCCGGCTTGGAGCGCCCCACCCCGCAGATTCATCACAACCAGCGCGCGCTGCTGCCCGGCGCGGGAATGACCGGATACAGGTCGGGGGTCAGGCCGGTCGCCTCTTGATAAGCCGGGGCGACCGCGGCGATGAAGGAATCTCCCACGGCGCGATCCACCAGTGCCACGGCGCACCCTCCGAAACCGCCGCCGCTCATGCGCGCGCCGTAGCAGCCGGGCCGGGCCTGCGCCAGCGCCACGATCGTGTCTAGCTCGCGACAGCTCACTTCGTAGTCATCGCGCAGGCTGGCGTGGCTCTCATTGAACAGCCGGCCGGTCGTCGCCAGATCGCCGGTCCGCAGCGCCTGCACCGCCGCCAGCGTGCGCGCATCCTCCGTCACCACGTGACGCACGCGCTTCTGAATGATCGGCGGCAGCGTGGGGAGCAGGCGGCCCAGGTCAGCTTCGGCGACATCGCGCAGCGCCTTGACGCCGAGCAGGCGCGCGCCTTCCTCGCACTGCTGACGGCGAAGCCCATACTCCGAATCCACCAGCCCGCGCTTCTTGGCCGTATCCATGACAATCACGACAGCCGACGGAGGGATGGAAACAAGCTCCGTCTCCAGGCTGCGGCAGTCAATCAGCAGGGCGTGTCCGGCATCCCCCGCCGCCGAAGCCATCTGATCCATGACGCCGCAGGGCATCCCCACAAAGCGATGCTCGACTTCCACGCCCATGAGCGCCTTTTCCGCCTGCGAGTACTGGTCCACCCGATGCAGAGCCAGCAGCCCTTCCAGCACCGCCATCTCCACCGAAGCGGAAGAACTCACCCCGGCGCCAATCGGCAGTTCCGAGCCGAGCACCATATCGACGCCTCCGAGGGTGTGCCCCTTCTCCCCCAGCAGCCACATCACGCCGCGCGGGTAGCGCGTCCAGTGGGGATGGTGGTCGCCCCGCCAGTCGCCGAGGGTGAAGGTCGTATCGCCGTTGAAGTCGAGCGAAATCACACGCACCTGATCATCCTGGCGGGGGGCCAGGGCGAGATGTGTAGCCCGGTCGATCGACATGGGCAGCACAAAACCGTCATTGTAGTCGGTGTGTTCGCCAATCAGGTTGATACGCCCCGGCGCCTGGGCGATAACGCGCGGCTCATGCCCTATCCGCGCTGCGAATGCCTCCCGCACAGCCCTTTCATCAGGCATTCCTTTTTCTCCTTCTATCTGAATCACTGTAACAAGATCGCGCTGAATGCTAGAATTGTACCGTGTCTGGCTCGTCCGGGCTTATCTGCTTGCGCAGGCGCCGGGCCGCGCAATCCTGCGTATGCAGGCTTCCGGCGAGGTACACTATGACTACCCGGGTCCTGCTGCCCGGGTCATAGCCACCTCAGAAGACCTGATTATGGAAATCAGTGCCGGCTGAGAATCAGGTTGCAACAATCATATAGTTGGGCAGGCCCGGGGGGGCATCGCCACAAATCGGCCAGAACACTCATGAATTTCCGGCTACGCACGCAGCTTATCAGCACTGCCGTCTTATTGATCGGTATCTCAATCTCTGGGGCTCTGTTCTTCCTGAACTGGGCATTCGGCAATCGCTATGTCTGGAACAACTGGCTGATGTTCCTGTCCTACGCGGTATTCATCGGCGCGGCGCTAATCGCTTTCATCCTTCAGCTTGGCGCTCACTACGATCTGCCGCGCGGACGGGTTATCGGCTTCTTCATGATTATAGGCTGGGTAGCCGCCGCCCTGATCTCGACCACTCTGGATACGATCTCCTTTCTCTCTAAAAATGTCGCCCAGTTTATCTCGTACATCATCGTCCTGGGCGGGCTGGCTTTCATGGTGATACCGGGCTTCCTCCTGCTGCTGTTCCCCTGGCCGCCCAAATTCCTGCATCCCAAGAGCCGCGACAGGGATGATGAGGCGGACGGGCCTCTCCCGTAGCGGGACCGGGGCGATTGTGCTATACCAGTCACGGGCAGCCCGGCCCTGCCAGCCGCCTCAAAAGTTGCACCGCCCGGTCAGTATCAGGTGAGCCTATGTCCCCCCGAGTACAGCGTCTGCTCATCATTTTGCTCATAGTGTATTACACCCTGCTGGGTGGCACCTACTATACAGAACGCGCCGCCGCCCTGCGCCTGTTCCATCAGGTCGCCACCGGCCTGCTCTTTGCAACCTGGCTGGTCAGCCTGTGGCGGAGCGGGCGGAACTTCCCGGCCACGCCCCTGGATAAGCCGCTGGTTGTATACGGCCTCCTGTGGTTTCTGGCCGCTGTATTCGCCCCGCTGGATCGGCGCGTCAGTCTGGAATACACCTGGCCGATCCTGACCCAGTTCCTGGGCTTTTACCTGCTGGTGGACCTCATGCGGCGGGGGCGGCAGCGCTGGATCATGGAGGGGTTATTCACGGCCTGCGCCGTGGTAGTGCTGCTGAGCGGGATTGAGTTCGTGTCGTGGTATCTGGGCTTGCCGCTGTCGCCCACCTTCAGCCAGAGCTGGCCGCAAATCGGCGGCTGGAGCATCCCGCCGATGGTGTACAAAATCTCGCTGGCCATGAATGTCTCCACCCTTCTGGGCAACTTCACAGCGACCATGATTCCGCTGACCGCCGCCTGGGCCATGACCGCCCGGCAGCGCGATCTGCGCATCGGCTTATGGCTGCTGGCCGGCGGGCTGGCCGTCACCCTCCTGCTGTCCGGTTCCCGCAGCGCCTTCATGGCCCTGGTCACTTCCGCCGGCGTCCTGACATTGACCTGGCTGCTCCGACCGGAAGTCAGGCAGCGCTTCCCCGCCTTTCTGCGCCCTTTACTGGCCCCTCGCCTGCTCCTGATTATCGCTACTGTGGGCGGCCTGATCTTCGTGAGCGGTGTGCTGCTGATCACCCTGCGCAATGAGATGAGCGGCAGCGATCTCAACCGCATCGATCTCTGGCGCAGCGCCCTGCTCATGGCCCGCGATCATCCGCTGCTGGGCGTCGGGCCATATCAGTACGGGCTGGCGCTGCGCCAGTATGGCACGCCGGAGCTTTTCGTCCACCAGAATCGTCTGGTCGCGGCGCATAATCTGGCGCTGCATACGCTGGCTGAAGGTGGCGTCCTCACGACCGCTGCCGGGCTGTGGCTGGCGGGCGCGTTCGCCCTGCTGTGGTGGCGGGAGTGGCGATTCGCCTCACCGGGGCGACGGCGGCGTCTGGAAGGTGGACTGGCCGCCCTGGCCGGTTTCGCCGTGCAGAGTCTGGTGGATACCTTCACCCTCACTCCGCTGCTAGTGCCTATCCTGATCTTCGCCGCCTACACGGTCGCCGGGAGCATCACCCGCGCCGAAGCCGTCCGCACTCCGCAGCTAATCGCGTCGGGCAGCCGCCGCCCGATCGGCGTTCTGTTGATCGTCCTGGCTGTCGCCCAGATCGCCCTGCTGCCGGTTCATGCCGGGAATCTGGCGCACGATCGCGCTCTGCGGGCGCTGGCAAACAGCGATCTCGAAGGCGCGCTGGAGGCAACCCGCGCCGCCCACGCTGCCGACCCGGCGTTGAGCCTGTACCCGCTGCACGAAGCCTATATCCTGGGCCGGCTGGCCGCTGAGGATCCGCAGACTTACCTGAGTCAGGCCATCGCGGCTCATGAGGCCGGACAGCAGATGAGTCCGACCTGGGATATCGGCTGGAATAATCTGGCGGCGTTATACGCGCAGGCCGGGCGCTACGAAGATGCCGCCGCTGCCGCTGAGCGGGCCGCCGCTCTGTACCCCGCCCAGGCCGGTTATCATCTCCGCCTGGGTTCGTATTACGAAGAACTCGGACAATGGGAAAAGGCCCACGCCGAATATCTGACAGCGCTATGGCGCAACCATAATCTGGGGTCGTCCGGATTCTGGACCGATCCGGCGCACCCGGCACGCCGGGCAGTGCTGGAAGATGCCATCGCCCTGTACGCCGCTGACGGTGATATCGGGCTGCGGCTGGCGCTGGAAGCCGGGGATATCGACGCGGCGACCGCCATCGCCCGGACAATCGATCCGGATACGGCGACGCACCTCGTGCTGCGCGATCTGGGCGACTGGGCCATGGCCGTCAACGACGAAGCGATCGCGCCCTGCCCGGAATGCTACTTCATTGAGGTTGTGAATCGCGGCTCGCCGTATCTCTGGGTGGATTACGTCCGACTGGCGGAGCTTGCCCTGCGCAACCCGGAGGTGAGCGAACGTATGGGGATGTCCGCCGAGCAGATGGCGCGGGTCGGGCTGTTTCTGGATCCGGTCATGTCTGGCCGGAGCTGGTACGTGCTGGCTCGCCTGGCTGAACAGGCCGGCGCGGACGACGAAACGATCAACAACCTGCTCATCCGTTCCGTCCCACCGCTGCTATCCCGGCAGGAATTTTCTTCAGCGGTATACGGACGGATCGCGGCGTTCGACAATTTGCCACAGGCGCGCTTCCCCGTCCTTTACCGGTCTGAATACGCCCCCTGGCTGTGGCTGGCCGAACGCTTCGAGGAAAGCGGGCAGTACGACCGGGCGCGGCGCGTCTATGAAGTGCTGCTGGATGGCGACCCGTATCTGTGGGATATACGCCAGCGGATGGAAGCGCTGCCCGGTTAAGCCGCGCCTCACGAGAGGCGCAACATCCGCGTCAGCGCACGCCCTCCCGGGACAGCCGCCAGAAACTGCTGGAGGAAAGCGCGATCGTCGGGAGCGATGACGCCGCCGAGCCACACAGCAGCCCCGTAGATCGCCCCGCTGGCCAGGACCGCAACAATGGCCGCCAGGATCGGGGGCCAGAGTGCAGCCATTCCAAACGCATACAGCCCGGCGGCAACCAGCAGCATCACACCCGCGATCCCCGCCAGCCGGGCCAGCCGCGGCAGCAAACTCCGGAGCCAGGCCCCGTCCGGCTCCCACTTCCACAATAGCAGCGCCAGCACCAGACATTCCGCCGTCAGGCTGCTAACTGGCGCGCCCACTACTCCCACCCGCGACAGCAAAAGCAGCATCAACAGGATATAGATCAGCAGCCCCGCGCCCCGCGCTTTCATCAGCCAGACCTGATCCCCCTGAATGATCATGCTGATAGCGAAGGCATTGGCGACCATTGTCGCCACTCCATACCAGATCAGTCCCTGCAGTATCTGGACGGACTGCTCATAAGCCGCCGGGAAGAGCAGCCCGATAATAAACGGGGCCAGCACAGTCACCCACACGGCTATCGGCAGCACAACGATCAGGGTGAACAGGGCGAGCTTCTGCACCAGAAAGCGAAAGGTCGCCACCTGCCCCTCCCCGTACTGGCGGGATAACAGGGGGAACAGAGCCGTGATGGCCGTGATATTGAGCAGTTCCACGACGCCAACCACAAGTACCGCGGCGGGCATCAACAGCGCCGTGTTCATCTGGCCGAGGGTGGCTGTCACCAGCGGCTTATCAATGCTCTGGTACGTCCACAACAAAAAGGCGTTCACCGCCAGCGGAGCGCCCTGCGTGACCAATCGCCACGCCAGAGCGCGGTCCAGCGGCCATTGCGTGATCACGCCATTCCAGCGCAGGATGATCCAGAAGAGCAGCGCGCGGAGGGCGCTGGCGGTCACCATGGCTCCGTACAATCCTGGCAGCCCGCCTCCCCCCAGCAAGGCCAGCCCGGCCAGTGCGATTTGCAGCGCAATATGAATCACATCGACAACGGCGGCGATGACCATCTGCTCCCGCGCCAGCAGGATGCTGCGAGCCATCGTGCCCAGCACATCCAGCACCAGGCTCAGCCCGGCCAGCGGCAGCAGCACCAGGATATCGGCCTCATATCCGGCCAGCCGCCCCACCAGCAGCAGGGCAATATAGACCAGCACGCCCAGCAGCGACTGGATGACCAGCGTGGCGGCCAGGACCCTGCCGGCCAGCTCCCTCTGCCGGGAGACATCGCGGAGCACAATAGTACCGATGCCAAAATCGACAAGGGTGGCCGCGATAGTCACCATGCCCAGGATCGTGCCGTAGATGCCGTATTCTTCCTGCATAAGCAGGCGGGCCAGCGCCAACTGCCACAGGAACTGCGCCCCTTTGGCCAGAATGGAAGAGAGCGTCAGAGCCGCCGCATTGCGGGCGGCGCGGCGGGCGGCATCGGAGCTGATGACAGCGGGTGAAACCTGAGTCATAAGTATCGCCAATCTGGAACATCCAGGCGGGCGGATTGTACACCGATACAGGCAGGGGGGGAACAGGCAGCAGGCGGCAAGGAGTAAAGCTCCCGCCGCTTGCGTGAGCATGAAATGTCTGGCAGCGGAAGGGTCGTTCCGTTACAATACCTGTATCTTTTCGCCGAAATTCTCCAATTGAGGAAGCCGCGCCCATGGCAACGCCCATGCTGATTCAGGATATTGCCGCCTGCGACGGGCAGGACGTGATCATCAAAGGGTGGCTTTACAACAAAACCCACAAAGGCAAGCTGGTCTTTATGCAGGTGCGCGACGGCACTGGCATCGCCCAGTGTGTCGCGTTTCAGAAGGACCTTCCGCCAGAGCAGTTTGAGGCCGCCAGAGCGCTGACGCAGGAGTCTTCCATCATCATCACCGGGCGGGTTCGCCGGGATGAGCGCGCGCCGGGGTACCCCGGCGGCTACGAAGTGGGCGTGACCGCGCTTGAGGTGATCCATGAGGCGGAGGAGTACCCCATCTCGCCCAAGGAGCACGGCGTGGAATTCCTGATGGATAACCGCCACCTGTGGCTGCGCTCGTCGCACCAGTGGGCGATCATCCGCATTCGGGCCACGATCATCAAGGCAATCCGTGACTGGCTGGATGATCACGGCTATCTGCTGGTGGACACCCCCATCCTGACGCCCGCCGCCGGGGAGAATACCACGACCCTGTTCCAGATCGACTACTTCGGCGAGCCAGCCTTTCTGGCCCAGACTGGCCAGCTTTATAACGAGGCCAACATGGCCGCCCACGGCAAGGTGTACTGCTTCGGGCCGACCTTCCGTGCGGAGAAATCCAAGACGCGCCGCCACCTGATGGAATTCTGGATGGTCGAGCCGGAGATGGCGTTCTTCAGCCTGGACGATCTGATCGCGATGGAGCAGGAGTTCATCGCCTACATCGTGCAGACCGTCCTGACCACCCGCCGGCAGGAGCTGACCATCCTGGAGCGCGACACAACCCGGCTGGAGAATATCATCCCGCCCTTCCCGCGCATCACCTATACCGAGGCGGTGGCGCGCTTACAGAAGCTGGCCGCCGAAACGACCGACCCCGAACTTAAAGAGAGTCTCCAGATCGAATGGGGTGACGACTTCGGCGCGCCGCATGAGACGGCCATCGCCGGGATGTTCGACAAGCCCGTGTTCGTCACCCACTATCCGGTGGAGGCCAAAGCCTTCTACATGCAGCCCAACGAAGAGGATCCGGGCGTCGTTAACTGCACTGATCTGCTCGCGCCGGAAGGCTATGGCGAGATCACCGGCGGCAGCGAGCGCATCTCCGACCCGGCGCTGATGGCGGAGCGCGTCAAGACGATGGGCATCTCGGAGGAAGCCTACCGCTGGTATATCGACCTGAGCCGCTACGGCAGCGTCCCTCACGCGGGCTTCGGCCTCGGCGTGGAGCGCATGGTAGCCTGGATTTGCGGCCTGCCGCACATCCGGGAGACGATTCCCTATCCCCGTATGCTCAGCCGCAAGTATCCGTAACCGCACCCGATGCTCATTGTGCGGTGGGGCGGGCCAGCGCCCGCCCCGCTGATGAAAGTGAAAGGCCCCTGACCATGCCCGATCAACCTGAGCCAGCCCCGCGCTGCGAGCACTGCGGCGGCCCTGTCGAATTCATCCCCTACCACGATCAGGCCGGGTGCGGCTACGCGATCATTGAGCTGTGGCGCTGCCAGCAGTGCGGCCGGGCGCGCTACGGCGACGTGATCGGCCAGGTGACCTGCGATCTGGACCCGCAATCTTCCGCCGAACTGGAATAACCTATGCCCGATCTGGCTGCTGACCTGATCTGTCCCGCCTGCGCACGCGCCGCCGGCCCGCTGGACTGGCGCTGCCCCGCCTGCGGCGGCCCGCTGGAGCTTGCCGCCCTGCCCCCGTTCCGGGCGGAAGCGATCGAAACCGGGGAGTGGTCGCTGTGGCGCTACGCCGCCATGCTGCCAGTCCAGCGCCGCTTCTCGCTCGGCGAGGGCATGACGCCGCTCGCAACGGTGGCGCTGGACGGCGACTCCTTCCTGGCCAAGCTGGAATACCTCCAGCCGACCGGGTCGTACAAAGACCGCGGGGTGGCTGTCGTGCTCAACGCGCTGGCGGCGGAAGGCGTGACGGCCATCGTTGAGGATTCGTCCGGCAACGCCGGGGCTTCCGCCGCCGCTTACGCCGGGGCCGGCGGCATCCGGGCGCGCGTCTTCGTGCCGGCTACCGCGCCGGAGAACAAGAAGCGCCAGATCGCCCGCTTCGGCGCGACTCTCGTCGAAGTGCCTGGCTCGCGCGCCGCTGTCACGCAGGCCTGCGAGAGCGCCGCGGAGGGCGCCCCGTACGCCAGCCACGCCTGGAGTCCATACTTCCTGGTCGGGCAGATGACCGGCGCCTGGGAGCTGTGGGAACAACTGGGGCGGCAGCTCCCCGACGCAGCGATCTTCCCGGTCGGACAGGGCGGGCTGCTGCTGGGATGGTACGCCGGCTTCCGGGCGCTGCTGGAAGCCGGCCTGATTGCGCGCCTGCCCCGCCTCTTCGGCGTCCAGGCGGCAGCATATGACGCGGTAGTCCGGGCCTGGGAGGACGGCGCGCCCGACCTGACCGCGGCGCACGACGGCGAGCGGAACACCGGCGGCGACACCATCGCCGACGGCATCCGCATCGCCCGCCCGGTCCGGGGAAGCGCCATCCTGGCCGCCATCCGGAGCACCGGCGGCGCAGTCTACCGGCTGGACGACGACGCCATCCGCGCCGCGCAGGACGCGCTGGCCCGCCGCGGGCTGTATGTCGAGCCGACCAGCGCGACGCCGGTCGCCGCCCTGCCCCTGGTTCGCGCAGCCGCGGGGGCGGCGGCCCGCATTGTCATCCCCCTGACCGGCAGCGGCCTCAAAGCCGCTTCGTGAGGCCGCCCCCATGACCGTCACCTTCAGAGAGATCATCGCCGCCCGGAGCCGCCTGCGCCCTTACTTCACGCCCACCCCGCTGGAGGCCGCCCCCGGCCTGGGCCGGGCCGTCGCCCTCAAACTGGAGCAGGTGAACCCCACCCACAGCTTCAAGGTGCGCGGCGCCTTCAACGCCATGCTCAGCCTGAGCGCAGCCGAACAGGCGCGCGGCCTGGTCACCGCCTCCAGCGGCAACCACGCCCAGGCGGTCGCTTACGGAGCCAGCCGCTTCGGCCTGAGCGCCAGAATCGTCATGCCCGTCCACACCCCGCGGCGCAAGATCGACGGCGCGCGGCGCTACGGCGCGGACGTGATCCTGCACGGCGACTTTTACGACCGTGCCGAGGAGCACGCCCGCCAGATCGAAGCGTCCGAAGGCCGGACCTACATCTCCGCGTACAACGATCCCGCCATCATCGCCGGGGCCGGGACGTGCGGCCTGGAGCTGCTGGAGCAAAACCCCGCCCTTGAGGCCGTCATCGTGCCGGTGAGCGGCGGCGGGCTGATCAGCGGCGTCGCGCTCGCGGTGAAGACGATCAACCCCGCTATCGAGGTCATCGGCGTGAACGCGCGCTCCGCCCCGGCCATGTACAACGCCCTGCACGCGGCCGATCTCCCCCAGGTCGCCGATACGCTGGCGGAAGCCCTGAGCGGCGGGATCGAGGGGACGGAGACGATCGACCTCTGCCGGCGGTATGTGGACCGGATCGTGCTGGCCGACGAGGACGAGATCGCCGCGGCTATGCGCTGGCTGCTGTACGAGCAGGGCTGGGTGATCGAGGGCGGCGGCGCGGTGGGCGTGGCGGCGCTGCTGAGCGGCAAGATTGTGGCGGGCGACCGCCCGACCGCCGTGCTCCTCACCGGCGGCAACATCGATGCGGACACGCTGGCCGGCGTCCTGGCCGGGTAGGTGGGCACAGCCCGGTCTATGGAGGCGAATCGATTTTACGGAATCCGGAGTATACTGAAAACGTAGCCGAGAGGTTGCGGGGCCCCCTGTGAGGCAGCCCGGTGTGTGCGAGGCGGATCGTGGAACAACAGTCAAGACAACGCGCGCGCCGTGTGCCGCAATATGAGCGTCTGGTCTTCCGGGTGCATGCTGTGCAGCGCATGGCCGAACGCGGGATCACAATCGAGGATGTGCGCGACGTGGTACGGAGCGGTGATGCCATCCGCGAGTATCCGGATGATACGCCCTATCCAAGTTATTTGATACTTGGCTGGCGCGGTAAGCGCCCCCTGCATGTCGTGGCTGCTGACGACCATGACTCGCAAACGACCATTATCATTACCGCCTATGAACCCGATCCGGACTAGCGGAAGGCGGATTTCAGGAGCAAGAAGCCATGAAGTGCGTGATCTGCAAACTCGGCGAGACCAGCCCCGCGACAACGACGGTCACCCTTGAACAGGGCAGTATGACGCTGGTATTCAAGGGCGTGCCGGCGCAAGTCTGCGACAACTGCGGTGAAGCCTACCTCGACGAAGCCACGACCGCGCGCCTGCTGGAGACGGTGCAGGACGCCGCCCGCGCCGGCGTGCAGGTGGCCGTCCGCGACTATCTGGCCGCCTAGGGCATTCAGGTGAAGTCTCAGGAGGTCGGGAACACAGAGAGCACATATGAGTACCCGGGAACTTATTGCGATATCGATCCGGGGGCTGGCGCTACGCGCCTGCGGCTGCGCCGCACCGCCCCCACCAGTGGACAGAAGAACCTAACGAGAAGGGGGACGGCACACCCGAAACCCGAGGATGTAGTTGCGATTGACAGGGTCGAGCCTGAAGCGGAAGACGGCGCGCGCGGCGTCCTGACTGAGGTTCCACGACCCGCCCCGCACCACCCGCCGGGTGTCTGACTGCAGATCCTCCCCGGAGGCAGTCGCATCCGACGGCGGATCGGTGTATTTCGTCAGACACCATTCCAATACATTGCCGCTCATGTCCAGCAGCCCACAGGGACTCGCCCCATCCGGGAAGATACCCACTGCGCTGGTCATGCGGATGCCGGTCCCCTCCACGTTGTCCTTCCGGGCATCGAATTCCGACTCGTAAGGGTACAGACGTCCGTCCTCGCCGCGCGCCGCAATCTCCCACTCATTCTCGGTCGGCAGCCGCACCGGCCAGGCCTCGATCTCATCCAGACCGTAGCAGCGACCGGTCAGCC
>JARKNX010000219.1 GCA_029976025.1 Aggregatilineales bacterium | reverse complement strand
CCTGGGCAGCCTGGAGCCGGACGCGCACCTGTGGTTTTCAGAAGACCTGACAGCGGAGATGCTGCGCGGCCTGATTCTGCACCGTCTGGACCGGCTGTCCGCCGCTGACAGAGAGGGAAGCTGACATGTCCATGTATGAGCGATTTTCGGAGAGAGAGCTGCAAATCCTCAAGACGCGGGCGGAGCGCGTCGCCGATGAGCTGCACGATCAACAGGAGGCCGAGGAGCTGACTGCGCTGCTGGTCACGATGAGCGGGGAGCGTTATGCCCTGCCTATCGCGTCGATCACCGTTGTCTATGAGGGTATGCGCATTGAGCCGATCCCCTGTACGCCGCCGTTCGTGGCCGGGATAGCCAACGTGCGCGGCCATATCCTGCCGGTCATCGATCTCGCTGTGCTGCTCGGCCTGCGCCGCCGCCCTGTCTCCGGCCCAGTCAGCCTGATCGTCGTCGGCAATGACGAGATGAGCGTGGCCCTGTATGTGGAAGAAATCGGGGAAGTTGCCGCCCTCCCTCTGGATCGTCTGGCGGCGGTCCCGGCGTCCTTCAGTATTGAGCACGTTACGCACTTGCAGGGCGTGCTGCCAGATGGCACGGTGCTCCTCGACGTATCGGCCATCCTTCGCGATCCTGCCCTGATTGTCAACGAACAGGTCAACTGACCCCGGGTCAGCGTGACCCGCAAGATCAGCGTGGCCTGCCGGAGTCGGAGGCGGGACGCGCCACCCGCGCCGGACCTTGCAGAGCCGGAAGGAAACGACAATGCTGCTTTCCTTTTTCACCCGCACTATCCGCCGCCGACTGGTTGTGAGTTTCGGCATCATGCTCGCCCTTGTCGTCGTTGCCGGCATAGCCGGCGCGCTGGGCCTGCTGACCCTGCACAATACGCTGGAGCAGGTCCTCGGCTACACCTTCAGGGCCGGTAACGAGATCGCGGGCATCCAGAGCCAGGTTCTCGACCTTCAGCGGCTGGAAGCGCTCTACCTGGCGAATTACGCGCGCGTCGGTCTGGAGAGCGCCCGGCGCAATTATGTGACTCCCGCGCTCGAGCAGGCCGACCGCCTGCTGGAGAACTTCGACGCGCTGGCGGTCACGCTGGAACAGGCGGGCCTGCCCGATCAGATTCAGCCCGTCATGGTGCTGCGCGGTTCTGTTGATACTTACAGCGAGTGGCTGGAAAGCCTGGCCTCCGGCATGGAGAAGCGGGGCGTCGAGACGGAAGGATATGTCGGGGACCTGCGCCGCCTCATGTCGAATATGCTGGCCGTCGTTGAGGAAAACGATGTGCACGAGCTTCTGGACGTGCTGTACACCCTTCAGATTGCCGAGCGCAACTACCTGCTCACGCGCCAGTTAACTCAGTTGACGGCTGTCCGTCGTCAGTCCGGTGTCCTTCAGAGTCAGGTGATAGCGTCGAATCTCTCATCAGAGGAAGAGCAGCGGTTATCCAGCCTGGGCGATCAGTATCTGGGTACCTTCGAGGTTCTGGTCGATCAGGAAGCTGAGAATGACAGCGCCATCCGCTTTAACCAGAACAATCTCAACCTGATATCCCGGCGCCTGGATGCTATTGAACAGACCATCCGCGAGAGCGTGGCAGCGGCGCAGATGACCATATTCGAGCGTGTAGATCAGGTGCTGGCGGCGCTGGCTCTGACAGTGGTCGCAGCGATTGTGATGGGAGCGGCGCTCGCCTATGGCATCACCCGCAGCATCACCTGGCCGCTGGCCCATATCGACCAGATCACCCGGCAGATCGCGCGCGGAGATTTCTCCCGCCGGGTGGCGGTGAGCCAGCAGGACGAGATCGGCGATCTGGCCGATACGTTCAACGTCATGGCTGACCGCGTTGAAGGCATGATCGCGGCTGAGCAGGAGAGCCGCCAGCACCTGGAATCGGCCATCACCGGCTATGTGTCGTTTGCCCAGCAGATTGCCTCCGGCGACCTCAGCGTCCGGCTGGCGCTGGACCCGGACAGCGAGGAGACCAGCGCCAAGGCCGACCTGTACCGCCTGGGCTGGACGCTGAACGCCATGGTTGCCAGCCTCAGCGAGCTGACGCATCAGGTGCGCGCAGCGGCGATGCAGGTCTCTTCTGGCGCGGCGGAAATTCTGGCCGCCTCGACCCAGCAGATGGCCAGCGTCACCGAGCAGGGCGCCGCTGTGACGCAGACCATGGCTACCGTGGAGGAGGTGCGGACCACGGTCAACCAGACCGCCGACCGGGCCCAGGCAGTCGCCACCGCTTCCCAGAACGCGCTGGTTGTTTCTCGCCGGGGGGAGGAATCTGTCGCCAGCACCGTCGCCGGCATGCAGACGATCCGCGACCGGGTGACCGACATCGCCACGACGATTCTGGCGCTCTCCGAGCGGACGCAGCAGATCGGCGAGATCATCGCCACGGTGGACGAAATTGCCGATCAGTCGCGGCTGCTGGCGCTGAATGCCAGCATCGAGGCGGCGCGGGCGGGCGAGGAAGGGCGCGGCTTCGCCGTGGTGGCGATGGAAGTCCGCCAGCTTGCCGAGCAGTCGCAAGAGGCAACGGGGCGCATCAGCGGCATCCTGCAGGAGATACAGGCGGCGACGAATACCGCAGTCATGGTCACTGAAGAGGGCAGCAAGGGTGCCGATGCCGGGGCCGCGCTGGTCCGCCAGGCGGGGGAAGTCATCCGCGATCTGGCGACCACAATTGAGAACACGGTCCAGGCGGCGACGCAGATCGCGGCCAGCACCCGCCAGCAGGTCAACGGCATTGATCAACTCGTGGCGGCCATGGGGGCGATCCGCCAGGCCAGCGCGGAAGCCGCCGCCAGCAGCCGCCAGGCCGAGGCCAGCGCCCAGTCGCTCAACGAAGTCGCCCGGCATATGGAAGATACGGTGTCGCTGTACCGGGTCTGATTTCGCGCCGGGCCGGGCGATGGTCGTGACAATGTGTGATGTAAGGTCGTGTGATAGCGGAATTTACCGTCAGGCTGCCGGTTGAGTGCGAGACAGTGAGCGAAGGAGTTAAGTTGAGGGACATGCAGCAAGTATCAAAGGTACAGTTCACTATCAGCGCCGAGGAACAGACGCAGGTTGACGCCCTTATGCACGAGCGCCGGATGCAGTTCTCGGCTATGGCTATCCGCGTTTTAGGGATCATATTTACGATCGAAACGGTGTTGATCTTCCTGTTATGGCTGCTGTTCGCCCGGACTTTTCCACAGGTTCTGATCGGCGCGATCATGCTCGGCCTGATCGCTCTGTTGAGCTGGGCGTATCCATGGCTGGCTCGCGCTGGCTACGGCCAGTTTGGGATTAACCTGGTGCTGGCGAGCTTCCTCTTTTTGCTGTTCGCCGCGTCGCTGCTGGACGCCGTCATGCTGCCCACCTCGGCGATGTGCTTTCTGTTCGTCAGCGTCCTCTCGATCTCGATGCTGGGGAGTCGGGGAAGTATATGGGTCACGGTGGTGTCCATAATCGCGTTTATGGCGGACGTAGTGCTGCAGCAAGGCCCGGCCCGGAGCTGGTTCGAGCCGCTGGATCCGGCGGTTGCGTTTCTGGCTGGCATAATGATTGGCTCCCTGGCACTTATCGCCACGGCTTTCATCCTGCGCCAGATTGTCCTGGGGCAGGAAGGGTACCTGCGCCAGTCGGAGCTGGCCGCGCTGGAGATTGATCGCCGGGCGCAGGCGGAGCGCGAGCAGGGGGCGCAGATCCAGCGGGCGCGGGACGAGATCGAGACACTGGCCGCCACGGAGCGCGAGCAGCGGCAGGCGCTGGAAGTGCTGATCGGCCAGATACGGGATTCCGCGGCCAACCTGAACACGGCATCGGAGGAGATACTGGCGGCGACTATGCAGCAGATGGCGGGGGCGGCGGAGCAGAATGCGTCGGTTACGCAGACGATGGCGACGGTGGAGGAAGTGCGGGCCACGATGAGCCAGACGGCGGAGCGGGCGCAGGTTGTGGCGGGGGCGGCGCAGCAGGCGTTGCGGGTAGCGCAGGACGGGCAGCAGGCGGTGACCGACACGGTTGAGGGGATGCAGACGATCTACCGGCAGGTGGAGGAGATTGCTACGACGATTCTGGCGCTGTCGGAGCGGACGCAGCAGATTGGGGAGATCATCGCCACGGTGGACGAGCTGGCCGACCAGTCGCGGCTGCTGGCGCTGAACGCCAGCATTGAGGCAGCGCGGGCGGGCGAGGAAGGGCGGGGGTTCGCCGTGGTGGCGATGGAGGTGCGCCAGTTGGCGGACCAGTCGCGCGGGGCGACGAGTCGCATCGGGGGCATTCTGCAGGAGATACAGGCGGCGACGAACACGGCGGTGATGGTGACGGAAGAGGGGAGCAAGGGG
>JARKNX010000223.1 GCA_029976025.1 Aggregatilineales bacterium | reverse complement strand
TCGTCATCGCTGTGGATCAGGAAGTCAGCGCCCAGGGCGTCTACAATGTCGTCATCGACCAGAAGGAATGGGCCAAGATCAGCGCCCGCTGGCTGGTGCAGCAGTTGGGCGGCGAAGGCGATGTAGTCCTGATTGAGGGCTTTGTCGGCCACCCGGCGAACGAGGCCCGCATGGCCGGTGTGGAAGAGGTCTTCGCCCAGTATCCCGGCATCAACGTGGTCGGGCGGGAGACCGGCATGTGGGACCAGGCGACCGGGCAGCAGGTGATGAGCGACTTCCTGGCTTCCATCCCCAACATCGACGGCGTGTGGACGCAGGACGGCATGGCTCAGGGCGCGCTGACGGCGGTCAACACGGCGAATCCAGCCGAATGGCCGGTCATGGTTGGCGAGGCGCGGGCCGGATACATCCAGCTCTGGAACGAGATTCGGGAGAGCCACCCGGGCTTCACGTCCTTCGGCGTGGTGAATCCTCCCGGCGTGGGCGCTGATGGTGTCCGCGTGGCGGTGGAAATTCTGATGGGTGGCACGGTGGACGCGAGCCAGCTCTCCGGTGAGTTTGGCAATACGCTGTACGTGCCGATTCCTTACACGGTGAGCGAGAGCAACTTCGCCGAGATTTACGCTCAGGTTAAGGACCTGCCTGAGTCGTACACGCTCGACGGGTTCATCACCCAGCTTCAGGCAGCCGGGTTTATGGAATAAGCCACTATGAAGACGGTGTCACTTTCTGCCCGGAACGTTACCAAACGGTACGGGGGCGTGGTAGCGCTCTCGGACGGTAACCTGGAAGTCCATTCGGGGGAGGTCGTCGCGCTGCTAGGCGCCAATGGAAGTGGCAAAAGCACCTTAAGCAAGGTCATCACGGGTGTAATTGCTCCCAACGGGGGGCAATTACACCTTGATGATCGGGTGGTCAGTTTCTCTTCCCCCTCCGATGCTCAAAAGCTCGGCATCGCCGCTGTGTATCAGGAGCTTAGCCTGATCCCGGACATGACGGTGGCCGAGAATATCTGGCTCACTCATGAGCCGCGCCAGTTTGGCTTTTACCTGGATAAGCGGGAGATGCGCGCCCGTACCCAGGACCTGCTGGCTCTGTTCGCCGGCACGATCCAGACGGCGCTGCCAGATGTTGTGGTTCAGGACCTGCCGCCGGACGAGCGACAGATCGTGGAAATCCTCAAGGCGCTCAGCCTCCAGCCGCGCCTGATCATTCTGGATGAGGCGACGGCCAGCCTGGACAGCCGCCAGGTGGCCCGCCTGTTCGACCTGATCAGGAGCTGGAAAGAAGGGGGCATGGCGATTGTTTTTGTCTCTCACCGCATGGAAGAGATCTTCCAGGTGGCGGATCGGGCGACAGTGCTGCGCAACGGCGCCAGCGTCGGCGATCGCGCCATCAGCGAGACCAGCGAAGGCGAGCTAGTCGGCCTGATGATCGAAGGGGCGTCGGCTCCTCAGACTGCTCGCGGCGTCACCCTGGCGGCGGATGCGCCAGTCCGCCTGGAAGTCGAGCATCTGCACACGGCTGTCCTGCGGGATGTCAGCTTCACGCTGCACGACGGCGAGCTGCTGGGGCTGGGCGGCTTGCAGGGGCAGGGGCAGTCGGAGCTGCTGCTGGCCCTGTTCGGCGCGATCCCCTTCACCGGCCATGTCACGCTCTCCGGCCAGAGGGTGCACTTCAGGTATCCGCACCAGGCCATGAAGCATCAGGTCGCGTTCGTGCCGGGCGACCGCGCCTCGGAGGGCGTGCTCCTCAGCCGGTCGATTCTGGAAAATCTGCACCTGCCGTCCTGGCAAAAGTACGGCCTGCCGCTGAAGATGAATCGCGCCCGCCAGGATGCTGGCAGGGTGGCCGGCGACCTCAGCATCGTCATGGAGTCGGTCGAAGCGCCGGTCAGCAGCTTATCCGGCGGCAATGCGCAGAAGGTCGTGATCGGCAAGTGGCTGCTGCGCGACCCTCACCTGCTCCTGCTCAATGACCCGACCAAAGGTGTTGATGTCGGGGCCAAGGCGGAATTCTACGACCTGCTGGAACGGCTCCGCGAGGCGGGGACAGCTATCATCTTCTACAGCAGCGACGATGACGAGCTGCTGAATTTGTGCAATCGTGTGCTGGTGCTGCACGATGGACAGGTCGGGGCGGAGCTATCCGGCGCGATGCTCGATCGGACTAACCTGGTCGCCGCGAGTATGGGCACGACACAAGCGAGTAACGGCCAATGAACCAGTCAAGAGTACAGCACCTGACGCGGCGCTATCCGTTTCTGTTCGCCCTGCTCCTGCTCCTGCTGGCCGGGGGGGTGAACCTGGCCCTCCAGCGCAACCTGCTGGAACAGCGCGTGCTGGCCGGCAACCTGCGCGTCTTCATGCCCCTCATCCTGCTGGCGGTCGGCCAGACTATCGTCATTATCGGCGGCGGCATCGATCTCTCGCTGGGGAACATGGTGTCGCTGGGCAACGCCATCATGGTCACCATGATTCTGCAGGATTCGTCGCCCGACCGGATTTTGCTGGGCATGGCTGTGACCATCGGAGCCGGGCTGCTGGCCGGGGCGTTCAACGGCTGGGCGGTGGCTTACCTGCGCCTGCAGCCGATTGTCACCACTTACGCGACCGGCTTCATCTACGCCGGGCTGGCCCTCCTGATCCTGCCTCGCCCCGGCGGGCAGCTCCCGCGCGACTTCCTGTACAGCTATCGCGAAGCGCCGCTGGGTATCCCGTTTCAGATCTACCTGATCGCGCTGGTCATCCTGTTCTGGCTGCTGCTGCGCTCCACACGCTACGGGCAATTCCTGTACGCCACCGGCGGCAAGG
>JARKNX010000166.1 GCA_029976025.1 Aggregatilineales bacterium | reverse complement strand
TGGATGGGCCAGGGCGCGGCGCAGGCTGGAATTGGGGGCAAACACGGGTCTTCTCCGCAATGATCGGATGAATTGGCCAATCATACCGCATAACAGCGGCGAGGCGGCAATCAGCGCCAGGAAGAACGGACCGGGGGCCGGCGGCATGCCCGCCGTCCGGCAGAGATGAGCGATCCGACACGACCTTCCCGGCGCTTTGCCCGGCCTCCCGGCTTCCGTTCTCCGCCTTTCCAGGTGTCCCGTCTCTATACCGATCGGGCGTGTTCATGATAGAGTCAGGTGGTGCGGGTGGGCGGGCAAGACCAAGGGGGAATCATGTCGATCGTTGCGAAGATCATGCTGGGTCTCGTGGCCGGGTGGGCCATCATCCAGAGTACCTGGGTCGCCCGTCATCTTCTGCGAAGCAACGTCCAGCGCAGCCTGAGCGAGCCGGTCAACCGCGCGCCGCGCGGCCGCTCGGACGAGCAGCGCGAGGAGACCGAGCACTACACGCGGATCAGCAAGATCGAAGATGGGATCGAATGGATCAGCTACTTACCGAAGGACAGAAAGCACGCGACGCCGATCCTGATGGTGCACGGGATGTGGCACGCGGCCTGGTGCTGGCAGGACTGGCAGGAGCTACTGGCGACCTGGGGCTGGGAAAGCCACGCGATCAGCCTGCCGGGGCACGGCGCTTCGCCGGAGCAGCGCCCGATCCGGGCCTGCACGCTGGACTATTATCTGGCCTTCGTGCGCGACGCGGTGGACAGCCTGCCTATCAAACCCGTCCTGATGGGGCACAGCCTGGGCGGGGCGCTGGCGCAGTGGTATTTGCGCTACGTCGGCGATCTGCCGGCGGTTGTCCTGGTCGCGCCCTGGGCGCTGAACGGCGGATTCCTGGCTTCGGCCTGGTCTATGACCCGGCTTGATCCGCTCGGCGTCCTGCTGACCATGCTGACTTACAAAGCCGAGTTTGCCCGCAGTCCACGTGCCGCGGGCAATCTGCTGCTCGGGCCAGGCGCGATCATGACTCCGGAGCAATTGCACGCCCGCCTGGGGCCTGAATCGGAGCTGATCCAGCTCCAGCACGCGCTGCCCTGGAAGGCTCCGGAAAATCTGAAGACGCCGATCCTGTACCTGGGCGGCGAGATCGACGCGACCATCCCGGAATGGGCCGGCCGGCGATCCGCCGCGGCCTACAAGGCCGATTACGTCATGATCGAACAGGCGGCCCACAACCTGATGATGGAGCATAATTACCGCGAAACCGCCGCGCTCATCCGCGATTGGCTGGAACAACGCCAGCTCAGGTGACGGCAATGCGGACAATCGATGGCGGTCTGCTGTACACTGACGACTCTTTTTCAGGAGACGGATCATGGCCTATCCCATCCTCCAGCGCGAGCTGACCGTCCACCTCAACAACGGCAACTGGTACCTGCGCCCCCTGGAAGCGCCGGACATCCTCGGCCCGGTCGA
>JARKNX010000159.1 GCA_029976025.1 Aggregatilineales bacterium | reverse complement strand
ATACCTGATATGCTGCTTTGCCTGAGCGACGGCGCGCATTTTGCCCTGCTATTGCCCTGAGGAGCTCCCTATGAAGCCGCGCGAATATTTTTCCGCATACCAGCAACAGTATCTGAATGAACTGATCGAGCTTGTTTCTATCCCCAGCATCAGCACCATGCCCGATCACCTCCCCGATGTCAGGCGGGCGGCTGAATGGGTGAAGGCGCAGATGCAGGCCGCTGGCCTGACCGCCCGGCTGTATGAAACGGAAGGGCATCCCATCGTCTATGGCGAGTGGCTGGAGGTAGCAGCCGGGGCGCCCACGGTGCTGATCTACGGCCATTATGATGTGCAGCCGGTAGACCCGATCTCCGAGTGGCAGTCCGAGCCATTCACCCCGGCCGTGCGCGACGGCAACCTTTATGGACGGGGGACTTCCGATGACAAAGGGCAGTTTTTCGCCCATTTGAAGGCGGCGCATTCGATACTACAGGCAGACGGGCGCCTGCCGGTCAACGTTAAGTTCGTGATTGAAGGCGAGGAAGAGATCGGCTCGACACATCTTGGCGCTTTCATTCGCGACCATCGCGCTCTTCTGGCCACGGATGTGGTTGTCGTCTCCGACACGCAATCCCGATCGCTGGACCTGCCTGCAATCGTGTATTCGCTGCGCGGCATGTGCTATATGGAGCTGGAGATATCCGGCCCCGATCACGATCTGCACTCTGGCTCTTTCGGCGGGGTGGTGCACAACCCCGCCCAGGCATTGTGTGAGATTATTGCCGGCCTGCATAACCCTGACGGGTCTGTGGCAGTCCCCGGATTTTATGATGACGTGCGGGCGCTGGATGACGCCGAACGCTCGGAGCTGGGCCGCTTCCCTTATACGGAGGAGGCGTTCAGGCACGACACGGGCGCTCCGGCTTCCTGGGGAGAGCAGGGCTATCTGCTGCATGAGCGGACCGGGGCCAGGCCGACACTGGAAGTCAACGGGCTGATCAGCGGATGGACAGGGACGGGCGCAAAGACTGTGTTACCGGCGCGGGCGCTGGCCAAAATCAGTTGCCGTCTGGTGGCGGATCAGGATCCTGCTCGAATCTACGAGATCATGAAGGCGCATATCGCGCACATAACTCCGCCGACAGTACACTCCGATTTGCGCCTGCTGCATACCGGGCGTTCAGCCTTCACGGATCGGCGTTCGCCAGTGATGCAGGCAGCAATTGCTGCTTTCGAAGAGGGGTGGGGCGCTGCGCCTGTTTTCTGGCGCGAGGGCGGCTCGATTCCGATTGTCAGCGACTTTCAGGAGGTGCTTGGCGCGCCGGTTGTCCTGATGGGATTTGGTCTGCCGGACGACGGACCGCATGGCCCCAATGAGAAGTTCACGCTGGAATGCTTCTGGCGCGGCATCGCGACATCAATCAGCTTTCTGCATCAGATGGCCCGGTGACGATTCGACGCAAGTCTGAAGGATACCTTCCTCAGACTGCGCCTGACCAGGATGACGAGCATCCATGCGGCCAGCAGTAACCAGCCGGCCATGCCGGTGATGAGTGCCGCCGGCCAGCTTGAGGGGGCATACTGCAGAGTCAGAGTGTGTTCGCCCGCCGGAATATAAATCGCCTGGAGCAGGATATCCGCGCGGTGGATGGGGGCCGGCTGCCCATCCAGTGTAGCTGTCCATCCGGGATAGTGTGCCTGCGACACCAGCAGATAGGAGTCGGCAGCAGCCCTGATCGCGAAGGCGAGCTGCTCCGGCGCATAAGCGGTCAGCGTCACCTCTCCGCCCCCTTCGCTTTCTAAAGGCTCTCCACCGGCCAGGATGAGGCGTTGGGCGGGGTTGAAAGCGGCTTCTCGCATACGGGCGAGGGCCGCTTCTTCATCAGTGACGATCTCGGCCCGGCCGATCAGTCGGGCCAACGGCGGCACGTCCTGATTTCTGTACAGCTTGACATCTCCGATATCGGTCCGCTGCCAGCGCCCTCCCGGCGCTATGATCAGGTTATAGGAGGCCCCATCCTGTTCGTTATAGAGGGCCGCCCCGTGCAGGATGAAGCCGCTCCCTGCGCCGGTGAGCTGCACTTCAGAGGCGGTGAGGGGGGCATCCCAGCGTAACAGGACCAGCGGATCCGATTCGCCGGCGCCTGACGCGGCGTTGTCAATTACGGCTTCGAAGCGCCCTCCTTCGGAAGTTACGACAGCCTCGCCGATCGGGGCGCCGCTCTGCCCGCCGGGTATTGCTTCGATGAGAAGGGCCAGGCCAGTGGCCTCAAAGTCGGGCAGGTCCGCGATAGTGATGGTCTGGCCTGCCTCCAGGCTTATTGCCCAGGTTTCGTCAAAATGGATGCCGCCGGCCTGGCGATCATTCATCCGATCTGTGAGCAGATATTCCACACCCAGAAGATCGAGCCAGCGTTGCTCCGGAACGGCGGTTAGATACTCGCGCAGGCGCCCATCCGGCGGCGGGTTATCCAGCAGCAGACGGCTGAATTGCGTGTAGGTGCGCAGCGGCAGCAGCCCGCCGTCAAAGCCATCCACGCCGGGTAGGCCCCAGATCATGTTCAGGTTAGGAGCGATTACGTCCTTGAGCTTGGAGGCGATCAGCAGATCGTACACGGCTTCTGCAGAAAGTTGATCCCTGTAAGCCACTTCAAGAGCCGGTTGATCTACAGGGCCGAACATGATTTGCGAGATCGACAGGTAACGCCTGAACGGTCGCTCATGATTTTGCTGCTGATTCAGGATGATTGGGATCGATTGCCTGGTAACGCTGAATGCATCTGGCGAGGTCAGCCGGTTGTAGGTCATTTTCTGGGAGGCGATCAACAACTCGCCGAGCGCCAGCAGGATGAGCAGCAGGCCCGACCACTTTACAGGCGCGAGCCACAGGATAATCACCGCCAGGCCGAGGGTCACGCCCCAGCCGAGCACGGCAATCGCTGAAGGCAGCTCCATACCCGACAGGATCGATTCGCCCGATTGCGTGGAGAAGAAGGTAGCTGCAATCAGAGCGAGTCCGACTATCACGACCGCGATTCTGATCTGGCGGCCGGTTGCCATCTGCCCGCTGCGCAGACGATCAACGGCGAAGGCTGCCAGCACGCTACTGCTCAACGCCCACAGGGCCATCCAGCGGGCCGGCACACGGAACAGATTGAATCCCGGCAGTTGCCCGAGGATGGCGTACATGCCGCCCCATTTGCCCAATGCCAGAAAAAAGCTGAAGACTGCCAGGACGATCCAGCCCTGCCAGCTATAGCTTTCGCGCCGGACGCCCCAGGCTCCGATTACGGCCAGTATCGCCCCGGCCAGCCCTATAGTAGCCAGATATTCGTTGTGGACGGCAACATCGTAGCCGGGCAGCAGAGCGCGCCCGATGAGAGCCGGTGGGAGTGAAAAAGCCACCGTATCTCCGGGCAGTAACCCGCCCGATCGGTTGGAGAGGCCGCTCAATTCCAGGGTAGGCAAAAACTGCGGTGCGGCCAGGATCAGCGCTCCAAAGCCGGCAGTCGCCAGAAGAAGCAGCGGCGCGAGCCGTTCCCGGAGAGGAGTTTCCTGGCTGCGCCACGCCATCCAGGCGGCCAGTATGCCTATGCCGACGATGCTGATGAAGACCGTTTGAGTATGTCCGGTGAGGAACTGACAGGCCAGCGCTGCGATCAACAGCGGCAGCCACAGTCCGGCTCGCGTCCGGGCTAGCAGAAACAGCAGGAACAGCCAGGGCAGCCAGGCCAGCCCCTGAAGCTGATTGAGCTGTTCAATATGGGCAGCCAGATGGCCGCCCCCGGCGAACAGAGCGGCGCCGCTCAGTGCGGCCAGCGGGGACAGCTTCAGCGGCGCACGAAGCAGTGTGTAAGCGCCCAGCCCGGCCCATAACAGATGCAGGAGGATGCTCATCCTGACGGCGGTGGGAGTGTCGGGAAAGAGCAGCCAGGCAGCCCAGTTAGGCGGGTAGAGCAGGCCGACCTGGCTGTTGGCCAGGAAGGGCGCTCCGACGAAGAGAAGATCGTTCCACAGCGGGAATCGACCGGCGCGCAGCGCTTTGCCGGCGGCGTCCCAGTAGGGGTAGAAGTAGGTGAAGGTGTCGCCGTGGGCAATGATCAGGCCGCTCATAAACAGACGGGCGAATAGAGCCAGCGCCAGCATCAGAATGCCCAGCGAAGCGAGCCATATTACGGCCTTGTCCGGTTTCACGGAGACTCCAATTTGTAGATGATGAAATGCCCGCGTCGGGCCACTTCTGCTGGCCTCATGCCCGCGCTGCTCAGGGCTGAGAGCCAGGGGGCTGCCGGCGCCCAGTCTGGCGTGACCAGATACCGCGGCTCTGGCGACGATTCGCGGAGCGCATCACGGATCAGAGCCTCCGGAACGGGATAGTAAGTGATACGCAGCCACATATCGCGCGGGCGATTCTGGCCGGTATACCAGCCCAGCGGCCACCCCAGCCAGTGATCGTAAACAATTGTACCCGGCGGCAGTGCGTTCAGATATGCGGCTGCCTCGGCGATACCCTGGTAGCTGTCCTGAGCCGGGCGCAGCGGTGTGATCCCCTGCCGGACACCTGCGGCTGCTGGAGCGACCAGCATCAGCAGCAGACCCGCGGCGAGTGCGCCGCTCCTGGATCGTCTGTGCGGCAGGAGAGCGTCGCCCAGGCGGATGAGCGCCCGGGCGAACAACAGGCCGAACAGCGGGAGCAGCGGGAGCACGTACCGGTTGTAGATGTTGAACGCAGCCAGCCAGTAGATCGCCAGGCAGGCCAGCACATAGGCGGCCAGGGCTATGTCCAGGCCGGTCTCACGCTGGCGAGGATGCTGCCGGATACCGTATCCGAGCCAGAACGCGCCGCCTGCCGCCAGGACAGCGAGCGCTGCCGGCCCGCCTGCCCCCCCGGCAAGATGCTCCAGCCAGTCGAGTAAGCGCGGCAGGACCTCATCGGAACGGATCAGGCGATCTGGCGCGTTATAGGCAGCGCCTAACGCCCACCAGCCGACAGTGTCGGATCCGCGCAGGCCGTCCCACAGGAATGGGAGCGCCCCGATGGCGACAAACGCGGCGGCGAAGCGCAGCAATCCGCGCCGGGCGCTCAGCGGATTCGTGATGGCGCCAATCAGCAAAATCAGTGGGAGGAGCTGCAGCGCTGATTGCTTGGTACAGAAGGCCAATCCGGCCAGCATACCGCTCCAGTGCCAGCGCCCGCGAACAATCGTGAGAGTGGCCAGGAGTATCCAGAGATTCGCCTGCGGATCGGTGAAAGCGGTCGCGGCGAGCGCGGCGTCCAGCGGTGATAGCGCCAGGAACAGCATCGCCAGCGCCGCGATACGCTCATCGCGGTAGAGCCTCCGGGCCAGCGCCCACAGCGCGGGCAGGCTGATGAGGCTGGCCGCCAGGTTGGGCAGGCGCGCCGCCCATTCGCTGGGCGATGTGAAGAGCTTGAAGGTCAGGGCGGTCAGATAGAAGGCCAGCGGAGGCTTGTCTACCGCCAGACCCAGGAGCAGCGGGTTGTTCTCGTGACTGATCTGGCGGGCGAAAGAGGCGTAGAGCGCTTCGTCAACGTCGAACGGGGAGCTTGTCCAGATCAGACCTGCTCGCAGCCACAGGGCCAGCAGCAAGATCAGAATTGGGAGCGCAATCCGCGACCAGTTCCGGGCGCCGGATTGGCCGGTCTTGGACAGCATTGTTCAATCGGTAAAACGGTATCGCAGGAGAGTCCAGGCCGCTTTGGGGGCATCATACCACTTGATTTTCTTGCCCTCTTCCCATTCGCGGCCAT
>JARKNX010000157.1 GCA_029976025.1 Aggregatilineales bacterium | reverse complement strand
ATCACCGGCGCGGGAGTGGGCGTCGGGGCGCTACGTGAGCAGCCTGCGACCGATATGAGTAACGCGCATGCAAGTAGCAGCGCGCTCGCATGTACAAGGGTTTTGCGTCTCTTCATCGATGCTCTGGAAAATCGAGTATCCTTATCGTGAGAGTCTAGCCTCCAGGACGGGTCTTGTCAACATTGTTACTTCAAAGGGATACAGCAATAAGTCACCAGGGGATATTTAAGGAGGATGCTGAGCGGTGAGGGGCGGGATGTGGGTTGTTTGGGTTTTTGGGATCGCCGGGGCGATGCGGGTGACGTTTCGGCGCAATAAGTCGGGGGCGCTGGGGGCCTGGGCGTGCGCACCGGGGGTCTGCGGCGGCGGTAGGGGGGGTGGGGTGGCTGGGCGGCGTCCGGTGGAGCCACTCCAGCCGCCGGGGGTGGCCGCCGACGGGCGCGGCGTGACGCACCCACCGCGCTGCGGGGTGAGTGGGGGGCTGGCAGTGGGGCGGCCGGGCGGCGCGGCCGGCATTGGCGGCGCCGCCCGGCGTCAGACGCCGGTGAGCACCGAACGGGCGTGGGCCAGGGTGGCCTCGCGGACGAAGCGAGCGACATTGCCGGCCAGGATCAAGATGTCACCCAGATAGGTGGCTTTGGCGCTGTTGGCTAAGCCGAACCAGGGGGAGCGCTTGAGGTGACGGCGGGCCTGGCTGGCGTTGCGGCTTTCGGCGTAGCTTTGGCGGCCCTGGCGCAGTTGGTAAGTGGCTGACGTGACCGGCAAGTCGCGGGCCAGGCGGGTGCTGCCGTCGGGCAGGCGTAAACCGACCCGCACGACCTGGCCCAAAGGCTGGGTGGGGGTCCGATAGGGACAGCTCGCCCAGGCCGGGGGCGCCGAGGGCGGTGCGGCGGTCGGGGTGGGCGGCAGCGGGATGTCCGGCTGCGGCTGGCGGCGACAACGTTGGCGGCAGACCCACTTGGAGTCGTGGCGGGTGTAGTCGTGGCCGTTGAAGGCCAGGCGGTAGCCGTGCGGGCAGAGCGGCACGCCCTGGGCGTCATAGCCGCGCCGCAGGCAGGTCAGGGGGTCGGCATCCCCGGCCGCGGCCCGGAGGTCGACCAGGCGCAGGGCGTGCAGTTCGCTGTAGATGTAGCGCAAAATGTCGTCATAGCCTTCCCCGGCATCGGCCGTGACTTCGCCGATGGTGAGCTGGGGGAAACGACGACGCAGGCTTGCGAAGCCGGGGATGGTTTGCAGATGGTCGTTGCGGTTGGCGGCAGCATACGGGCCGGGCAGGGGCCAGTAGGTGCACAGGCGGTCGTCGAGCACGTTGAACGCCTTGCTCTTGTAGCCGAAGTGCGGCTTACCGCGGCCGGGTGGTCGGGTGCTGGTGGGCGAGTCGGGCAGCGCTGCAGCGACGGGCGGCTGGTTGGAGCCGTGGTAATAGACATAGGCCGCTTCGGGATCGCGGGGGGTGGCCAGCCGGCAGTGGTCCTGACACGCCTCCGTGTCACAGGCGCAACCCGCGTGGCCGGCGGTGCGCGCCGCACACTGGCGTGCGGCTGGGGGCTGGAAACAGTTGGCGTGCATGTAGCGGCAGCGCAGGTGCGAGCGGGCGGCGATCAGTTGGCTGTCGAGAGCCAGGCTGACGCCCCGGGTGGGCGGGTCATGGGGGAAGGTCGCCTGGTCGGGCAACACACCGTAAGCCAACAGGCTCAGCGCCAGGCTGTCGGCGCACTGGACGACCCAGGCGGGCGCTGTGCGGTGGAGGGCCATCCGCAAGGCCGACGCACTGGGCAGATCGTCCGGCTGGAAGCCCAGGCGCCGGGCATAGCCCGGGCCGCGCTCGGCGGAGTGCAGTTCGGTGACTAACTGGGGCCAACTCCAGCCGCGCCAGCGGGCCAGGAGCCAGGCCAGCCCCAGGCTGACCGGGTCGAAGGGCGGCGGGCCGTACTGGCTGGCGAAGCGTTGGCCCAGGATCGGCCGCCAGGCGCTGAAGTCGAACAGGCGCAGCAGGAGGTCGAAGTCATCCAGGCCTTGCCAGGCGCTGGGCGAGCCGTCCAGCGCCGCCTCCGGCGGCAACCAGACGTACTGGGAACGACAGGTACGGGGCCGCCAGAGCGGGGGTGTGGCGGGCAGTTCCTGGCCCGGCGCCGGCTGGGTCGGCGCCACGATCAGGCGCAGCGGCAGCCGCGGGCGGACGGTGGTCCAGCGGAAGGTCTCCACGAAGTTGGGCAGGAGCAGGCGGCGTTCGGCGGCCGGGATGTCCCGCGTCGCACGCAGCAGGCGGCGGGTGAAGCCGAGCAACTGGTGGAAGGGGCTCTCCGGCAGGTGGGCTTCCGTGAGCACCTGCGCCGGGGTGGGGGCCGGCACCCACAGGCGGGTCATCTCAGCCCCCTGGCCGGCGCCGCCGGCCGCACCAGGCCCGATTCAACGCCTGCGCCCGCTGGTAGGCTGCCCGGTCGGTCTGGTCACACAGCCGGCGCAGCCGACCGGAGAGCGCCGGCAGCCGCAGCACGACCAGGGCGTCATTGCGGAGCTGGCGGATGCGTTCGCGGCTGAGGCCATAGCTGCGGCCGAGCGCGGCCAAGCTGAGGGGCGGTTGACCATCCAGGCCATAGGCGGCGACGAGGATGTGGTAGGAGCGCTCGGGCAGGTACGCCAGCGCCTCCCGCAAGGCGGCCCGCACGGCCTGGTGTTGCCAGGCCTGCGCCGCCAACTCGGCCGGATCGGCACTCGTCGCCCGTGCCACCTGGCCCTGCGGCCGCTGTGCCTGGGCCACCAGGCGCCACAGCCGGTGGCGGATGACGGGCACGGCGTAGGTCGAGAAGGCCACGCCGCGGCCCGCATCGTAATGCCGAATGGCCTGCCAGAGGGCGATCTGGCCCTCATGCAGCAGCTCGCCATAGGGCAGAGCGCTGCAACACTCCCGCCGGATGACCCAATGCACCAGTCCGGCGTGCTGGCGCAGCAGGCGTTCGACGCACGCCTGGCAGCCGGCCTGCGCACAGGCCAGGACGGTGGCCCCATCCGGGGCCAAACGGTGTACACTGAACATGAAATACCTCCTCGATCCGGGTGTCGTTGTTTGGTACAACTGTTGTATCACCCTTCACAGGAGGTATTCCTATGGGTTGAGTTTTCCGTTCTGACTTATTGCGCTATCCCTTCAAATCCGGACGTGACTACTCATCCAGGACTCTACATAATACTATGAATGCCCCATGATGTCCTGAAATCGGTGCTCTCAGGTGGTTTTTCCTCCCTCTGGTATAATAGCGCCCATCGTATTTGATCTGCGAGGGTTTCATGTCACCTGTCTTACAACTCTTGTTTGAACTCAGCATCCTGATTGCGGTCGCCAAGTTGGCAGGTCTGCTGAGTTCCAAGCTCGGGCAACCTGCCGTGCTTGGGGAGATCCTGGCCGGCCTCCTTCTTGGCCCGTCCCTCCTCAATGTGCCAGCCCTGCCCTTCTTTGATGCGCCGCATCTCCCGGAGACGGTCAACGAGCTGGCGGAGCTCGGCGTAATCTTCTTGATGTTTGTAGCGGGGATGGAAGTCGACCTCGCACAGATGCGCCGTTCGGGCCGGGTGGTGATCCTGGCCGGTCTGCTTGGCGTCGCCGTGCCCTTGCTCATGGG